>REGJ01000030.1 GCA_003702525.1 Candidatus Nitrosopumilus sp.
ATCCATATGACTTCATTGTAACACCAGTTTGGTTACCATCAGCAATGCTGTTGGACTTAGTCTACTGGGCAACAAAGAAGAACAAGCACTCCTTGATACTGTTCGGCGGTGTACTGGTAGGAATGTCTTTACCATTATTCAACATGGTAAACCTGATAACAGTAGCAGACCCACTTGAAACGGCATTCAAATATCCAAGACCAACATTGCCACCTTACATGACACCGATAGAACCCCAAGTAGGTAAGTTCTATAACAGCCCAGTCGCTCTCGGTGCAGGTGCAGGTGCAGTTTTGGGATGTACATTTGCAGCATTAGGTTGTAAATTGAATACATGGACTTACAGATGGATGGCCGCTTGGTCAAAGTGGGACTAAAAACCCAACCTTTTCCTTTTCATTTTATTATTTTTCCCTAGTGTAAACTCTAGATATTTTTTGAAAAAAATAATCTTTTAAAATTCTAGTAATTTTTAATTAACAATTCAAAGTGACCGGTTCGCTTCTTTGAATTAGAATTGATAGAACGGTTTGCTTGAATCTTGTTTACTTTCCAGGGTTTTTCAGAGAACATACTTGAGACTTGTTTTGAATCTGAATTAGACAATAGGACTTTACATCCTTTGGAATCTAGTTTGTTACAAAGATCTGCCAGTCTCTCCAAGTCACTATCTGTAAAATCCTTGTTTGTGTAACTGGTAAAATTAGCAGTGTCGCTGACTGGTTGGTATGGTGGGTCAAAGTAGACGAGGTCTCCTTTTTTGGCATCTCTTAGAACTGCTTCAAAATCGCGACATTTGATTGAGACTTTGCTTGTTTGGAGAATTGCACTAACAGAGCGGAGGTTATCCTCATTTACGATGTTAGGATTTGTGTAACGCCCTAGTGGGACATTGAATTTTCCTTTACTGTTGACGCGGTACAATCCGTTGAAACAGGTTCTGTTCAAAAAGAGCAATCTTGAGGTTTTCTCAATCTCACTTCTAGGGTTTGATTCTCTTACGGAATAATAGTATACTTTTGAATCCTTGCGATAATTTTTTTCGTGACTTTTGAGAGATGAGATAAGGTCATCAATTCTGTTTCGAATTGTCGTATAAGCTAAAACTAGATCAGAATTTAAATCTGAGATGCTACATTTTTGACCATCTCTTTCAGTGAGGATATGGAATAGCAAAGCACCTCCTCCAATAAATGGCTCATAGTATGTCCCAAAGGTCTTTGGTAGATTCTCATTTAGAATTGGAATTAACTGGCGCTTTCCACCGGCCCATTTTACAAATGGTTTTGGGGTGACAGTTGCCACTTGGGAGTATACTTGTTTCAATAGTTAGTATTGCAGAATTTTTTAACAATTTAGAAGATAAAAAAAATTGATCTTGGACTAGGTTTTTCCTAGTTGAAATCGAACTTAAATACAAACTTCGTAATTTGGTCAAAAATATGATTTTGAAAATTGAAAAAAGCTTCGAACGGGATCCGGACCCGCGACCTTTACCTTACCAAGGTAACGCTCTACCAGGCTGAGCTATCGAAGCACACCTTCGTCCTGTAGAAAATCCTTATAATTCTTCATTATCGCCGCAGAATCTGTAAACTGTTAAATTTCACACAGATTTTTACCCTTTTGGAGGAGTAATCAAGCCTGGCCAA
This sequence comes from Candidatus Nitrosopumilus sp., assembly GCA_003702525.1. GTDB lineage: Archaea > Thermoproteota > Nitrososphaeria > Nitrososphaerales > Nitrosopumilaceae > Nitrosopumilus. The sequence goes on from REGJ01000030.1 coordinate 1,653, forward strand.
AGTAAGTACACTTTGTGCTTTTGGACATGCAGGACTTAAGATCAAATAATGGGTGATCCTGTCTCTCAGGAGTTCGTGGGTTCAAATCCCACCTCCTCCATACACAACTATTTCTGTTTAATTCCTCTAGCGTTTAGAACTTCGTAGACTTCTGGTATGGACCAGACATAACCAACATGGACACAATCTTTCTCATCACATAACTGACAGTACAATTCTCCTTTCTGAACTGCAACTTCTGCGATTCTGTTTTTGATATTGTCCTTTAGAATAATTCTATCATCATCGACTGAAATCTTTTCAATCTTTGGAGCATATCTTGCAAAGGTCTTGTCCTTTTGCATCATCTCCTCTAACATGTAAGTAACATAACCTGAGAAACTGTTGACACCTTTCATTGCAAGGTCGTCTTTACTCTTTTGATAAACTTCTTGGAATTTATCGTAGACGGTTTCTGAAACGGTAATTGATTTGAATCCTGCTTTTGGCAATTTACTTTTCCCTTACCGTACTTTAAGGTACCTTCTATATAAGATTTTATTTTAAAAAATAGATTGCCACACTCAACGAAAATTAGTCTTTATACAATACCATACTCCAAGAGCAATAATGGGAAAAGGATATTCTGAAGAAGAGATTCGTGAAAAACTAATTCCAGTTTTGAAGGATTCTGAATCCGGAATGTCTGGTGTGGAGATTGCTGAACAGATGAAAGTAAACCGCATCACCATGACAAAGTATCTCAAAGTTTTTGCAGCTGAAGGATTGGTTCGTCAAAAAAATATTGGAAACATTACATTGTGGTTTTTGGAACCAGGACAAGAGTCGTTTCATTTTCCTGATGATTACTTTCAGGTGGCACCAAAGTTTCTTGATTCTCTGATTAAAGGACAAGAGGACCAAGTCTATTCATTAATTCGAAACTCTTTGCATTCAGGGGCTACTGTTCATCGCTTAATCATTGAGGTAATTTTACCTGCAATAGACTCTGTCAAGAGCATGTTTGATGAGGGAAAGATTGGTACTGCTGAGCAGAATCTCTTGAGGACAATAATCTCAAAGTCTCTTCAGATACTGGGCCAGATTCCAATAGTTGCAGATTCTAAGAAAAATGTAGTTGTGATTTCAGCTGACTTTCAAAGTAGTTTGATTGCCGAAGCAGCTTCTGCTGCGTTTCACTCTGATTCATGGAAGGTATCTCATCTTGGAGATATGTCCTCTGCAATTGACGTCCTCTTTGATCTGGACTTTCAGAAATTGATTGGCAAAGTCTGGAAACAAAAACCTGGCGTCCTGATTGTCGTTGTATTTTCAGAAACAGACGAGGGTTTGAATTTCTTTGCGGATTCAATAAACCCAACAAAATCAAAATCTGGAAAACGTATGAAACTAATCCTTTGTGGAAGTGCTTCAAGAAAAGCCAAAACAGAATCAGACCTGGTAACTGACAAACTAGATGAAATTATCCAGTGGTCTCAAACAGTTTATCAGAATCAAAAATAATGGGCCCGATGAGATTCGAACTCATGACCTTTCGATTATCAGTCGAACGCTCCAGCCAAGCTGAGCTACGAGCCCACGAACAAATCTCTAGGCCAGAGTCATTTAAGTCTAATTTTCTTTCCACTTGATAGAACAGCCAATGGATGGGTCAAAGTCTTTTTCGATTTTTTGACCTGATACCAGTTTGTCGATATTGTTGATCATTGTCTTCTCAGTTGCAGTATCGTCTGGCTTCATGGCATTGTCAATTCTTCCATGGAACACTAGTTGCTTTTGACCATCAAACAAGTATGGGTCTGGAGTACACATTGCGCCATATTTCTTGGCAATCTCTTGTGTCTCATCAACTAGATAATCAAATTTGAATCCCTTCTCCTTGGCAGTCTCTTTCATTGCATCAAAACTGTCTTCAGGATAGTCAGTGGAGTCATTGCTGTTAATTGCAATCATGGCAACATCACTGCCACATTTCTCATACAACTCGTTGAGTGCATCAACTTTGGCTTTGACATAAGGACAGTGATTACACATGAAGATTACGAGATATCCCTTGTAATCCTTGTAATCACCTAATGCATGTTTTTTATCATCAATTCCTAAAAGATCAAAGTCTGGTGCTGTATCTCCCGTCTTTAGTTTGACTTGGGATTCTAAAAGTACCATGAGGAAAGGTTCGCGCTTTCAAATAAAATCCTTGCCAAGAAGACAACAATTAAAATCTGCAGATAAATCAAGACTCGTGTGGGCCGGTAGTATAGCCTGGTAGTATACCCGCCTTGCACGCGGGGGGTCACGGATTCAAATTCCGTCCGGTCCACTCTTTCCTTTTATACGCGATCCGTGCTGAATATCGAACTGCTAAATGGATTTAAATAGGACAAGTTTCCGTTTTTTCTCATGGCAAGCGCAGTAGACGGATGGCCGGTATTCATTCCGCTAATAGTTGGTTTAGCTCCAGGATTAATTTACTGGTTAGCAATTACCGCAAAGAGAAACTAAACTTACATCTCTTTTTATTATTTTATTTCTCTAGTGTAAACTAGGTTAAACGATGTTACCTTTCTTGTCCACTATATCATATGTGGTAAACAATTAATCTGATCACGGCAACTATTCTTGATGCAAAAATTTCTCCTTGTCGCATTATTGGCAATCTCTCTAATCCCGTTTTACCATGCATTTGCTCAAGAAGTCACTGATACTCCATCTACACTTTCAGTATCAATATCAAGTGAAGCTCCTTTTGTGTATCATGACTCTGATGGGTATACTGTAGTAGTTGGTACTGTGAAAAATCACAACACCCAGACCTCTGTAACTAACGTCCTGATTCAGGTGAACTTCTTTGATGACTTTAGTTCCAGTCCCATTGAGGTTAATAGCGGCAGAACCACCCTTGAGGTAATCCCACCAAAAGGCGAGTCTCCATTTGTAATCCGCTCTGAAACTCAAAATCCGCAGATAACTGAAGCGTCAGTATCTTTGCTTGGATTTGATTCCTCGTCTTCAAAAGAAAAGGGATTGACAGTTTATTCTAGTGAACTATCATATGATGGCCGCCTTAGCTTTGCAGGAGTATTGCAAAATGGAGGCGCTCCAAATTCTAACACCAATGTCTACATGGCACTCTATGACGGATTTGAGCCACCACGAATTCTTGAAGTCATAACTGTAGAACTAGGTGATGTTGGATTGGATGAAGAAGTTTCATTTAATGTCAATCGCTCCATTGATGCAAGAGCAGTAGGATTTTTGTTGTTTGCCGAATCTGATGTGTTCTCTTCAAACTTTGTTGATATCGAAATTCCTGAACCACAGTCCTTGACAAAACTAGTTTCAATCTCTAGTGTCTCTGTAACTGATTCAGATGGAGAGAAACTTTCTGAAATTCCAGTTGGTGAAATTGTAAATGTTAGAAGTGAAACATGGATACAGTTTGCAGCTGACCAGAACACTAACGAAACGCCATACACATACTATATCCAAATCAAGGAAGCCGGAAGTGGTAAGGTAGAGTACATCGGAAAAGATGATGGTCGATTCATTGGAACAGGCCTTCAGTATCCTACAATAGACTGGATGCCAAAGAACAGCGGACTCTATTTCCTTGAGACCTTTGTATGGGACAGAAATGATATCCCAATATCAGAGCAGGGCCCATTTGTTCTGCTAAATGTAAGGTAGTAAGTTTATTTTCAAAGCAGTCCATACATTGTCATGTCGCAATTCTCTCTAGTTGCAATGGGTGGCACTTTTGATATTATCCATAGGGGACACATCACACTGCTCTCAAACGCATTTGAGATTTCAGACAAGATTATCATTGGACTGACCAGTGACGAGTTTGCAAAAAAACGCGGAAAGACCCTGATTAACAACTATGAGACAAGATTGGCAAATCTAACTGAAACAATATTCAAAGAATTTCCAAACTCTTCGTTTCAGATTAGTAAACTCGATAATGAATTTGGTCCTGCTGTCTTGGAGCCAGAAGTACAAGCACTGGTTGTAAGTGATGAGACAAGCAGTCAGGGAGATGTGCTAAATGATTTGAGGGCCCAAAAGAATCTCTCTCCAGTAGAGGTTGTAACAGTCCCAATGCATTTGGCAAAAGACGGGTCTCGAATATCTACTACCCGAATCAAGAATTCTGAAATTGATTCAGAGGGAAACTTGTTATCAGTTGACAAGTAGCTTGCACAACTTTGAGTAATTGCAATAAAACAAAATTTCAAGATTCAGCCTCATGGCAATCATCCCTCACATGATGAAGAAGATAGACAATGATGTCTCTAATCTAAAGCAAGGACTGCATCCGCAGAATCTGTCATACTGGTATGATAAAATCATCAAAGAGACAATTGAGATGGCACCACCTTGGCTCCAAGACAAGATCAAAGTTCATCAAGACCCAATACTGTTGATGAAATTTAATTTGGATATCTCAAAACGTGCCGTTCGCTATTTCATGATTGCAGTTGACAACAATCTAGATGACATGCCATATTCAACAAGATTGTATTTTCTCAAAGTTCAAGAGATAATGTCTACAGAAATGGACAAATCCCTAGTTTGATTGTAATTTTTTGTTCTAGGCACAAATGAGACCTCTAAGTATCTATAACCAATAGATTCCTCATAATCATCCATGGAACTATACCGTTCAAAGTACTCTGATAAGAAAAAGTCTGGAGGAGGACGTAGAAGAGACGATGCAAGTCGTTCTTTTAGAAATTCTCGAAATGACAGACGGGACTCTGGAGATGACAGGTACTCTAGAGGTAGAAGAGAATCTGCAACAGTAACTTGTGCTGATTGCGGTGATGAATGTCAAGTTCCATTTGTTCCAAGAAGTAACAAACCAGTTTATTGTGATGATTGCTTTAGAAACAGCAGACGCGAAGACTTGGGAGATGATAGATCCTCTAGAAATGATAGACAAGAATATCGTCGTGATGACAGAAGAGAGTCTCGCAGAGATGATAGATTTTCTAGAAGCAGAAAAGAGTCTGCATTTGTAACTTGTGCTGATTGCGGTGATGAATGTGAAGTTCCATTTGTTCCAAAAACTGACAGGCCTGTTTACTGTAGTGATTGTTTTAGAAAAAATAAACCTCAAGATAATGAATATGAGAAATTTTCTAGAAATGACAGAAGGGAATCAAGAAGAGACGACAGAAGAGAACCTCGTCGTGATGACAGAAGAGAATCTCGTCGTGATGACCGTAGAGAATCAAGACGTGACGACAGAAGAGAATCTGGTAGAGACAAACCTAGAAAACTAAGAAATGATAGACTGTCAAAAAAACGAGAGAGCTTTTTCAGTAACGGTTCTGATAAATTCTATGCAACAATAAAAGAAAAATTATTTGAAATTTTGGGAGGCAAAACTTGTTCTAGTTGTGGATTCAAAGATGAAAGAGCTTTGGGATTTAGTCCAATTTCTGATGATTCTTCATTTGATGAGATTGGACGTGGCGGTACTGCGTCATCTTGGGGAAAATACATCTCAGATCCAGACTTGGCAAGAGAAGAACTCAAGGTACTGTGCTTGAATTGCAATGAGATCAGACAGCCTATTGCAAAACCAAAAGAACAAAGTTCAAGACCTAAACGTAAAAAAAGTAAATATTTCCCACGATGATCTAAAATCATCCTTGAGAATGTATTAACACTTTAATTATAATAATTTAGAAATCAAATCATGAATGGCGACTTTAAGGCATTAGGAATTTCTCTAATTGCAGTAGTTGGAGTAATCGCACTCTGGACTGCATTTGGTGCATAGATTCAGCCTTTAACAATCTCTACTTGGTTTCCGACAATCTTAGTTGAGATAATTTTGTGTTCTTTGTCAACTACTGATTGTGCAAAATCTGCAAACTTTTCTACATTAGATTCATCTTCAAGTAAAATACTGTGAGCTGATTTGTCTTTGAGTGATATGACTAGTTCGTTTTTTACAACATTTAGAATTCCAGTGATGAATGTCTCGTTTCCATCCTTGATGAAAATAAGACTGGCTAGTTTCTGAGCCTCGTATTTGTCTTCACAGGTAACTGTTATGTTCATTTGTTTTCAAAAAGGAATTCGTCTATTCTGTCTTTAGCTTTTTCACGGTTCTCTTGATGGACTGCCAAAAATGCATTCATCTTTTCAATCAATATTGCCTTTAGTTCTCCAGAAAGCATCTTTCCAGATTTGTAATCCTCGTAGATTGATTTTAGTTTGTTATCATCTGGTTCAAAGAATATTCTGAGATACTGGTATGATACATCAATGTCTGGATTTCCTCCAAGCTTTCTGTGCTCCTCAACACTTGTCTGTCCTCCTGAAAATGCATGTTTGTTAATTTTCTTTTTTACTACATTTGGAGCATCTGTTGTGTATACGGTACTATTTTCATTTGAAGCTGACATTTTTCCGCCTGGTCCTTCTAATCCTGGAATCATTATGTTGTGGATTAGTGCAGGCTTTGTCTTTCCAATCTTTGGAGCAATGTCTCTTGTTAATCTAAAGTGAGGATCTTGGTCAACACCTAATGGAATGAGTACTGGCTTGTCTTCAATGAAACACGGAGCAGATTGCAGTGCTGTGTAAAATATCATACCAATGCTGGTATCATTAGTAAATCCGAATGTGGCTTTGGTATTTGAGAAATTAATTTTCTTTGCAACTTGAGCTGCAATTGGGTATAGTGTCTGAATGTTTTTTGTATTGATTATGATTTTTGTTTTTTCTGGTTTGAAACCTAATGCAATAAAGTCCAGTGCGTTTTCATATGCAAATTTTCCTGTCTCCTCCAAAGTCAGATTAGGTTTTGAGAAAAATTTTTCATCATCAGTTAATTGGAAATACATGTTGACATCAAATTTTTCTTGGAGCCATTTTGCAAAGACCCATGGTACCAAGTGGCCAATGTGGGTGTGGCCTGATGGGCCTCGTCCTGTGTATAGGAAGAACTTGTTGCCTTTGTCATAATCATCTAGGATTCTGTTCATCTCTCTGTGAGAAAAGAAGATTCCTCGTCTGAGCATGTAATGATCCTCTCCAGTAATTTTCTTTATTCGCTCTAGTAACTCTGGAGAAATCTTTTGAGTGCCAAATTGCTTGATTAACTTGTCATAATCGATATCTCCTTCTACATGCCAAGGAGTAACAACAAAATCGTCAGCTGACATTCAAATTGACTTAGGTTAAGGTTTAAAAAGTCTTTTTCGAAGTTTTGGTGTTGTCACAGGTCTTTCACGATATTGAAAAAAAAATTATCACATCACTAAAAGACAACCCAAAGCAAACTCCTGAAAATCTTGAAAAATCTACAAAACTTTCACCAGACCAAATTCGACGTGGAATTGAATGGCTCAAACTAAAAGAACTTGCAAATGTTGATGAATCAAAATCAAGCATTGTTAGTTTGGGAAAAAATGGAAAGGAATCACTTGAGAAAGGACTCCCTGAAAGAAGACTCTTGGATTTACTAAAAACAAAATCAAAACTATCTGATTTACAAAAAGAATTGGGCCCAGTATTTGGACCTGCTATGGGATTGGCACGAAAAAACAACTGGGTAGAGGCTACAGCAGACACAATTACACTAAAGAACCCTCCAGATGCTTTACCTGGAGAAAAATCTCTAAAACAAATTGGAGATTCTAAACTTTCAGTTACTGAACTAGACTCTGATGACTTGTCAAGACTGTTAAAGCGTCCAGACTTTGTTGTTGAAGAAGTTGTAAAGACAAAACAAATCAGTCTAACTGATGCTGCAAAATCAATCAATCTTGATGCGTCATCAGGTGGAATTGACGTTGAAGCCAAAGTACCTGAGGTCTTTGTTGCAAGAACTCATCCACTAAAAGACACCATTGATGAGATTAGAGAAATTTTCGTTACATTGGGATTTTCTGAAATTTATGGAAACATGACACAGTCAAGCTTTTGGAACTTTGATGCACTATTCACTCCACAAGACCATCCTGCAAGGGAATTGCAAGACACATTTTATCTTGATGGAATCTCTGCAAAAAAGATTGCAACACCAGACCAAATCAAAAAGGTTTCAGACTCTCACAAGAAAAATTGGAGATACCAATGGGATATCAACGAAGCACGTAAGATGGTTTTGCGTACTCATACCACTTGTGTTACAATCAAACATCTTGCTGAAGCAAAGCCTGATGAGGCCAGAGTATTTTCTCTGGGTCGTGTTTTTAGAAATGAAAAAGTAAGCTACAAGCATCTTGTTGAATTCAACCAGATTGAAGGAGTTGTCGTTGGAAAAGACGCCAACCTTCGAAACTTGATGGGAATTCAGAGAGAGTTTTACAAACGAATTGGAATTACAAAAATAAAATTCTGGCCAACATTCTTCCCATATACAGAACCATCACTTCAAACGATGGTGTACAATGAAAGACTAGGAAAATGGGTTGAACTATTTGGAATGGGAATCTTTAGACCTGAAGTTACAAAGCCACTTGGAATCACAAAGCCTGTCTTGGCATGGGGTGGCGGCATTGAGAGAATTGCAATGCTAAAGTATGGTCTTGATGATGTTCGTGAATTTTACAATAACAATCTGAGTTGGTTGAGGAGTGCAACAAAATGCCAGTAGTAGAATTATCTTATTCCAGTCTTCAAAAGATAATTGGAAAGTCATCCAAAAAACAGATTGCAGACTCTTTGCCATTTCTTGGACTGGACATTGAATCTGAAGACAAGGATCTTGTCAGAATAGAGTACAGTCCAAACAGACCTGACTATTCCACTGACTTTGGAATTGCACTTGGAATGCAAGGACTGTTGGGAATTAAAACTGGTGCAATCAAACTAAAAATCAAAAAATCAAAATCATATTCTGTCTATGTAAAGCCTGATGTTGCCAAAGTGCGTCCATTTGTGACTGGAATTGTTGCAAAAAATGGCAAAATTGACGATAAAATAATCAAGCAACTCATGGCAATGCAAGAGGACCTTCACTTTGGTATAGGACGAAAGAGAAAGAAATCCTCAATTGGAATTCATGATTTAGATAAAATCCAATTTCCTCTGGTATACACTACAACTGATAGAAAACACAAATTCATTCCGTTAAACTCTGAGAAAGAACTCTCCATAACTGAAATTCTTGAAACCACTGATGTCGGAAAAGACTATGGAGATTTACTTGCAAATTCTTCAAAGATACCAGTAATTATTGATGCAAATCAAAACACCGTATCATTTCCACCAATAATCAATGCAGCAGTTACCACAGTAACTACAAAAACAAAGAATCTCTTTGTTGAAGTTACTGGAATAAACAAAGCTGATGCTGAAGACATGCTCTCTGTAGTTGCAACAATTTTGCAAAGTGCAGGATTCTCTTTGGAAACTGTAACAATCTCTGGTGCAAAAAATTCTACACCAAAACTTGCAGAAAGAAAGATGACTGTCAGTCCATCACTAATCAACCAGACACTTGGTTTGGAACTAAATGCATCAAAAATAGTCTCATCACTGAAAAAATCGAGGCTAGATGCAGCAGTCAAGGGCAAGAATATTGTCTGCACAATTCCTGCATATCGTTTTGATATCTTTGGTGAAATGGATTTAGTTGAAGAAGTTGCACTAGGATATGGAATTCAAAATCTTGAACCAACAATGACTCCATCTCAAACACTTGGACAAACAAGTCCAGTTTCATTACAACTAAAGTCACTAAACCAAACAATGATTGGATTGGGATATCTTGAAGCACTCAATTCCAGCTTGACAAGCAAAAGAGTTCTCTATGAAATGGCAAACAGAGAACCTAAAACAATCATCTCAGTCCTTGATTCAAAAAGTCAAGAGCATACAATTTTGCGTGATTTAATTTTGCCTGGATTACTGGAGAATCTCTCAAAAAACATTCACGAGTCATATCCTCAGAAACTATTTGAAACTGGAACTGTATTTACTGCAGGCAATCCAATTTCAGAGACAATTAATCTATCTGGAATCAGTGCACACCAGGATGCAAATTTCACTGAAATCAAATCTGTTTTGCAATCAGCACTCAAGACAGGTTTTGATTTGGAGATTGCAACAAAGACTACTGAACACCCAACATTTGAGAAAGGTCACTGTGCAGATGTAATAATCAACAACAAGACAGTTGGTGTAATTGGAGAGATTAACTCCAAAATTATTGAAAATTACAAAATCCGTGTTCCTGTAGTTGGTTTTGAAATATCTCTATCTGAATCTATTCTCAAATCTCTTTAGAAAAGACACTGCTAACAATCCAATCCCTGTAACAAACAGTCCTGCTCCAACAGTAATCTCAATTTTCATTCTTTGATGAATATCCTTTTTTTCTTGGTCAAGCATATAGTATGATTCAGAATCCAAACTCTCTAAAAGCTGGAGTTGCGGATAATCAAAAATTATGATTAGGATGCCTAAAATCAAAACTATAATTCCAACAAAAAATAGCGTTTGATTTTTGATTTCCATCAATGGTTTTTAGTAGGATAGCCTCTATAATTAATCGCCCAAGAGCAGGCACGCAGACGGATTAGGATGATGTCGATCGTAATGATACCAATGATTTCTAATTCACCCAGGCGTGCTACATTATGGGCAACCCCGGTTTCAGAACCCAAGGAGGTTTTGGCTAAAATACCAATGATCTTGTGCGAGTCAGAACCGGGGAACATTTCATAAACCATTAAACATCCCTTGATGATACAAAAATTTGAAAATGGTAAACTATTGGTTGGCAAAACAAGAACCAAGCGGACCTAGAGGTTACAACTTTGAGCAACTCAAAAAAGACAAGACTACTGTCTGGGATGGAGTCCACAACAATCTAGCTCTCAAACACATGAGAGAAATGAAACCTGGTGATCTTGTGTTTTTCTATCATACCGGCGATGAAAGACAAGCAGTTGGAATTATGCAAGTTACATCAAAACCATATTCTAATCCAAAAGAAGACGTTGAACGTTTTATCGTAGTTGATGTAAAATACAAAAAAGCATTGAAACGTCCTGTTACACTTGATGAGATGAAGAAGAATAAAAAATTCAAAGACTGGGAATTGATCCGAATCTCTAGGTTATCTGTAATGCCTGTTCCAAAACCAATCTGGGATGAAGTCATAAAGATTTCTCAAACCTAAATGTAATCGCTTTGTTGATATAGTCGATTTTTGTAATTATTGCATGGCAACAGCTTATGTCTTAATCAACTGTGAACTAGGTTCAGAAGAGGCAATTATCGGCCAACTAAAGGGCCTAGAAGGTGTCAAAGAAGTTCATGGAACTTTTGGTGCATATGATATTTTGGCCAAGATCGAATCTGATACTGTAGAAAAACTTAGAGAAACAATTACCTGGAAGATCAGAAAAATTGAGAAGATTCGTTCAACACTTACCCTAATGGGTATTGAAGGCCAGACATAACCACCCCTTTTTCTTATTATGATTTTACACTTCATTTTACTTGTAAAAGAAGAAGAACGCGAAAAGCGACAGTTTGAGTTTGAATATGTCAAAAAGATGGCTCAGTTCTTCAAGGTATGGATTAAAGAAAAGTTTGGCAAGGACTATGACGTCCAGTGCGACGAAATGATAACAAAACCTACAAGCATTCTCCAAAGAATTGACACTCATACTCTATTGCGTGATCATGAACAGAGAGGAAAAGACATCTATCATTTCTATCTGACACATTTCAGACCTTTGTGGACTGATTCTACTTGTGAAGGATACCATGCAGAAAACTTTGGAATGGTTCTTTGGCAAAAACCAAAAGATGAAAACAATGAGCTGTACTTGGCAGAAAAAAACTGTACAGCAGTATCTAACATTATTCTAAATGAACAGATGCGACAGATGGGACGCAAAAAACATACTCGCGAAATTAATGACATCTGGACTAAACATCTCTTTGAGCAACTAGAGTTTGAACAGTATGATGAAAACTTTCAAAAGACTGATGGAAAACCCACCTTTCTAACTATGGATACTAGAGAACTAAATTTGTAAAATTAACACTTTGTAACAGAGTAAATATTATTTTCAAAGTTTGCTGTCTTGAAATTTAATTGGTTTTCAGCATCACCTTTTCTTGATTTGCTCAAGTTTTCTAATTCAACTAGTGCGTCTCCCTTGAATCCTACTGAAGAAGCGTAAATTGCATCACTTAGCATTGTTCCGTGATCACCACTCTTGATGTCATCTACGATATCATAGAACTTTGTAGTGTCTTTCTTATTCACTGGATGTCCTGTTGCCTTGTTGTGTGCAACTGCAATGTACATTCCGTTGTTTTTGACTGCAACTGGCATCTTGTGATTCTTGCCAGTTTTACCCGGAATTGTTTCATTGACTAGAACCTCACACTTGTGGTACATGCTTGAGACATAAGCATAGAATCTGTATTGAGCATATTTTCCTGCCTTGTCTTCTTCACATTCTACAAACACTTTGTGGAGTAACTCTAATGCATCATCATTCATGCTTTGTAATCTGTCATCAATTCTTCCTCTCTCTAGCAAATCTGATTTGCATTCTTTTGCAATTAGAACTAGAATGAAATCAGGTAAATTGTAATTTT
>REGJ01000049.1 GCA_003702525.1 Candidatus Nitrosopumilus sp.
CCAAAATCAGCATGAATTTTAGCCGTGGTGTTTTTGTTTGTGTGGTTTGTTGCATTTCTCCTCAGTATAATTTACAATTTACAAAATATAACCAACAGGTAATTTTTTTGGGCTAGTGCTAACTTTTAGGAACCTGAGAATACCAAGATTTTTTGCAATTATTGCATTTTAAAAAAATCTCATCAGAATTAGATGAATTTTCAGATTTTTGTATCTCAAATTTTTTTGAACCACATGTAGGGCAAGCATCATCTTTCATTGTTTTACACATCTTTCATTCTAGTAGAGTAATCATAATGAAATAACTTCTTGGGAGTTATCTCAATTGCGACCTCATTTCTGATATTTTTTTTCAAAATTTTTTGTAAAGTAGATACTTTATCACCAAGGTATTTCTTCATCAAAATGTTTAGAATTTCTTCACCTCTATCCTCAACAATTTTTGCTACACCACTTCCACGTGTTCCTTTGTATGGGGGTTTGTCAGCAGCAATTTCAAATCCACATTCTGGGTTTTTTTCAAGGTAAGTGACAATTTTGGCAGTTTTTTGAGTTGCGCAAAATATCTTACCATCAATTTGTTCATACCAAAGTGAAATAATATTTGGCACTCCCTCAGAATTTAAGAATCCAAGTCTGATTGGAATTTTTGTATCCGAAACAATTGGATCGAAGTTTTGATTTTGTAATTCTTGCATGATTATACCTCAGTTTTAGCTAAAACGGTTTTTGTGTAACAAAAATCACAAGACCAATCTTCAAATTCTTTGCCACAAGTTTTGCATTTGAATATAGATATCAAACTCATATCAATTGTAATGGATTTATGGTATTTAACTAGTGGAAATCCAAGTAACTAGTGGTAATTTTAGCACTAGAAATATATCTTATCACTAGTTATATAGGATTCTGACATAATCATATCATGGAATTACAATACCAAAGCATGTTGGATGAAGTTCTAAAAGAATTCCCAAAGCTTTCAGATGTTGAGATTACTGACATTACAGATCACAATCTGTTATGGTATCTCAGTGAATACATCAAAGCAGGATATGTAAGATTTGAAACAGGCAGAAAAGAGCTCTATAGACTAAGTATTCTACTTGAGAACTATGCTGCCAAACACAAAGTTCCTCTCTTGGCAACATTTGAGACATCAAAGAGATACAAGTATGTTGAAGACAGATACATGGAGTTAGTAGAGGATATTCCAAAGGTATGGATTATTGGAAACTTTAACAACCCATCTCTAGCTCCTCAACCACCAAAGAATGCAGAAGTAATTAGTTGTGATGGAACAAATCTTTCAGAAATATGGATGGTCCTAACAAAAGGAGAGAAAGGTCCTTTCGGATTAATTGCTGAAGACATGGGAGATGGAATGTATAGAGGATTCTTCTCTATTAGCCCATCAGTAATTAGAAAAGCAATAGAGAGTACTGAAAGATCTCTAAAGATCAAGATAGACTTCGATAAAGACTACGGTATGGATGATGACTGACATTATCTGGGGAAATGGCTCTGAGATATTGTCATCCAATTCTTTTATTCTTAATGTAACACATAGAAAAAATGGCAATAAACTAGATTATTCAGATGTTGAAAAAATAAAGATTATTGAAGCAGATATTCCAGGACTTCCACAAAATGAATCAGAATGGAATAAGGAAATCTTGGGCAAATGCACTCACGAGGCATTTCTTAAATGTGAGATTCAAAGTAGAGACGAATCAGGCATGATCTTGGCTAAAGTCTCTCATTCAGGAGTAGGGGGATACTAATGTGGACCCCTCTATTCATTGATAGTCAAAAAATTTCTCAAAAAGATTTGAAAAACATCCTATCAGGTGAAATTCCCGCATTAGTGGTTAGAAATTTTTATTCAGAAACCCAATGTATGGAAATAATCAAAAAAATTGAAACTTCAAAAAAAACATATTTTCAAAAATCAAAACTTGAACATATTGGACCTTTTTTAATGTCATTTGCAACTAGAAAGAAAGATTATTTTCAAAAATCTAAGGAGTTTCAAAAAATAAATCAAGACATTTTTGAGAGGATAGAAAATCCTTCTACCAGAATTTTCAATATGATTCAAAAAGTATTGCCATCCTTTTCAATTTCTCTAGCAGAGCAAGATGAAGGTTATTTTTCCCCATTTGTGATTAGAATCCACAGGAAGGGCAAATCCATTCCTATCCACAAAGACAATGTAAAATATGAAGGAAAGGAATACTCAATCTCAAAAATTGATCAGCAGTTATCATGCGTTCTTCATTTGCAAGAATCTGAAACGGGAGGGGATGTCATTATCTACAAGAATCAATGGGAGAAAAAAGATGAGAGATATAGAAACATAGATTTTGGATATACACCAGATGTAGTTACAAAAGAATGTTGTAAGATTTCAAATATTAACAAAGGGGATTTAGTCATTATTAATCCAAATTACTATCATCAAGTAACAAAAATCTTGGGAGAAACTCCTAGAATTACTCTTGGAATGTTTTTAGGGATTTATAATGAAAATCACAAAATTGTTGCTTGGGCCTAATAATTTTTTGAAATGAATTGTGAGAATTTCTTAATTACTGTATATTGAATTTCTTTCCCAAAATTTTTCCCATTGCGTCAATTGCGTGTCTACATACAGTTGGATTCAATGTGAAAAATCCTCTGAATTTACCATCTTCATATTCTTCAGCAATTAATCCAAATGGGCCATAAGGTCCTCTAGTAATTACACTCCAAACATCGATTAGAGCAGTATTCTTACAATTAATGACATCAATTTTTGGAGGAGTATCTATCTTGGTAGTTCCATAATCTGCAACAACCCAAATTTTTGGAATATTTTCAATCATTCTTTGATATCTTTTTTCAACGAATTTGTATCGTTTGATTTTTTCAAAAGTAGCAAGAAGTGGTTGGGAGTGCTCTTGAGCATATGTTTCAATTAGTTTACTAATATGGAATAGTTGTTTTCTTTCTGCATGGAAGTTATGATAACCTGCCTCAATGAAGGTATCCAAATCCCATAATTGGAGTAATTTTGGATCATCATCATGCCATTCAGCTAACTGTGGAAAGTCATGCCAAACCTCACCAACAAATCCCTCATAGGTTCCAGTCATACGAGATGTTATTTCAAAATAAGATATAAGTTAATCTTTCTTGGCACTGTTTTAGAGTTTAGCAAATTGTTTTTATTATCTAATGTTAGAGATAAACCATGGCAAGATATGAAAAAGTTCTCAATATGTTGATGGACTTTGATGAAAATATCAGACTAGCCATAATTAGCGATACTGATGGAAAAATTTTAGTCAGTTCCAAGAGAGATTCAGTTAACCTCCAAGTCCCTCTAGCAGAAACAAAGAGAGCATTAAAGCGTGAATCAGACGACTGGATAGATAGATGCAAAGCAGCAGATAGAGTTCCATTAGGAGAGCCTCTTTATCATATCACATCTTTTGATAAATCAAAGAGAATTACACTTCCAATTGACGCATTTCACATGTTGTTTATCAGTATAGATAACACTCCTATGAAAAATACCAAAAAG
>REGJ01000007.1 GCA_003702525.1 Candidatus Nitrosopumilus sp.
TCTTCTCTAATTTTGGTCTGTTCTCTTCTTAATCCAGTAATCCATCCATCAAGTGTACTCAACATTTTGTTCATTGGATGTACTTTGCGTATTTCACAACAGAGTTTTCTGTTCTCTACACTTTCATAGAACAAGTTTAGTCCTTTTTCTCTTACCATATCTTCAACTTCTTTGGTATCAGGGAATAGAACTTCAATTGTAATATTGTATTTTTTTCTCAATACATCCATGATATCATATGTCTCTTGAGGCAATCGTCCTGTATCCAAAGTAAAGAATCTAAATTCTGGATTAATTTTTAACATCATATCCATTACGACTGCATCTTCAGCGCCAAAGCTTGAAGCTTTTGCAACCTTAGGATGTAGATTATCAGATACCCATTGAAGAGCTTCCTCTGCAGTTTTTATCTTTGAGTTGAGTTCATCCACTTGTTCTTGTGTAAATCTAGTCACACATTCACTTGAAGTATTTGTTTTATATTGATTACCCGAAGTTTTGTCCTAAATTATAAACAAGTAGATTTCCAAATAGAAAATATGAATGAAACATCATATGTTGTAGTTTTTCCGACTATATTTTCAAAAAATAAAATTCCGCAATTAATTTCTAATATCAAAAAGATTCTCAAAATAAAAAATCAAGAATTCAAATCAGTAAAGAGAGATGGAGAGGTTATTCTAGTAGATGCAAATGATCCAGTATTTGCATCATCTGCAATTAACATGCTTTTTGGAATTCAAGAGGTTGCAATTGCAAGACAGATAAAAAATGATTATCAAGAAATTGTTTCTGAAATCACTTCTGTAGGGGGTAATTTACTTCTAAAAGGCGAAAAATTTCTAGTCAAAGTTGAGGGAATATCAAAAGGATTTCTTGTAAAGGATGTAGAGATTGCAGCTACATCAAGTATTATAGAAAAAAAATCAAAACTTGGTGCGCATCCAGGAACAGAACAAGATTATGACAAGTTATTGTATACATATCTAACAAAGAACAATGCATACATCTGTATTTTTTCAGATAAAGGAAAAGGCGGTATTCCATATCAATCACAAAGTCAGAAAACAATTTGTGCAGTATATGATGAATTATCTGCAGTTTCTTGTTATGAGACCATAAAACAGGGATACGATACAAAGGTAATAGTTTGTTATCGACAAAAATCAGAGTTGATGAATCTAGCTAAAATACTAAACCAAATAATTCCAAGACTAGTTCAAGAAAAAATTGAATTAGAGTTCTTCTATCTGAAAATAAATCCAAAAGGAGTCAAAAATTATCTAACATATGTAAATTCAGTTGTAGAAATAATGCTACAATCTACAATCAAACGAGTATCATTATCTATATCACCACAAATATTTTCATCAGATTTTCTGGATAATGCACTAAAACTTGTATTTTCAAAAAAGAAGATTCCACTAGTTCCATTAGCTGGAGTAGACACAAACTTGTTTGATGAAGCAAAAGAGATTGGACTGGAGAGAAATATCAAGAAATTAGAAAATATTGCAACTATTAGTTCAGATGAAATACCTCCTTTTGCAAAAAAAGAGGTTGAAAATGCCCTTAAAACAAAAAAAGTGATCTCTATTCAGGCAGGACCAAACAATGTGCATGATATTTTAGATTCGCTAGAAAATCATTGAGAATTTAAACAGCATATTTGGTTGCAATATTGTGCTCAAAATAGGAGAATTCATCTATCCATGGGGAAGTGGCCACTATTCAAGAATGATGAGGCTAAACGAAGTTCTTGGAGATCATATTAAAGAAGATTTTGAGGTTCATTTCTCCAGCAAGGACCACGTATACGAAAAATTATTGAAAAAATTTCCAGATGAGAAAGAAAGAATTCATGAAATTTTAATGCCAACTCCAATTGATGGAAAGTTTGGTCCAAGTGTTTCAATGTCATTAATGAATTTGCTATTGCCAATTTCAAAAAATCCACCTCTAGTAAGACAGATTGCAAATTATCTTAGAGAGGAAAGAAAACTCTACAACAAAGAAAAATTTGATTTGGTAATTAATGATGGAGATATGGGATCAAATATTTTAGCAAAAAATAGAAACATACCAAGCTTATTCATAACAAATCAATTTAGACCAAGATTATACAATTCGAGATCATATCTATATCCATCATTGATATTTGTTGCAAAACAAATTCAAAAAGCATCAAAGATTCTTGTTGCTGATTCTCCACCACCTTATACAATGTGTGAGTATAATCTAAATTTCATAAAAGAAGCTGAGGATAAAGTAACTTATGTTGGTCACTTTACAAACAGTAAGAAAATTGAAAAGACAGAAAGTACTGATCTTGAAAAACTAATTGAAAATGATGAATTTGGTTACTGGATGAGAACCGGAAACAAATCAACAAATGACGGAACTGGTCAGAGATACGAAGAAGTATTTCATAAAGATGAAATGAAAACAGAGAAGAGAATAATTTCTCATGCTAGAAATGATCCAAAAATTGACTCTGTTATTGGAAAAGATGGAAAGAGTTATTCCATATCTGAAGCATTAGAGAAGAAAATAGATTGGATTCAGATTGATGTTGGATTTCTTTCAGAACAAGAAAAAGATAGAGTATTGGATTTATGCAAGTATGCCGTAGTGAATGGTTCACATACCGTGATGGGCGAGATTATGGGTGGAAAAACAAAGCCAATTATTGGAATTCCCATCTATGATGAGCATACAAACAACATCAAGTGGGCTGAAGAGAAGAATTTGGGAATTCTAGCCACAAAAACAAAGCAGGTAATTGAAGGAATATCAAGAATTAGAGAGAATTATGAGAGATTTGAAGAGAGTTTGAACGAGTTTTCAAAGAATTTTGTCCCAAATGGGGCTGAAAATTCAGCAAAGATAGCTGCCCAAACGTTAGAAGAAAAGAGATAATACATTATTTTGAGAATTTTGCTCGTCTGGCACGCGGGATTTCGATGGGCGAACGGACCGAAAGGGATGATGAAACAATCCGCGTGTCAGATGTTTATCGATCAATTAACAATGTGGGAACGCTTTTATGGAAAAAATTAAGCCAAATCATCAGTGCCTAACTGTCCAGAATGTACACACAGAGAGAAAAAAAAGATTCAAGAAAAATATGAATCTGAAGTTCCTGAAGAAGAAAGAAGCAGAGAGGATCTTTTCAAATTATACGATGAAATTGACATTCCAATGAAAATGGATGAGAAGAACAGAAGAAATTTTGTCTGCAAACGATGTGGTCTTTATGCAACACGAGAACAAGTTTCAGATATCAGATACAAACTAAACCAAAAAGAAAGAACACGTGATGATAAGCATGACGACTATTTAGAATGGTGGTCAAAGAGCAAAAAAGAAAAAGCTGAAAACTAGCGTGAGTTATTATGGTAAAAAAGAAAAAAGAAGATGAGATTCCTGAATGGGTTACTGATGAAATTCAGAATGCAAAATTCAAGAAACCTGAAGAATTAAAAAAATCAGGATACATACTAGAGTTTTATTACGAAGATAACAAAATTGATGTTCAATTGTATGATGCTGTAGAAGATGGCAGACACATTGTAACTATGGATGTTCCAAAAAGTGTCAAAATAGATGACTTGTTAAAAGGTGAAGTCTATGAATTTGTTTTTGATCAACACAAAGCACCACTTAGCAAAAAAGTCTCAGAATATTTAGAAAAAGAAAAAGAGATTGATATGAATGCAATTTATCAATTTGATTTAAAATCACTTGAATTGTTAGATGTAGGCTCTAATGAAGCCGCAGATGATGATGAAGAGTAATTCAGAATTATTTTACAGCGTCTAATTGTTTTTTGAAAGACTTGCCCATGATAGGATTAATGAAGTAAGGAAATGTGTGCTTTAGCCATACAGCACTTCTAACTACAGAAGGAACAATAATTTCTAGTCTAGGAGAGTTTGCGGCTTTTAGGATTGCTTTTGCAACAGTTCTAGAACTAAGAGATGTTGGAGAATACTTTGGCATTTTCTCAAATGAGGGATGATCAAAAAAGTCTGTTCTAACCATTATTGGACTAACAACAGTAATTCCTACTCCAGTACCATGAAGTTCATGCTTTAGACCCTCTGAGAAACCTAACATTGCAAATTTTGATGCACAATATGATGCAATTCCAGGAAGGCCAAAGCTTGCAGCAACTGATGCAACATTGACAATATGACCAGATTTTTTATCCAACATAGATGGCAGAAAGTTCTTGATGCAATACATCATTCCAAAGTAATTTGTTTCCATCTGGGATTCTATTTCATCAATAGATAGATCTTTGACAGAACCATAAATTGCAAAACCTGCATTATTTACCAACACATCAATAGAATCAAATTTTTCTAAAACGGTTTTTGACATTTCTTTTACTTGTGCTTTATCAGATACATCACATTGACAAACAAGTATAGTTACATTGAATTTGTCTAATTCGTTTGCAAGTTCATCTAATTTTTCTTTTCTTCTTGCAACCAGAATTATGTTAGCACCAAGTTTTGCAAACTCTATTGCAGTTTGCTTTCCAATTCCAGATGATGCTCCAGTAATTAGTACTGTTTTGTTTTTGAAATCCACAAATCAAAAAAATCATTTAAAGATAAAGTGGTTTCTATGTGGCTTGAGGTTTTGAGATTCTACTCAAGGCTAATTTTACTAAAAGTAACCAAGTAATCACAATTGGTACATAGTATGTTGCAATTCTCCAGCCTATTACTGCATCCCATGCTAAACCACCTTGAGAGGCATCAAAGTCAAACGGATTTAGATTGTTAAGATATGCTACAATTCCAAATTCAGCAAGACCAGAGCCACCAATAGTGATTGGAAGATTTCCAATTGCGTTTGCTCCCATGACAGCCATAATGGAATCAAATGCGTTGATAACATATCCAGTTCCCATTGCAATGATCATAAACGAAATTCCATAAAATGACCAAGATGCTATTGAAAACAAAAATGATATTGTAAAGACTTTTTTTGATTCAGAAGTTTTGAGATTTTTCCTGCTCATAGTACACACTTCCTCCATCCAAGAGTTTGTTTGTTCAATATACTTGGCACCTTTTTCTTTTCCAAATCTTTGTGCTAGTTTTCCTAATACTTTAGGGACCTGGAATGTACGTTTTGAAGACAAGAAGAACAGTACCATCCACAATGTAGTTACAGTAATACTGGTTCCCAAAACTACTGCTGCAACAACATATGCTCCATTTAGCAGTGCAATTATTCCTGCGATAATAGATAACAGCCCAGCTGCAAATACTTCAGTTACGATATCCATTATTGCAATCCATGTTGATTTTGAAGGCTTTACTCCCTTTTTGTGCAAATAATAGATTACAATGAATTCTGCTCCAATGAACATTGGGGTTGTAAATTTGATAAACTCACTACCCACACGAACTCCAGTTAATTTCAAAACAGAATCAAAATTACCAAGATATTTTCTGGCAATGTAGGCAAACTTGACTCCCTGAAGTCCTAGTTTAATCATCATTGCGACAACTGCACCAATAAATGGAAAGAAACCAATTGCAAGAACATCTTCAGGTTTAATATCAAATTGAATAGCTATAATGATAATTGGAATTAGGGTAGCAGGAATAGCTGCAAGTCTCCAGTTCATTTGATGATTCCTTTAAGGGATCAAATATGAAAGTTGACAAAAATTGTTCTACACCTAAAGTTAGGCACGGTTTTTGTGGTTAATTGAGGCTTTTTTGATGATATTGGAGTTCTTCTTTAATTTCATCAAATAATGAATCCAATAATTCAAAATCTTTCAGATTTTTTTCTTCAAGTAGTTTGACAACTAATTCTTTGAGATGTGCTTCTTTTTCAAGCACGTTTTGACTCATAATGAATCTATTATTTTATGAGATAAAGATCAGATGGAAATTTTTTATGATTTTTAGTACCAATTCGGTATCATTAACCAGATAATCAAGCTAGTTTGAAATATGAGCAAATTATGAATCAGACAAGATTGAAAACCATTTTTGTTTCTGGAACTGCAGGTTCAGGAAAATCATTACTCTCATCAAAATTATATGATTACTATACAAAGAATGGAGCATTTACTGCAGTTCTAAATTTAGATCCCGGAGTAGAAAATTTACCATATACTTGTGACGTTGATGTTAGAGACTTTGTAGATATTGTATCTATTATGCAACAATATGATCTTGGTCCAAACGGTGCAGTAGTTATGGCAGCTGATTTGATTGCATCAAAGATTGACGATATTCAAAATGAGGTAAACAGAGTAAATCCAGATTATCTAATTGTTGACACGCCAGGCCAAATCGAATTATTTGCATATCGTTCTAGCGGACGTTTTCTTATAGATAATATTTCATCTGAAGAAAAAACAAGTATATTTCTTTTTGATGGTGCATTGATTACAACTCCAGTTAACTTTGTATCAATTGCACTTTTAGCAACATCAATTAGATTGCGTCTTAATCTACCAACAATTAACGTCCTAACAAAAACGGATCTTATTGGGGCTAATCTCAAAAATATTCTACAATGGTCAAGTAGTTTGAGTACTTTGGAGAATGCTATAGCAAATGATGCAGATGGGGACACCTATACTCTGACTACAAACATCTTGAGAGGATTGAATCTAAGCGGATTTGCACAGGGGTTAATTCCAATCTCAAATGTAACTGGAGATGGATTTGTCAATCTTGAGGGAGCTCTTAGCAGAATTCTTAATTTGGGCGAAGAGGTAGAAGACTAGTGGCATCTAAAGTTACGGTAAAAGCACCTTCTTCTACAGCAAATTTGGGTCCAGGATTTGACGTATTTGGTTTAGCAGTAGATGCATTTTATGATGAAGTAACTCTCACTAAAACAAAAAGTGGAATCACAATAGTAACTGATGACAATATTCCAACAAATCCAGATAACAACACTGCAGGATTGGTTGTAAAAAATATGAAGAAAAAATTCAAGATAAAAAGTGGTGTGGAGATTAAAATCAAGAAAGGTGTTCCTGCAGGATTTGGAATGGGAAGTAGTGCTGCATCAGCTGCTGCTACTGCAGTAGCATTTGACAAATTATTTGGATTAAAGTTGAATGGAGACTCTCTAGTAGAGTATGCAGGTTCTGGTGAAAAAGCAAGTGCAGGTTCAGTTCACTATGATAATGTTGCAGCTTCTGTACTAGGAGGATTTGTAATTGTTAAAACAAATCCATTGCAAGTAACTAGAATAGATCCTCCAACAAATCTTAGAATGTGTGTTGCTGTTCCAAAACTTGAGGTTCCAAAGAAGAAAACCAAGGTTTCAAGAGGAGTTATTCCAAAGAAGATAAAATTAACAGACAGTATTTTGAATTTATCAAATGCATCAGCAATCGTTGCAGGATTTATGAAAAAAGATCCAGAATTGATTGGAAACTCAATCAAAGATGTGATTGTAGAGCCTGCAAGAAAGCACATGATTCCAGGATTTGACAAGGTCAAAGCAAATGCCCTAAAAGCAGGTGCATTAGGCGTGACAATCAGCGGAGCAGGACCTTCAGTAATTGCATTTTCTAAAAGTTCAGCTGATTTGAAAAAGATTAGTTCGGCAATGTCAAGAGGATTTGCATCAGCAAAAACAGAATGCCAGACAGTAATCTGCAAATCAAGCAAAGGTGCTGCAGACAAAAGAAGATGAGTTATGAAAAAAGCAGTAGTTGTTTTTAGTGGAGGAGTTGACTCTGTTTGTGCGGTATCATTTCTAAAATCAAAGTATGAGTTGTATGGAATTACTTTTTCATACGGTCAAAAAGCAAACATGGAAATTTCTGCTGCAAAATCTTTTGCAAAGAAACTAGGACTAAAGCAGCATAAGATTATCGATATTGGTTTTATGAAAGAGTTGTATGGAGACTCTAATGTCTTGACTAGCTCAAAGAGAAAGATTCCAAGTAAATTTGAGTACTCTATAGTAGTTCCAATTAGAAATGCAGTATTTCTCTCAGTTGCATCTGCATGGGCATATACCCTAAATGCATCCCTAGTCGTATACGGTGCACATACTGGAGACAAGCATTATCCAGATTGCAGACCTGCCTTTGCAAAGAAATTAGAATCAGCATTTAACCAAGGCGAAATTGATGGAATTAATTCAAAATTAAGAAAAAAAATAGAGATTTGGTCCCCATACAGAGAAGGATTATCAAAAAGTGACTTGTTGAAGAAAGGAAAAACAGTACTGGGAGATTCTATCTTTAAAACTTGGAGTTGTTATTCAAACAAAAAACTTCACTGTGGTGTTTGTGAGTCTTGTAACAATAGAAAGATTGCATTTGAAAAAGCAGGAATTACAGACAAAACAAAATATCTAAAGTAATTCTAATACTTGTTGTTTAGAATTTTCTTTTTTAGGACAAATCCTCTTATTCCAATATACCATGCCAAGAATATCAATCCAGTGATTCCCCACCAGATGTAGTTCTGAAGGTCTGGAGATAGTTCTGACAGAGTTGCAACAACTTCTCTTGCAACTAACATACAGACTGCAAGGACTATTGCAAATTCAATTGCATACCAAGTAAAACTAGGCCATCCTTCTTTTGGAACATATGCAATCTTTCTTCCATCATCCATGAGTTTTTTGAAATTGAATCGGTATTTAATTTTTGAGTATCTAATATGCAGAATCTGAAGCACGTTTTCGGATTAGAGTCATAATGCTCTCTTTTTCCTCTTTATTTTCATAAATTCCTCTAAATGCGGATGATGAAAGTGTTGCATCATTTCTAACACCACGCATTTTCATACATAGATGCTCTGCATCAGCTAAAACAACTACTCCCTTAACTCCTTGAGAGTATAGTTCATCTGCGATGTTCTTGGTGAGTCGCTCTTGAATTTGGAGTCGTTTAGAGTATTTTTCAACTAGTCTAACAAGTTTTGAGATTCCAAAGACTCTGCCATTTGGAGAATATGCAATGTGGATTTTACCAAAGAATGGAAGCATATGATGCTCACACATTGAATAAAACTGAATATCACGTGCTATAACCACATCAGAGTCTTCTGAGAATTGAACTGCTAATTCTGAATCAGAGTCATATCCAGAAAAGATTTCTTGATACATGTTTGCGATTCTCTCAGGTGTTTCACGCAAGCCTTCACGGGTAGGATCTTCGCCAACTTCGATTATCAATTCTCTGACAAGTTTCTTGACACGGTCTTCATCCATTTTGATGATTTGAGACGATTTTTCTAGTATTTGAACGTAATCTGAATTTTAGGCTGGTGGTAACTATGGTGCGCCAATGAATTTGTGCAATTGGGGTACAACCTTGACTTCGTTGTAGTGTGGAAAAACAACATCATACAAACTCAACAACAGATCAAGTGAAGGTTCTGCAACACCATATGTTGGTTGGATGATAAATCCATCAATGTCGTCTTTTGATACAATCTCAAAGATTTGATTGACTAGTTGTGTAAAATCATCAGGCTTTGTTTTAGAGCTAACAACTACTTTGATGTATGTTATCTTTTTTGCAGAGACTGATGATTCCAAACATTTCATGGTATGACCAATCAGTTTCTCATAGTGTTGAGAGTCTACAAAGTCTGAATCCTTTGTTTTGAATTCAATTTTTACAATGTCAATAAATGGCAAGACATGATTGAATCTGTCAATATCAAAACATGATGATTCTAGGTATGTTGGAATCTTTTTGTCCTGAATGTGTTTTGCAAGTTGTGCTACTGCTTGGTGTTGAATGAGTGGATCACCACCTGTGAAATTTACCTTGTATGTTTGGTTTTTCAGATTAGAATCAATGAGCTTGTTTGCCTCCTCAATTGAATATTCTGTTCCAGAATCAAGTGGAAGAGATTCTTTTGTATCACAATAAAAACAAGTAAAGGGACAACCTGCTAGTCTTACAAAAAGTGTCTTTGTTCCATAAAGAATACCTTCTCCTTCTACTGATGTAAATATCTCAAATAGTCTGACTTTCAAGTAATGATGGTAATTTTGTTCATTATTTATTCAGTGAGTTTCTAATGCATCACTGGTTCTTTTGTGTAGAACAATCCAGAGATAAAGAACACTATGCCTAAAATTCCAATTGTGCTTCCAATTAGTTCTACTTGACTTTGAAGATCTCCTTCTAATGGAGCCCATAACCATGCCATCAAAGCGCCAACTACAATCATTGGAATTCCGACTCCAACTGTAATTGCCTTAGATGCCATGCTCAATCCTGTTTGGAAAATGTATAATAAGTTTATGATAATTTTTGGGGGTTTGAAAATTATTGGTTGAGATTGACTATGAGTTGTTTTGCAGTGATGATGTTGTCTTTGGAATCATAGCTAATCACATAGAGTAATGCGAATGAGCCATTAGGGAACGGTGTAACGTTATGGATGGTCATGCTATTACCAGTTGTAAACTCTACAACATTTGGAGTGCAGCTAACACAGCCAACTTTGTAGTTTTTAGCTGAATCATCACTATTCCAGGTAATCTTTACAGTTGCTGAATCGCCATCATAGTTTGAGACAGATGTTCTAACATTTTCTAATGGTTCGGCAAATGCTTCGTTTGTAGAAATAACACCTACTGCCAATACCAATAGTGCTAGTAATGCTAAACTCTTCAATTCTCTTCCTCCAAGTTGTTTCGTAATTTGACCATATTTAGAAGATCTTTTTTGTAAATTTCAACTACACCTAGTCTTTCTAGTCTTTTTACTGCTCTCCACATAGTAGTTCTTGGCTGAAGGAACTTTTTTCTTAGATCACTTTCAAATACCTCTCCACCATTCTCAGAGATGAATTTTACAATCTCTTTGTCGTCTTCTCTCATATCTGGTCTGAGATCAAAAATTGCATCAGGAGTTAGTGAATCAGTTGTTGGTTTTGGAGTTTGAATAGTTTCAGTTTGTATTACTTCGGTTTGCAGTTGAGGTTTTGATTGTCTCTTTTTTGCTACAATTACACCTGCAATGGCAGCTGCCGCAATTGGACCAACTATCATACCAATAGTTACAGGGTCAAATGAAGACTCTGATGGGGTTGTAGGTGCTTCTATTGGAGTGCTAAAGATATAATCAATTTGTGCTGGACCAGTAGGAATTTGGAGTTTAATTTGGGAATCTAACTGTTCCATGTTTTCAGGTAAAATGTTCATTCCAACAATGACAGAATTTTCTGGCATCAGTAGGGAATAGCTTGTAGGAGAATCAAATGAAAATGTCCAGACTCTACCTTCTTTTGAAATCAAGTCGTGAATATCATAGTTTATGGTAATAGAGGAATAGTCATCTGTCTGAATCATTACCTTGTCTTCAATGACTTGTCCAGATAGAGTCGAACCATCAGATCCAATTGCGACAAAGTTGTCAATGGATGGACCAAAGAGACTTAGCTCAAAGTTTGAAGAATCTACATCAATTTGAGATGAGATGTGTGTCGAACCATCAGTATTGATGATTAGATCAAGAGTTCGAGTAGTAGCAAATGAGGTCTGCAAAGGTATCGTTAGTGCTACAACTAGCAATCCTGCAACTATCAGAGGTGCATTGACCATTGTATCGATGATACCATCAGTCCTTACAAAAAGCATTCCATCTTCTTGAGACTCTGTCCTATGAATTGGTACGATTTCGGGGTTCATTGGCTAATACCTTAGGTTCATGCTCTCCACGAGTCCCTGAAATCTCTTGAATTCCTGGAAAAACTGAAGTCCTTTTTCAGTGATTTGAAAGACTCTATTTCTGTCGTTTTTGACAGACTCGACCAAGCCTGCTTCTACCAGTTTCTCACATTTGTCTAGTACTGCATAGTGAGATAGGTTGGCTTTGCGAGATATTGCAGATACAATGATTCCTTCACGACCGCCATCAGCAGTAACGCTTAGGATATCACCCATGATGCCCATTTCGGACCTGTATTGTTGTTTTGACATGGTATAGTATACAATCAATTAGTTATTGAGGAACATTTTGAAACACCATAGCGGAACACAAAGCGGAACACCATTTTGAATGAAAAAAATGGGCAATTTTTGGCAAAATGGTTACGGGGAAGAAAATTACTAGAAATTCTGTGCCTAGTTTTTTGAATGAAAAATACCTGTTTTCATGCAAAAATGCGACTTTTTGAAAATTTGAGAAAAAATATCTCAATTTGGCTGATTTTGGAAATTTTTGGAGAAAATTTGCATATAAAGAACAGAACGATTCCTGTCCGTTCCTAATGTATGATTTTGAAGTGTACTCTTCATGGTAAAACCCCAAAACAGAACTATTGGTGTTATTGCTGTCCTTTTGATGCTTGGTGCATCTCCAATCACTGTAACCTACTCGTTTGCAGACAATACTGGAGTGTATGAGCCAAAAGGAAGTTCCAAAAATGAGGGACTAGGAGTAATTCTAACCGAAAAAATGGTTGATGGAAAACTCAAAGTCCAACGTTATGCCTTGCCATCTGATACTTCAAAAGAAGACATGCAGAGAATGCTGTCAACTGAGACATCAGGATGGGCAATAATGAATTACAAGGCCTATAATGCTGGAATTACTCTCTTTGATGGAAAAGCAGTAAAGGTCGGGCAAGACTTGTGGGAGATTTCAACTAATGGAATCCTAAGTCTTGAAGATAGAGAGTTTGACCTAGAATTAAGTGGAAAATCCAATGGTTCCCATGTAGAACTGCATGGAACTGCCTCAGACGAGGATCTCAGTTACAAAGTTGTATTTTCTGGCAAAATTTCAGAAAATGAGAATACCTTTGAAATTTTCTTTAATTCTGCAGTAAATCCTGAGATGGGTCAAAATATCAAATTTCTTCAGATAGGAGCTACCAGTTTTGAAAAATCAGTTGATTCTAACCAAGAGTTCAGAAATTCAATTTCGGTGAGATAATTCACCACATTTTTCCTTTTTTTGAGTAAAAATCATTCACCTTGTCAGCTTTGGGATTCATAGTAACTTTTTATTCCCATTTTAGAAAGTAAATCATAAAATGTTTGATAAATTCAAGAAAGAAGAGGGCGGAGAGATGGTAGAAGAAAGACCTGAAGAAAACACTACACAAGAGACTCCAGAACCTACAGTTTCAGAGACTCCAAGTCAGATTGGAATCGGGGAATTAATGGGAAAACGAGCCCAGCTTGAAGAGGCAATTGATTATGTCGGTTTAATGATTAAAAATCTCAAAGACAAGCGAACTTTGCTTGAAAAGGACATTGAAGAAGAATCAGTAGATATCAAAAATCTCAAAGAGAAACTCCAAAAGGTCAATGAGTACATTGAGGAGGAAAATAGAGGGATTTCAGAACTTGCTGCAAAGAGACAACAAGTTGAGGCTGAAGCTGACGAGGTAGGTACCATTATCAACAATTTGCGAGAGAAACTATCAGGTGTTGACAGAATTATAGATGATGAGGGAAGCCGAGTCAGAAAGATAAAAGAATCTCGTGAGTCTACAGAGTAAATTTTAAGATTTTAAAAATTTGAAATTATTATTTGGGTTTTGGTCCTTTTTCCTTTGATTCTAGTTTAGATAACTTCTCTTTTTCTTTCTGAGCTTTCTCAGCATCTCTTTGTTTTTGGTCAGCTTGTTGTTTTGCTAGCTTTTCAGCTTCTTGAGCTGCTTTCTTGGCATCTCTTTGTTTTTGGTCAGCTTGTTGTTTTGCTAGCTTTTCAGCTTCTTGAGCTGCTTTCTTGGCATCTCTTTGTTTTTGGTCAGCTTGTTGTTTTGCTAGCTTTTCAGCTTCTTGAGCTGCTTTCTTGGCATCTCTTTGTTTTTGGTCAGCTTGTTGTTTTGCTAGCTTTTCAGTCTTTAATTGAGACGTAGAACTGTCAGTACATTGACCTAGATAATCATCATCATGGTGCTCCAAGTGATTTCTTGCAGCTTTTCCTGGAAGAGAAAGAGTAGTTTTTCCGTTATGACATATGTCAACTCTCTCATTTGAGAATGTGATTTGTGGTGTAACAGGTGCGGTTATAGCTGAAAATGAATTGGAATAAGTAATCTCTGAACATGTACCTCTAGTGTCTCCATGATTAAGATGTGCAGGTAATGCATTTGCAGAAATTGTTATAGTGTTTTTTCCTTTATGACAGAGAGTTACCTTTTCGTTATTTCCTGATATTTCAGTTCTATGAAATGCTTCAAGTGCAGAAATTCTTTCTTTAAGTAAGGCATTTTCTTCTTTGAGTTGAATTACTTCATCCTCTAAGGCTAGAACTTTATCAAAGATTAGTTGGATTTGATCAAAAATTTCCTCAAATAGAGAGTCATTTGGTTCTTCATCAATCGCAATTACAGAGATTGTTACATTTGCAGAATTACTGGTATCCTTTCCATCAGATGTCCAATAAGAAAATGTTGTATTTCCAACAAATCCAGCTAGAGGAGTAAACAAAACTTGAGATTCTTGGATTTCAACAAATCCTCTTGTTTCTGATGAATTATTTTCCAAAAAGATATTCAATGAATCATTATCTACATCAAAATCATTTTCAAGAACATCTATACTGATAGGAACATTTTGTTGAGTTTCAACATAATCATTTTGGGCAACAGGTGCATCATTAATTGGATTAACAAAAATTATAACAGTAGCTTCATTGCTGTTGTCAGTTCCGTTATTTGCTACATAAATAAATGAATCAGTTTGAATAGAATTTTCATCTGGAAGATAAGTAAAATTACCATTCTGATGGAATGACAGGGTTCCGAAATTAACATCAGATAGAAGGATTGCATTTAATGGCTCGCTTGTGGTGTTGGTATCATTTTGTAATACTCCAATAGGCTCAACAGTTAGAAGAGAATCCTCATCAATAGAGTAAAAGTCATCTACTGCAATTGGTGCTTCTTGAGCAAATGCAAAACTAGAGAAAAGAGTTCCAGAGATCAGTACAGTCAGCAAGAATATTCCTGAAAGTTTTTGCATTATTGAAAAATCTCAAAGGAGCATATAACAGACAAGCAGAAAAGCTCAGTATCAATACAGAGTAATGGTTATAAGAAAAGATTTTTTGAAAAAATAATTTATTTTTCTAATAAAATTTTGAAGTTGATTCTGTTGATGATGTTGTTTGTGTTGGAACTGATGGGAACATCTGTCCTGCAGAACTCTCAGCTACTGCTGCTGCTTCTTTGAGAATTGCTTCAGATTCAGAGTTTGTGGTTTCATCGGTTCCAAATGCTGCATCGCCTGAGAAACTTTCAGTCATAAATCCACCTAGCATTTCAGCCATTTGGCCAATTTCGGCTTCAGCTCCAGGCATTACTTTTCCCAATGATGATTTGAGATTCTTCATCAATCCCATTGTTGGCATGATTGCCACAACAGTATCTCCAAGATCACTAAATGTTGTTAATCGTAATTCTATTTGTTCTAGAGCAATTCTTGCGCTGCTCATGATTTTGATAACTTTTCTAATTTCTGCTAATTCATTTCCTAAAACTTTGGCTGATTGTGTATCGTGTTTTTGGGTTGCTTCTACAATTCTTGCAAATAGTTGTCCATCACGCTCCTGCAAACCAGACAACATTTTATCCAATTTTTGAATCTGTAATCGTAATCTTTTGACTCCTTCTTGAACTCGTGGTTTTAGTGCACCTTTAGGCTTGACGGCATCACCAATCTTTTCGCCAATACCAGGAGTAGGGGGTTTAGTCCACTTGTTACTCAAATTAGCCATGGTTTTGATTTAGAAAAATGTACTTAATTTCAGGTGTAAAGAATGATTCACTGCATGTGTAACTTGACTAACAAAGATCAGAATTCAATCCAAAAATCTATTTACCATTTTTCTAGGCATAACTCATGAGCGAGCCCTTTGGTTTTGATTTGCCAGATAGTTCCAAAGAACTTACGGACAAGGAATATGTCAATTTGGTAAATCGCATAAGAGGTAATTTTCTTAGCTATGTTTCAGTCATAGATTCAACACTTACCGTTATAATTTCAGACCTATTTTTGAGAGACAAAAATGATTTTCCATTATGGGCAAAAACAGTTTTCGATGAAGATAGAACTGCATCATTTGGAACAAAAATAGTTTGGATTTCACGAATAATGAAAAACCATGAAGGTTTCAAAAAAGCAATTGATGAAAAAACACGGATAAAGATTCAACAAAAGCTAAATGAGATTAGAGAGATTAGGAATGACTTTGCACATAATTTTGCACAAAATAAAAAGATAGAATCTGAAAATGTCAAAAATAGAGTTATCAAATTGTATGATTTTGAAGAAGGAATGACTACTCCAAAATTATTCAAAATGGAAGAAATTATGGATTTGATAAATGATCCCTGGATATTAGAGCAGTTAGAAAAAATAGAAGTGTTAACAAAAAAGATAAGAGAAAATTAGAAATTTATTTTTATAATGGAATTCTTAAATTGTTTCTGTGAATAAGAAAATCATCATAATTCCCATTGTGGCAATTATAGGAATTTTTGCAGTAATGTCTTTGGATTCTTCTGAGAAAGATGACGGTGTTGTCTTTCATGTGACATTAGCAGATCCACAATTATATGAAAATGGAATTTACTCTGATTCATTTTTAATTTCTGAAGGAGAATATCATTTCAGATTTGTCCCAAATGGCAGCAGTCCAGAAACCTTATCAATTTCATTAAATGGAGTAGAGCTAGATTTTTCTGAAGATTTTAAGCTAGAAAATACTCTACATCAAACAGGGATTTCTGAATATTACACATGGGAATATCTAGGACAAAAAGAGATTACAGTTTCAGAAAATCAACAAGTAATCATCATCATCAATCCAAATGGAAATGTAATGGGTTCGGTATCTGTCGATATTTTACAAAATTAAAAGAGGCGTAATCCCCTTCGTTGCAGAACTTTGAGAGATTCCCTCTCGTTTTCAAACGACCTAAGCGCTTGATTGCCTTTATCGTTCTGCGGGGTTACGCGGTTTTAGTCGATAGGAATTATATCCTTCGGCATTAATTATTATAGGAACTTTAACTATTTAAGAGTTCATCTAATAAATTACAAATAATCATATCAATTAATGAAATATTTTATTCCTATTTCTTAAAAATTGATCTATAAATTACGAATTTTTTTGTTAAAGCTAGTGAATTTATCAGGAAAAGTTGCACTAGTAACTGGTGGAAGTAGAGGTATTGGATTTGCTACTGCAAAAGTTTTGGCAGAAAATGGTGTCAGTGTAGTAATCACTGGAAAAGATCAGGGGAGATTAGAAAAAGCATCTTCTCAAATTTCCAATTCATTTGCAATTGTAGCTGATGTTAGAAAAACAGACGATGTAAAAAACGCAGTAAAAAAAACTGTGGAGAAATTTGGTAGGTTAGATATTCTTGTAAACAATGCAGGTGTTTTTCCAAGAATAAAGAAATTACATGAAATTGAAGAAGAAGAATGGAATGAAGTTTTAGATGTAAATCTTACAGGACAGTTTAGAGTAACAAAAGAAGCGATTCCTCATTTACAAAAAACATCAGGCTCAATAATTAACATTTCATCAGATGCAGGTCTAAAAGCATATCAAGGATTTAATGCAGATGCATACTCTGCAACAAAAGCAGCATTAATTGTTCTTACAAAATGTTGGGCACTGGAATATTCCAAAGATAAGATTAGAGTCAATTGTATTTGCCCAGGAGTAGTAGATACTGATATGACAAAACCATTTGTAAAAACTCAAAAAGATAGAGACTTTATGGATGCAGAACATCCACTAGGCAGAATGGGAAAACCTGAAGAAGTAGCAAAGGCTATACTCTATTTTGCCTCAGATGATGCATCATGGACTACAGGAGCAGTTTTGGCAGTAGACGGAGGAGAATCAACGAAATAAATTCACATGAATTTAATAGCACCAAAAAAGAGTGAATTATGATGAAGGATAGAAAAGCAAAAGCAAAATTGATTATATTATTAGGAATTATTTGGATAATCATATCTTTACCACTTCCTTGGATTATTAACAATCCACTAGTTTCAGAATCTCAATTTTTCACAATTCTTGGAATTATTGGAATTGTTTCAATTCCATTTATTGCACTTGGTGTAGTATGGACATTAAAGCCGGAACTTACAACTTAGGAATACATTTTGAAAGATATACCAATTTCAAGCAAGCTTCCAGAATTAGATATTGCTATTAACGCAGCACAGGAAGCAGGAAATGCAATTTTAGAGATTTACAGAGGAGAATTTGAGGAATTTACAAAAAAAGATGATTCACCCATCACAGAAGCAGATCTAAAAAGTAACGAGATAATCAAAGAAATTCTTGCTCAAACAGAGCACAAAATTTTATCAGAAGAAGACAATGATGATCAAACTAGATTATCTGAAGAGACAATTTGGATAGTAGATCCTTTAGACGGAACTTCTGATTTCATTGACAAGACTGGAGAATTTACAGTGATGATTGCACTTGTAAAAAACAAAAAGCCAATTCTAGGTGTTATAGGTTGGCCAACTGAAAAAACATTATTTGCAGCACAAGAAGGAATGGGTGCATTTAGGTATTCAAATGGAGAATGGAAAAAAATCACAGTAACTTCAACTCAAGAACTTCCAAAATGTAGAACTGTTGGTTCAAGACATCATCTATCTGACAAAGAAAAATTATTCATCAAAAAATTAGGAATTGAAGATTTTACAAGTATAGGAAGCTCATTAAAGGTTGGAAAGATTGCATCAGGAGAAGCTGAAGCATACATCACTACCACAAATAAAATGAAAGAATGGGATTCAGCGGCATCGCATTGCATAATTTCTGAAGCGGGGGGAAAGATGACAGATATGTCAGGAAACGAGATTTCGTACAACAATAAGGAAGTTCATCATCAAAATGGAATTCTAGTAACAAATGGAATTATTCATCAAACAATAGTTGATGAATTTAAAAAATTAGAGTAGGTTTCTTGATTTAAGAAATTCCTTTACTTTGTTTGCACTATCATCAAGTGATTCATTTTCTGTATCAACTATGAGATCTGCTTTTTCAGGAGCCTCGTAAGGATCATCAATTCCTGTAAATCCTTTGATTTCTCCTTTTCTTGCCTTGGCATACATGCCTTTGACATCTCTTTTCTCACATTCTTCTAGTGAACATTTGACATAGCATTCTGCAAACTGATCACCTGCATCGACAATAGTTCTAGCATTTTCTCTGTTCTCAAGATATGGTGAAACTAGAGATACTGCACTTGGAACACCATGTTTTAGCAATAGTTTTGCCAAGTGTGCAACTTTTTTGTTATGTTCATCACGTCCTGCTTTTGAGAAGTCTTTTGGAGAAAACCATTCTCTTAGCTCATCTCCATCAAGCATTGCCAAATTTGGAATATCTTTTTGCAAGTCTTTTACGATGGTAGTCTTTCCAGAACATGGAAGACCAGTCATCCAAAGAACAAAAGGTTTCATGCAAAAAATTTCTGATTTACCCATAAAGAGCTTACGTTAATTTTGAACCCAGGGTTGGTTTTCTAGATATTCAATTTCTTTAATCATGTCTTCCATTTTTTTAGAAATTGTCATGACTGATTTGAATTGGTCATACATATCCATCTCTTCTTCTTTTGTTAAGACTTCGACCTCTGCTTTATCAAAAAAGTCTTCTTCTTTGTTCATATGATCCATAAGATACACAGAGTATGTTTTCAGATATCTTGCAACAGGTTCTCTTGCATCTTCACCTTCTTTCCATCTTTTGAGATGTTTTTTGATTTGTAAAGCAATTCTTCTAGAAAATTCGTGCTCAATTAACAGACCTCTGATCTCTTGTTTTAGGTGATCATATGTTGCAACACATGGAAAATACGAGTCTTCTTCCCTGGAATAATGAATAGAATCCAAAAATTCTTCAATAATTAATGTGATTTTGTCAATATCAGAAAAGGGAATGTCTTTTCCTGCGTAAAGTTCTGTGTAGCATTTTATGATGACTTTTTCTAATCGTCGTATCTGTTTATGATCTTCGCGTAATGTCTCAGTACCACTCAAGTAAGAAAATTACATTGTAGTTGATTTAATGTGTATCTAAAATCACCACTGAGCCTAAAAAGATCAACTAGTTCTAGTTTAATTTTTATCCATAGATATGGAGATGCAGTCATAAATGAATCCAATAATTTTGTCTATTTTGAATTTGATTAGAGGGCAGAGTAGTGAAATTCCACTAGCAAATTTTGATTCAAGTTTTATCTTTGAAAAATTTGCAGAGATACAGAATTCAGTTGGAACACTATCTACTCAAGATGGTTTCATTGCTCCAGCTCATGTAATTTTACTTGCAGCAGGAGTAGTAATCTTTCTTGGAGTTGCAGGTGAGGCATTTTTCAAAAGAACAGGAATTCCTGATGTTGCATTTTTGATGGTTCTAGGAGTCATTTTAGGTCCAGTGCTTGGTTTGATTCAACCAGAAGCTGTACTTCAAGTGGTTCCATACTTTGCAGCACTTGCATTGATAATAATCATGTTTGATGGTGGATTGAATTTAGATATCAAACATGTGATAAGGACTGCACATTTTTCATCAACACTAGCTATTCTTGGTTTTATTATATCAGTTGCAATCATTTCAATTGCTGCTCATTATGGATTAGGATGGCTTTGGTTAGAGAGCATATTGTTAGGCTCGATTGTAGGAGGAAGTAGTTCTGCAATAGTATTTGGGCTAGTCAGAAATGTCAAAATTTCAGAAGAAACAAAGTCAATGCTTAGTTTTGAATCAGCATTAACTGATATTTTGGCTACAATTGTAGCATTCATTCTATTTGAGGCAGTACTTGCAGGGACACTTGATTTACAGATATTACAAGAAACTATTGGAAGAGCAGTCATCGTAGGCTTGGTTCTTGGATTTGGTGTAGGAATTCCTTGGATGTACGTATCAACAAAGCTTGGAAACGCTCAACATGCATACATGCTCACATTGGGAATTTTGTTTGTATTATTTTTCTTGGCAAATTCATTTGGAGAATCAGGTGCTTTGACTGCACTAGTATTTGGTTTGATGTTAGGAAACAAAAACCATCTTGCACGTATTCTCAGATTCAAATTGCCAAAGATTGAACTTGATGATCCAACTCATAACCAACTCACATTTTTGGTAAGAGCATTCTTCTTTGTGTTTGTTGGACTGATGGCAAGTTTTGGACAAATCGAATACATGATATTTGGAATTTTGATTACAATTGCGGTATTCTTTGGAAGAGGAATTGTTGCAAAAGTAACATTAACGAAAAGATTTTCCAAATTAGATAAAGCTGTTACAAACTCTATGATTCCCAGAGGATTAGCGGCAGCTGTCCTTGCAACATATCCAATAACAATGGGTCTACCAAATGCTGAAGCGTATCCGCAAATAATATTCTTCATTATTTTATCATCAGTAATTATTACTACAATTGGAATGGGAAGATCAAAGAATATTCCACCACCTGATCCAGTTAAAGGTGGATTTGTAAAACCACCTGAAGATCCTGATGATAAATCTCAAGAGGAATCAGAAGAACTTGTTGATGAATCAAAAGAAGGTGGATTTGTAAAGAAGGTAAATTCTCAAGAATGACTATAGTTCTAATGACTCTTTGAGTCCTTTGTACCTATTTCTGATAGTGACTTCAGTCACATTTGCAGCCTCGGCAATGTCTCTCTGAGTCTTATCCTCACCATTTTTGACACATGATAGGTACAATGCGGCAGCTGCTAGACCCATTGGATCTTTTCCTGCTGAAACCTCGTTTTCTTGTGCTTTTTTGAGAACTTTGACTGCGTATCTTTTTGTTTTTTCTGCAATTCCAATTCTACTTGCAATTCTTGCAACACATTGAATTGAATCAGTAACTGGCATCTTCAAGTCTAGTTCTTTGACTAGTAATCTGTAACATCTTGCAATATCTTTCCTTTTGATATTTGCTGCCTGCTCTACATCTTTGAGATTTCGTGGTGTTTCTGTATCACGGCATGCAGCATAAAGTGCTGATGCCATTAATGCTGAAATGGAACGACCTCGAACTAATCCCTTATCAAGTGCTTTTCTGTAAATGTAAGCTGCTTTTTCAATTACTGCATCTGAAATTGCCAGTTTGTCTTTTAGTCTGTTTAATTCACTAAATGCTTGTCTAAAGTTTCTATCAACTGGTTCATGAACCTGGCTTCTACTATCCCAAGTTCTTAATCTCTCAATAGTACTTTTCATTGAAGCTGTAAGTGGTCTTCCAGAAGCATCCTTGTTTACTGGATTGATAATTGTTGCAAGACCCATGTCATGCATTGTCAATGATGTAGGAGCTCCTGCTCTTGCTCTGTCTCCATGTTCATCTTGTGTAAAGGAACGCCATTCAGGACCTGCTTCTTGTAATTTTTCAGTGATTACAAAACCACATTTGGAGCAAAACATTTCTCCAGATTCATTATCAGTTACTAATTTTCCCTGTGCACATCTTGGACAGAGTTCTTTTGTTTTACTTACCATAATTGATTCTGGAATCCTAGGATTGGTGGTATTTATGAATCAACAAGTCATTTTTAGAAATTTTTGAGCCTATAATTGCCCAGAATAGTCATAATGCAGTTATGATAATAAAGAATCATGAATCGGTTCTGGATTGCACCTTTTCTAGTAGGATTGTTCTTTATGGTCCCTAGCATTCATGGTGAAACTCTAGTTCAAAATCTAGAGGGAGGAATGGATATTGAAATTACTCATCCTGGTGAAATAGTAGTCGGTAGGGAAGGAATCATCTCAATTTTAGTAAAAAATAATGGATGGGAAGAAAAACAAGACATTTCATTTGAATTTTCATTATCTGACATTCCAGGATTAGTTGTAGAACCAAACAATGTAACAATTGAGAAACTTGCAGAGGGTGGCTCATATGGTGAAAATGTTAGTCTAAACATCACAAATGACGCTAGTCCAGGAATTCATTTTCTCAATATAAAATATTCTCAAGTTCTAGTTTCAAATAACGAAATACCACAAGATCCATTCTTTCATGATATTGCAATTCCAATTACAATAAAAGAAGATCCAAACGTTACAATTCACACAAAAACACCTGAATCAATTTTTGCAAATGCAGAATTTCCAATTGAAGTTGAAGTGACATCACAGGACATTGACATTACAGATGTTAGAATCAAGATCATTCCACCTAAAGATATTGAATTTAGAGGAGAAACAATGCATTCATTTTCTAAAATTGAAAAAAATAATCCGGTTGGAATTACATCACGAATCATCACTCCAACTGAAGAAGTAAATACAGAATACAAATTACCATTTGAAGTTATTGTAGAATATACTGATGATGTTGGAGAT
The DNA here is from genome assembly GCA_003702525.1 of Candidatus Nitrosopumilus sp. Classification (GTDB taxonomy): domain Archaea; phylum Thermoproteota; class Nitrososphaeria; order Nitrososphaerales; family Nitrosopumilaceae; genus Nitrosopumilus. Next base: position 23,348 of record REGJ01000007.1, read on the forward strand.
GAGAAAGAAGACTCTCAAACTGTATCAGTAGTATTACGACCTAGAACATTTATGGAACTGACAACTGATGGTGGAATTTGGGTAGGAGACTTCTTTATTGCACCTTATGTTAGCCTTGGAACAATTATAGGAATTCCAGCTGGTGCAATCATTTCATTACTTGTAAGAAGAAAGACGTCTCCAAAAAAGCGCACACGAAAGAAAAAAGCCTAAGACTCTAATTTTTCTTTGATATTTTGAATGTATTTCTGACTATACTTTGTGAATAACTGAATTTTAGGTTGAGATAGTGCCATAGCTCCGGGTCTGCTATTTACATGAGCTTCTGCAGCTTGTTGTTGCTCTAAGAGTTTCTCAAGATCTTCTTTTGATTGTGATTCTAATTCTGAAACTAGAGTAGCAAGTTCATTTTCTAAGATATCTTGAGTATCAGGAGTTACAGGTGGTTCTGCACCTATGATCTCTTTTGTAGTGATTCTTCCAAATACTTTTTCATCTAAATAATGCAATAGCCAGAAATGGAAACTAGTATTATAAATTCAATTTGGATAAAATAGAAAATCTGCGTTGCAGTGCAATCAGATCTTTTATCTTTGAATAATTTCTGGCTCTAATTATGACTTATTGTATTGGTAGATGCAAAGAGTACAAGGCACTAAAACCATCACAAATTGGAAGATATGCTGCAGGACAAAAAAGATGCAATTATTGTGAAGTATTTGTTGAATATGATGGATTGACTTGTCCATGCTGTAATAGACAGTTAAGATGTTTACCTAGAAGTAGAAAAGGAAAAGAAAAGTATCTATCCCAAATTGTAGTTAAAAAACAACTATTGAACTGAGACAGATTTCTTTTTTTGGGTCTTTGTAGGTTTGGATTTTGGTAATGTTATATCCAATACCCCATCACTGAGTTTTGCCTTTACCTTGGATGCAACTACATTTTCAGAAAGAGGCAGAGTTCTATAGTAAGAGACTTGACTACGCTCTTTTGTAAGGTAATTTTTCTTCTTTTCTTGTGATTCTTCTCTGTGCTCTCCTGAGATTTCAAGAGAGTTTTCAGTTACGTTGAGTTTTATCTCATTTTTCTTTATTCCTGGAACATCCATCTTTACTCGGAATTGTTTTCCTTCATCAATTACATCACAAGATGTATGTGACATTTTTGGCATTGTCATTGCTGGAAATGAAGAAAATGCTTTTTCCATCTCCTTTCTTAGACTATCAATTGATTTGTCAATGTCAAACCAATTTGATGTTTGAAATGGAGATACGGTAGAAGTTTTCTTTACAGGTTTTTTTGCCATAATATATTTACAAAAAAAAATTTTATAAATTCTGAAAACAATTATCAGTTTTGAAAATAACGCCTACGTTAAAGATCTACTTATAAGAAATCAAAACTAGGAGAAATATGGCAATACCATCAGACATTGAAGATTTTGTAGAAAAACATATCAAGTTAATGATATCTCAAACAGAATCATATCTTCCTTTTATCAAAGTTGCATTTCCATACTCAAAAAATGTAGCTGATGGTGTATACAATCTAATCATAGGTAGTGCTCTGTCTGTATTTGTAAATCAATATGCAATGAGAATGAAAAATCCAACTGTAGAGGATTTTTCAGATTTTGGAAAGATTGCACTAAAGTACAGAGATCAAGTTGATCAATTCTTCAAATAATTAGGCTAGTTCACCTAGAAAATGTACAATATCATTTGTAACAATCACAGTTCTATCTTTTGGAACATGGAATAGTTTTTTTGCGTCATTTGTTTGAACTATTAATTTTGAAAAGGGATCTTTGAGTGATTTGTACAGTATTCCTTTATCACCTACAGATTGTGACCAATGAGTACCTTGAACAAATGAGATTGTTTGAAATTTTACAACCTGATAAGAGTAGACCATTTCTAATCAATTAGATATTATCGCACTCATTAAGGATTTTCCTCCAATTAGTGCTCCGATGGAAAGGCCAACATTTGCAAGAATGTTTGCTGCAAGTGTTCCATATTGATTATTTTCCAGTAAATTACTAGAATCAAGGGCAAACGAAGACATTGTTGTTAAAGAACCACAAAATCCTACTGCTGCAAATAGAGAATATCTGCCATCTAGATTCCATTGTTGTGATACAACAATGAATGCACCAAGAATAAATGCTCCAATTACATTTACTATCAAAACGTTTAGCGGTAATGTATTGAAAATCAAATGGGATTCTGTAATTTTGTATCTTAGAAATGCTCCAAGAACAGAGCCAGCTGCAAGAAAAACAAACTCTAGTCCTTTCATATTTTGTTCATAGTATCAGACATTATTAGTGCTATTTGAGACATTTTAGGTTCAAAATACCTAATTTTGTTTTTGTGTGAAATCATGTCCATAGTTTTTATAGGTTTGATATTGTTCCCAGACTAAATGACTCTCAAACTAAGGTGCGAAGATTATGGTTTTGAATGTCAATATCAAATTGATGAGGAGAAATCTATCAGTACAATTGAGAAATTAAGAAACCATTTTGAAGAAGAACATGGAATTGACTATACTGTTGAAGCAGTTACACAAATGATTCAAAATCGTGGTCACTCTTTAGAATCAATTAAAAAATAATTTTTAAAAATTTTCTTTTTCATTTTTAACACTTAATACAATGTGTGTTGTACTGGTATTGTAAACCAGATTTTTCTAAAAGATTAGGAATTTTTTGTTTGTAAAATATAGTTTTGATTACAAAATTTCCTGTAACAATTTATTTTTATTTTATGTTCACTAATAGTAGTTAATAGTGGTAGAAAATTATTCAAACGATTATGATGTCAAGTGTGAATTAGACGCTTGCAAAACCTACCCTGCAATAACAGATTCTGAACGAGGAGAAATTGTTTGTGGGGGTTGCGGTCTTATTCTAGTGCAAAACTTAGCTGACGCATCATATGAAAACAACGGTTACACTCAGGAAGACTTTATGAAGCAAGCAAGAACAGGTCCTGCAACATCACTAACGATGTTTGACAAAGGATTATCAACTGTTATTGGAAGCAATAAAGATTCTTCAGGAAATGCATTACCAAGCAAAACAAAATACGAATTCAACAGACTAAGAACATGGGATCAAAGAAGTAAATCAAGAAAAACTGCTACTTTGAGCAAAGCTTTCACTTTACTTCATTCAATGAAGACAAAGTTAGGCATACCAGATAATGTTGTGGAAAATGCTGCATATATTTACAGAAAAATAGTCAGTGCAAAATTGACACGAGGAAGAACAATGGCATCATTGATTTCAGCCTCATTGTATGCAGCATGTAGAGAAAACAACATTCCAAGAACATTAGACGATATTGCAAAAGCCGGTAATGTAGAGAGAAGAATACTTTCCAGAGATTTGAGAACCATAATCAAAAAGCTTGAATTGAATCTTAATCAGTATGATACTGCCTCGTTTATCTCAAAAATCTCAAACAACATGAATTTGAAAGAAAAGACAAAACGAGGAGCATTTGAGATACTAAAGCGCTGTGAAGACGAAGAAATTACTGCTGGAAAACACCCAGTAGCGCAAGCTGCTGCTTCATTATACATTTCATGTATAATTAATGGAGAAAGAGTTAGTCAAAAGAAATTCTCAGTAGAGGCAGGAGTTAGTGATGTGACAATTAGAAACAGAACTGCTTTGATTAAGAAAATACTAAAGCTTGATGAGTAGAAAATCCAAAATCCTACATGTTAATTGTAGGAGAAATTATTTTTTCATAAAATACATCTTTTAGTCTATTTACCAAATCCATTATTACACGTAGTTGCTCCATTGTAATTTCTTCTAGATCTTTAATTCTTTCATGTAATTGTGATATCTGAGACTGCAGTCCTGATTTTTCATTTTTTAGAGTAGATATTTGACCTTGAAGATTTTTGTTTTCTTGTTGTAGTTTTTCATTTTCTTGAGTTAATCTCTGGATTTTTTCTGATTCAGTTTCTCCTGGAAATGGTTCTGGAACAGGTTCAGGCTCTGGCAATGGAATTGGTTCAGGCTCTGGTGAAGGCTCTGGAATTTCTGGAGGTCCAGGTTCTTGCTCAGTGTCTTGTGCAAATGAAGGTGACAAGCTAACCAGAGTAACAATTGCAAGTAAACCAAACAGAAAACTGACTTTCATTTTGTATCATAAAGTTTAGGACAATTTTGTATATGAATATGATTATTGATTGTTAAGAATGAAAAAGAAGATTATTTGTAGAAATCAGGTTCTTGATCTCTTTTTTGTTTTGGAAGATCATCCATGACGGCTTGGACCACTTCGTTGTGATTATATGTTAAGTGTCTGAGAAACTTTGCAGATTCATCTGCTCTAGTTTTCTCATCAGCAAATAACATCTCAGGACTACTTAGTTCTGCCATCATTGTATTGCATTCTTGGCATGGGTCAAAGTCAAGATACAGTTTCATGTTTTTTCTCATTTCCCTTAGTATTTAGACTATTTTATGGATTGAGCAAGTGGAGCCTCTTTTTTCCGAGGCTTTACCTTGTCAATTGCGTCAATTAGTTCTTGTTGAGATATCTTGATGTCTTTGACATTCTGTGCTTTGCCACCAACATACTTTTTGAGAGCTGCAATAGCGGCTCTGTTTGCAACTGCCGCAATTTCAGCTCCACTAAATCCATCAGTCAACTCTACAAGTTTTGTAATATCTACATCACTTGCAAGTGGTTTCTTTTTGGTATGAATCTCAAAGATGTTTCGTCTTCCTTTGGCATCAGGGTTTGGAACCTCAATGATTCTATCAAATCTTCCAGGTCTAAGCAATGCATCATCTACAATGTCTAGTCGGTTTGTTGCACCAACTATCAAGACGTTGTGCAGTTCTTCTAATCCATCTATCTCAGTTAGAATTTGAGATACCACGCTTTCTGTAACATGTGATTCTGAACCACCACTACCTCTTCGTGGTACAAGAGCATCTACTTCGTCTAAGAAGATGATACATGGTGCTGCTTGACGTGCTTTTCTGAATATTTCTCTAACTCCTTTTTCAGATTCGCCCACCCATTTTGAGAGTAGTTCAGGTCCCTTTATGCTGATAAAGTTAGATTCTGTCATTTTTGCAAGTGCTTTTGCAATCAGTGTCTTACCAGTTCCAGGTGGACCGTGTAATAGGATTCCTTTTGGCGTTTCAACATCAACATAATCAAATGCTTCTTTGTGTTTGATAGGCCATTCGACTGCTTCACGTAGTTCCTCTTTTAATTCATCAAGACCACCAACATCATCCCAACTTACATTAGGAATCTGTACTTGGACTTCACGTAATGCACTTGGTCGGACTTCTTTTAATGCATCTCTAAAGTCTTCACTTGAAATCTCTATCTTTTGAAGAATTTCTGATGATATTTTTTCTTCATCAAGATCAATCTCAGGAAGAATTCTACGAAGTGATCTCATTGCAGCTTCTTTTGATAATACTTCCAAGTCAGCTCCAACAAATCCATGTGTAGTTTTTGAGATTTGTTTAAGATCTACCTTTTCATCTATTGGCATTCCACGTGTATGAATTGAAAGGATTTCAAATCTTCCTTCATCGTCAGGAATTCCAATTTCGATTTCTCTGTCAAATCTTCCAGGTCTTCTAAGTGCAGGATCAATAGAGTCTGGTCTGTTTGTAGCTGCAATAACTACAACTTTACCTCTAGATTTCATTCCGTCCATCAAAGTCAAAAGTTGAGAAACTATTCTCTTTTCAACTTCGCCTGAAACCTCATCTCTCTTTGGAGCAATGGAATCTATTTCATCAATGAAGACTATACTTGGAGAATTTTCTTCGGCTTGATTGAAAATTTCTCTAATCTTCTCTTCACTTTCACCATAGTACTTGCCCATAATTTCAGGACCGCTAAGTGAGATAAAGTGAGCATTAGTCTCTCCGGCTACTGCCTTTGCAAGAAGGGTTTTTCCCGTGCCTGGAGGGCCATACAATAAGACTCCTTTTGGTGCTTCTACGCCAATTTTATCAAACAACTCTGGATGCCTCATTGGTAATTCAACCATCTCACGAATTTTTTGGACTTCGTTTTTGAGACCACCTAGTTCATCATATGTTATTCTTGGAACAGATGCATCAACTGATTTTGTCATTGTGCCAAGTTTGAAGATTGTTTTTTCAGTTACAATAACTGGTTTTGAAGGCTTTGTGCTAGTTACAATGAATTGGACTCGCCCACCCATCTGTGTGTTAAGAGATAATGTATCTCCAGTTGTAAATACATGATTAAGATAGTTGTAAGCCATGTATTCTTGTAACCCTTCAGCAGAAATTTTCTCAGTTGGTGACAAAACAATTTGTTCTGCGTTTGCAGCTTCAACTGATTTTAAAGAAATCTTATCACCAATTCCTGCTCCAATATTTTGTCTTGTCATTCCATCAATTTTGATAATTCCTGTACCATATTCCTCAGGATTACCTGGCCAAAGTTTTACATGGGTTTTTTTGTTGTATGTTAATTCTAAGATTTGGCCAGTATTCCATTTTTGATCTTCAATAATTTTTGGATCAATTATTGCTCTTCCGTGTCCAACATGTTGTTGCGGAATTTCATCAACTTTTAAAATAATTTCACTCATTTTTTCACCTCAAAAATAAAGGGGGTTTATTCAACCTCCACCTTTTTGCCAGTTGGTTTTTCTTCAACTAGTTTGAAGACTAGTTGTAAAATTCCGTTTTTGTATGAAGCCTTTGCAGAATTCTCATTAACTTTGTGTTGTACTGGAACTTTGACATGGTACTTTTTCTCACCATGTTCTGCAGACAAATCTACAACTTTGTTGTCAACAACAATTTTGACATCAGTCTTTTCAACTCCTGGCATCTCAGCTATGAGTTTTACAACTTTTTCTTTTTCATCAACAATTGTGTCGACTATTGGTTCTCGTGTATCAGAAGCTGGAAGTTGGTCTGGTTTGACGTTTCCATATTCTTTTACCACAGGTTTTCCATCAGGACCCATGGTCATTGTATAACCATAATAAAGTGGGCCAGATTCAGAACCATTTCCCTTGAATCCCTCAAAGATGTCGTCTGTATTGAAAAAAGATCTAGACATCTGTTTGAAGATTCTATCAAATTCACTATCAAAGAACATTGTCATATTCACCTATAGTATGTAATATCTATGACATTATATAAAGATTATTAGATTTTCTTTGATTTCTTACATAAGCCTATTATAACTGACATTATATAATAATCTTAATGCGAATAGCAACCATGTCTGTACCTGAGGTTGCCAGGGAGATAATCACTAGAAATCGTTCAGTTTATGACTGTATGAAGATGGATTTGATAAACTACACAGCATTAGCAGTAAAGATTCAACCAGAAATTGAGAGAATTCTTGGAAACAGTGTTAATCTCAACACCATAGTTGTAGCAATCAAGAGATATGCAGATTCATTTGAGATTAAAGAGGAAGTAAAGGAAGAACCAGTTTTGAAGAATGCAAGATTGGTTTTGACTGATGGAATAATGGATGTTAAATTTTCAATCAAAGATTCTAATCAAATAGATCCTATGGCAATTTTGGATAAATTCTCAAAGATTACAAATAATTACGAATTTTTTAGAATGTCTGATTCCTTTAGATTTCTTACTGAAGATATGGAAGACATTAGGCAGATTTTTGGTAATGTTTCAGATAGAGATGATCTGTTTAGTACGGGTTTGGCAAAAATCAAAATTACAATACCTGATTCACAAAATCAGTCAGATGTGGTGTCTTATGTTGCAGAGGTATTGCATGCAAATGGTATTGAGCTTGTAAACGCATTTTTCAGTCAGGATAATATCGTAATTATTCTAAATGAAAAAGACGCATCAAGAGCATATGAAATTTTACACTCTGATATAATGAGAGCCTGAAAATAGGCACGTACGCATAATTTATGAAAATAAACTCATAGGGATATATTCCGTCTTTTTCTGGGAGAAGCAAATGGCTCGAAATAAGAAGAAAGTTGTTGTTTTAGGAGGAGGTTTTGCAGGTGTAGAGTGTACTAGGAAACTAGAGGAATATTTCAAGAATGATTCAGATATTGAGATTGTTTTAGTTAGTGAAGATAATTTTCTATTATTTACTCCAATGCTACCTCAAGTGGCATCTGGAACTATTGAAACTAGACATATTGTAATGCCAATTAGAACAATTACAAAAAAAGCAACTTTCTATGAAGGCAGAGTTAAAAATATTGATCCATATGGAAAAATTGTAAATCTTTGGGGTAGTGGAAACAAGAGAGGTATTTCACTTCATTATGATTTTCTTGTAGTTGCATTAGGAAGTGAAACTAACTTTTTTGGAATGAATGATCTTGAAAAAAATGCCTATCAGATGAAGACACTCAATGATGCAGTTATGGTTAGAAACAGAATGATAGACATGTTAGAGCAGGCAGAAAATGAAACAAACCCAATTCTAAAACAAAGTCTTCTAAATTTTGTTGTTGTAGGTGGAGGTTTTGCAGGAATTGAGACTGCAGGAGAGATAATGGATCTTTTGTTAGATGTTAGAAAATATTATCCTAATATCAAAAAAGAAAACATTCGAGTTGTTGTATTAGAGGCATTACCAAATATCTTACCTGGTTTCTCTGAAAGTCTTGCAAAATTTGCACAAGAAAAACTAACAGAGCATGGAATTGAGATCAAACTCCAAACAGCTGTAACCAGTTTTGATGGAGACGAGGTCATGATAAAGAGATTAGATGTTGATAAAGACGCAACAGGTGATTCAGTTATTAGTTCAATTCAAACAAAGACTGTAATTTGGACTGCAGGCGTAACACCAGTTAATACAATTAAGAGATCATTATTCAAAACAGACAAGGGAAAAATCATTGTCGATAAGAATTTAGAAGTTAATGATTTTCCGGGTGTTTTTGCAATTGGAGACTGTGCGCTGTTTATGGATCCTAGTAGCCAAAGACCATTTCCACCCACAGCACAAATTGCTGAAGCCCAGGCAAAGATTGCTGCAAAAAACCTTCATGCTTTAATTAGAAATGAAGAAAAAACTGAATTTACCTACGAATCAAAAGGTCAGATGGCAATTATTGGAAAAAGAACAGGTATTGCTTCATTTTTAGGAATGAATATTCACGGAATTTTTGCATGGTTTCTTTGGAGGAACATTTACCTCTCAAAAATTCCAACATGGGATAAACGATTTAGAGTATTTCTTGATTGGACAGCTGATGCAATTTTTGATAGAGACATTTCAAGACTCAAATTCATGAGACGTGAGCCAGAGAAAGAGTACAAGGTTCTTGATGAAGTCGATGATGTTTGGTAGTTAGTTTAGTTTTCTGATTTTATAGATGATTATTGTAGGAGCTGCAAAATACATTCCAACATTCATTAGAATAATTCCTACACCATACGAAATCATTTCTTCCTCAGAATCAATTTCAGCATAGTTTAGAATTGAAAGTGTTGATAGCATTGGAGTAATTGTTAATTTTACAACTTCCTTGAATAATGGAGATTCACGCTCTAAATCAGCAATTGCAGGAGAGAATGAATAGTATAGTTGGTTAAATCCACTCATAAATGCAGTTCCGGATTCTGTTGTAAGAATAGTATTATCTCTTAGTTCTCGTAATTTTTGAACCTGTGGTGCCAGTTCAGAGCCAAATGTAGCAGTTGCAATCAAACATCCACCATTTTCTTCATTAGTTGATTCCTCAGATAATTTTTTGAAAGAATCTATTGTTTCATCAAATCTTTCTATTTGAGAATCAAAGTCATCTACTCCATTACTGTATGAAAAAGTGTAATAATTATCAGAACTATGAATTACAACTTCTTTGAATTTTACATTGTACTCTTGACCATTAGAAGAAAATAGTCCTTGTGCATTTGTTACATAGGCATCTTTGCCGTTAATGGTGATTTGTTCTTGAGAAATTATATTCAATTGTCCTGATTCAACTACTTGTCTTAATTCTTCAGTTTTATCAGAAATTAAATCATCAATGGTTTTACCATCTGTTGGGTATATTGTTAATGAGATCACAGGATTCATCATACCTACCTTGGATCCAACTGCCACAACATCAGGAGAATTCTCCTGAGCTTTCTCAGGTTGTTGGAGCATCCAACCTGCAGGGGCACTAAATGCTATACCAAGTTCTTCACTTTCAAATAATTGGTTTCCAGTGGGAGGAGCCACATCTGTTTGAATTCGTTCAGGTTCTGTTAATGGAATTAAATCAGGAATATCTGCACGGTTGACAACTGTAACTTGAGTAATTCTAACTTGTTCTGGATTTAGAGGTTCATCTCTATTTCCAGTAGAAACTGATGTGATTTTATCTAGTGTTTCAAAGCTTTCTTCAGTTACAATTCTTCCAAATACTGTATACTGTTCATCAAGAAAATTAGAATCTTGATGTACAATAAAGAATTGTGAGCCACCACTGTTTGGATCTGCTGATCTTGCCATAGAAACAATTCCGCGATTATGTTTAATGTTGTTAAACTCTGCATCTAATCTCTCATCAGGACCACCGGTACCCCATGTATTTGGATCACCATCAATTGTATTTGGATCACCACCTTGAATCATAAATCCAGGGATTATTCTATGGAAAAGAGTTTCATCATAAAATCCAGAAGATGATAATTTTATAAAATTTTCAACATGTTTTGGTGCATCATTTGGAAAAAAACTAATTACAATTTTTCCAAGTTCAGTTTCGATAACTACAACTGGATTAGTAATGTTAATCATGTTAAAATCAACCGTCTGAGCTGTTGCTTGATTTGTAATTCCTACAAAAAGTATTGAAATTGTAATTGCAAGAAATATTTTATTCAATATTTTTTTCCTAGCGGACTTACTTAAAAGCCAATTGTATTAGTTTTTAACAAAGTCAAACAGATTATCTCTATGCAACCTGATGAGAAGATTCAGGCACATATTGTTTCAATATGGAGAGAATCAAAAAAATTTCTTTCAATTGGAGGAAAAGAAGGAATGTTGGTTCTTACTGATAAACATCTGATGTTTATTCATAAAACTGAAGCCAAGATGAAGTGGTGGAAAGCAATTACTCAAAGACAAGTGATTAATTTTATCAGATCAAAAAATACAATGATTCGTCATGACGGATATGATGAAGAAGAATTGATGAATGACGTAGAAGATAAGAGAAATACAGAGTTGACATTTGATGATATTTCTCATATTAGTTTTGAAGAAAAGACCTGGGGAAGTGTTTTACAATTAGAATATGAAAAAGATGGGAAAAAAGAGAAATTCCAATATGCTATTGCGCAAGACTGGGTAAAATATCCAGCAAAAGAGCCTACAAAATACATGAAAGTGGATTGGGAGCCATTTGTGCAATATATTAAAGACAGACAGAAATTTACAAAGTAAAATTGGGTAAAGTTTTCGCTGTAGGTGTAGGCCCAGGCTCACCAAAATACGTAACAGAAATCGTCAAAGAGATAGTTCAAAATTGCGATATTGTGATTGGGTACAAATACACTCTAAAAACAATTGAACATCTTCTTGACGGAAAAGAAGTTCATGAAATTACAATGAACAATCAAGAAGAATCATATCAAGAAGTTCTTCCAAGATTAGGAGATAAGACTCTAGTAATTCCATTTACTGGAGATGTAAATTTTTCAGAATCTGAAGTTGTGGATAGATTAATAGAAATTTTTGGCAAAGTGGAAATTGTTCCCGGAATCAGCTCAATACAAGTTGCAGCATCAAGAGCACAAGTGCCACTTGACAAATCCAAAGTGATTACAATGCATGTAACAACACCAATCGAAGATAAAAAATTAGAATTGCAAAAAGCGTTGATTGATGGTTTTAGTGTTGTTTTAGTGCCAAGACCTTGGCCCAAACAACCAGACAAGCATTTTATGCCATCAGAAATTGCAATCTATCTACGTGAAAATGGTTTTGATACTGGAAAAATCAAGGTTCATGTTTTTGAAGCAATAACTACTGAGAATGAAACCAGTTTTGAAGGAACTGTAAAAGATTTGGAAGGAAAAGAGTTTTCAGATTTGTCAGTAATGGTATTTAACCAAACAAGCTTAGATTCATACATGAATTATAGATGGCAATGGGAAAACTAGTTTCCTAGATTCTGACCCTGTCCAAGAACTAGATTATCAGAACTTGGGAATACATATGCTACAATTTTCATCCATGGATAATCTGGATCATACAATCTGTAAAATCCTGCATCATCAAATGTTATTTCAATAGAGTCGCCTGGTGCAATATCTCCAGTTGAAATTCTTCCATCAGGATCAAATGGATCATGTCTATCACCATAGTTTTCTTTTCCACTAAGAATACTATGAGACACTGCATCATCATTTACAATTGTAATAGTAGTACCAGGTTCAACTGAGATTCTATCAGTAGAGAAATACCCCAACCTTGTTGAATGTGAACTTGTTAGTCCAACATAGCTATCTGAACCTCCTTGAGTGGAAGAACCTCTAAGAATACGAATTTCTAATTCGTTTGATTTTTCAGTCGTTTGTGCTACATCAATTTTTGATAGTGTAGATAATTTTGTAGTGTAGATAATTTTGTAAGTATCATCAGGTGTTGTGATTCTACCAGTAAAACCATAAACTACTGCATCAGAACTTTCTGCAACTAGTCTTCCAAAGAAGCTAATTGTTGTGTCAAATCCACCAGAACTTTCTACATTTCCATTAATTCGGATATATCGACCTTCACGCAAAAATTTTCCTTCTAATTCTGAGATGGTAAATTCTTCATCATCAAGTGTGATAAATCCATCTTCAATTACAAAATTAATTGTGCTTCCACGTTGATCTTGAGAAGATAAGCCTAAGTCAATTTCAGTAAATTTGATTTCTTCTTCAGTCACAGCAAAACCAGAACCTTCTAAGAGAAATGCTTGGTTTTCAGAAACTTCTGCAAATGATTCATTGAAAAGATATCCTGAAAAAACTACGAGTAGTGTGAGTAATGATATTGTTAATTTCACAATAGATTTGTCTATTAATTTGGTTTATAATTTGCTACTAAATTATTTTAGACTCAATAGGCAAATCCTAAGGGATTAGAAGTCTAATCCAGGCATTTCAAGACCCTCTTCTTGCATCATTTCTATCATATAGATTTCTAAATAACCTCCTGCTAACAACAATCCAACCACAATTCCAATCTCAATTGCAGTAGGCTTGATGAAAGTTCTAAGATCAATTTTTTTGGTGATGGCTCTAATCAGAATAAAACTCCTAGAAATCCCTAGTGAATATGCGGTTAATTCCATCAAACCAAATGGAGATAAGAAAAGAATGGCAAGTGGAGGTACTGCTTCTAAAATTGGAGCTGTTGTAGTTATTGCTGCAAATGCAAATCCTGTTGACCAAGCTGAAAAGAGTCCCCATGCAATACCAAATCCTGGAATAAACATTGGTAATGCGATTGTAGTATTATGAGTAAAGATTCCAAATCCGTCAATATCCATCACTAGTTCTTCAAATTCAGACATGAAGATATCGGCTTCTTCTTGGCTTACTGTAGACATTGAACCAATTTGGTATGTACCGGCAAAAATTCCCACGAATATGAAAAATAATAAAATTCTTAGTTTATTCACAATACAATACAATTAGAACAATATTTGAGGGTTCGTAGGCGCAGATTTAATTAAACCACATCATATTTTTTGATATGAAAAAGGAATTATCCTTTGCATTAAACTATGCATTAAACAAAGGATTCCAGATTCATCCTGATGCTTTCAAAATCTTAGAAAATGTAGATGTGAAAAAACTAGAGAAAATTATCAAAGAGATTGTTAGAGAAAAAACAAAGCAGAAATTATTTCAAATAAATCAAGATGACTTGGAAACTTACCTTGGAATTAAAGATGACCCATCATTAGAAAATGAAGTCAAAGTTTTGCTAGATCCTACAGACAAGATTACCACAGGAGAGGGAGTAAAGGGGTATAATGCATTATTTTCAAGCAGATTCAACAAACTAAAACGAATAGTCTCAGACAGGCCAGAGGCTAGGATGTTAAAATCCCTGACTTTTGTTAAAAATGAAAGATCTGAGGATGACATGTATGTTTGTGGTTTAGTTACTGTAAGAAACAGTGAAAGGAATGTAACAAAAATAGTTTTAGAAGACCCTTCAGGCTCACTTGAAGGAATTATTTTTGATACTGAACTTCAAAAGACGGCAGATACCCTTCTAGTAGACCAGTTTGTTATGGCAAGAGTTAGTGTTGGAAAGAATTCAGGATTTATCATAAAGGATTTGATATTTCCTGATATTCCTGATCAGGCTACAAACAAGTCTGAATCTGAATCCTATGCTGTATTTTTGTCTGATTTGCATATTGGAAGCAAATATTTCATGGAAGAAGAATTGACAGAATTTTTTTCTTGGATATCTAGTCCCGATCCCACAGCAAAGAAAATCAGATTTATTTTGATAGGGGGGGATATGGTTGATGGGGTTGGAATTTACCCAAATCAGAATAAGGAGTTGGTTTGCCAAACCATTGAAGAGCAGCTCAAAAAAGTTGAAAGTTTGATTGACCAAATTCCAAAAAATATCAAGATAATCATAATGCCTGGAAACCATGATCCTGGTAGAAGGGCACTTCCTCAGCCAGCAATTCCAAAGAAGTACAATTCTGGGTTATGGGATAGAGAAAATGTCATTATGGTTGGAAATCCTGCTGTAGTCTCATTAAATGGTGTTAAAGTGATGATGTTTCATGGGCAGAGTATTGATGATATTGTAAAGACCACACCTGGACTTAGTTATGACAAACCAACAAATGTGATGAAGCATCTTCTCAGAGCCAGACATCTAAGTCCAATTTACGGTAGCCAGACACCTATTGCTCCTGAGATGCAGGATCTTATGGTAATTGAGGATATTCCAGATATCTTTCATGTAGGCCATGTTCACAAGGCTCAGTTGGACATGTACAAGGGAATTTTGTTGGTTAATTCAGGTTCTTGGCAAAAACAGACACCATTTCAGGCAAGTGTTGGAATGACTCCAAATCCGGGTATTGCTCTATTAGTTAATTTGAAGACCTTCCAGGTTTTCCACCAAAATTATAATTCTAATCTAGACAATATCTTGCAAAGTTAGATCATCTTTGAAGGTCTTTTTGATCATTTCAGAGGATACAGTTAGTTTGTATTTTTTCGTCCTACCATGAATTCCTTGATGAACCAGTCTTCCAGAGATAATTCCAGAAAGTTCAATCTCACTTAGCATTTGTGTAATCCTTCTTTGAGTAAGCTCATCACGGCCCACAACTTTACAGAGATTTTTGTATGATGAGTAGATTTCCCCTGTTGATGAGCCATTGGCCTTCATTATAGCAAGTATGACTAATTTTTCATGTAGGGGATAAGATTTGAGGGATGTCTCTTCTTTGTTTTCCTCAATTTTTTGAGATGCGTCTCGGACATGTGTTTCGGTGACTTTGTCGGATTGTTGTCTTTCAGCGAGTTCGCCTGCAACCCTAATCAAGTCAATTGCTCTTCTTGCATCACCATGTTCTCCTCCTGCCAGAGCAGCACATAGGTTTAGGGCAGATTCATCTACAGATTCAGCCTCAAAAGCTTCAGATATTCTCTCTTCAAGAATTTTCTTTATCTGTTCAACATTATAATTTGTAAAGACAATCTCCTCTTCTCCCAGACTACTGATTACCCTAGGGTCTAGTTTTTCTTTGAATGTCAAATCATTTGAAATTCCAATCAAAGTCAACGAGCCGGAATTAAGGCCTTCATTTGCTCTGGTTAGTTGGTAAAGAATATCCTTTCCAGTTTTTGATACTAGTTCTGCAAGATAATCAATTTCATCAATTACAAAGACGACGTTGGTTTTTTCCTGATCAATATTGTTTAGGATTCGTTTGAATACCTCACTTATGGCAAGGCCAGTTGAGGGTAATTCCTTGTCAGTTAGCCCTAATTGACGCCCAAAACTAACTAGTAAGCCGTAAAGTGTGGTCTCTTTTTTTGCGTTTGAATAGATTAGTTTTATTGGGAAATTCGATTTTTCAACCCTCTCTTGGATTTTTGAGATGACTTTTTTGACGACAAGGGTCTTACCAGTACCAGGTTTACCATAAACTAGAAGATTGGATGGTCTTGATTGTTTGAGAATTGGTAAGAGAGATTGGGTGACTTGTTCTTGTTCGGTATTCCTATGTTGGATAGTTTTTGGAATGTAGGTAAAATGTAAGATTTCCCTGTTCTTGATAATTGATTTACCAGATTCAGCTGCATCTAACAATCTATCAATTGGATCAGACATACTCACACACCTTTGTTTCCTATCAATTTCATCTTAACCATATCTCAATTAAGAGAGTATAGAATAGAATAGTAATTCTAGTTTAGTTTGTAATTAATTATTTTTAGTTAGTTTTTGTTTTTTCTCAAAAAAAAAAATTAAGAAAAAGAAGAGTGGAAATATTGGTGTGTGGGTTTCCTTAATGGTTAACAATATGTTAATTTGGTGTTAAGAAAACTCCCAAAAACCCAATTTTGACCCCCTAATTTCCATTCCAGGCGTTAAGATTGACGTTAACACTGTGAATATCTCAAATCTAACCCCTTTATTTCCACTCCAGGCATGATAATCTCTTAATTTAGGGGGCTTAAACATGATTAATTGTTAATAACAAAAAAACGGCTAGGCGTGGCTTACGCAGTCAATGTTAACAAACCATTTAGTTAACAAATTTTCGCGGATCATTTGAACTGTTAACATCAGATCGAATAGATCCTAACATGGCCAAAAAACGTATTCGTATAGACATGGAAGACTCTGACGGTGCACGTTATGATATCAAACTTGAAGGTAATGTAACCAGGGACAAAGTCTTGAAAATATTTGAGATGATGGACTTGATGAATATTGAAGAAGAGCAAGAAACAACAAACATCGATTCTGTAGGGTCTAAAATTTGGCATATTGTGGATAAATTCTTCCCTATGGGCAAATTTACATCAACTAACATTCTTGAAAAATATGAGGATGAATTCAATGAACCTATCAAACTTAGTGTAATTTCCACATATCTCTCAAGATTTTCATCAAAAGGTAGGGTGGATAGGACCAGAAATGGTAGAGAATGGACCTATCAAACCATAAAAATCGGCCAAAAACAACACTAAATCAATTAAGATATAGTGATTTTTCTAACAATTAAACGGTCTTTTCCAAGGATTAGTTTCACATATTCGCCTTTTTGGACGTCCATATACTTTCGAAATTGTTTTGGGATAGAAATTGTCCCGGCAGATGTGATTTTTACCAAGACTTCATTTTCTTGAATAGACATATTATAACTATAAATTAATAATATATATAATTTAATAAAATATGTTAATTATAATTAATAATAAAAAATGGTATTTTTTGCATAAAATTATGTAAAATGACTTTGGAAAAACTTGAAAGATATCTTTTAGGCAACAGTTGGATTTGTTTCAACTTCTCCAACCTTTGCTATTCCCTTTTCAGTAATGGAATATGTGTATGGTTTAGATTCAGTGTTTCTTTGAACAAGACCCTCTTCAAACAACTTCTTCATCAGTCTTGAAGTGTGCTCTCTACTCTTCTTTAATGTGATTTGTATGTCACGTGATGTCATAGCTTTGTTTGTGATTAGATGCAACACGTAATTGGTAGGGTTTGTGTGCTCAATATTGGCAATTTTAGGCGTGGAAACTGGTTTTTCAGGAACTTTTTCTGGCTCTTGTGATATTACAACTTCCTTCTCTTGAACCTCATTCTTTGCTAATTTTTCTAAGAATTGTTTTAACTCCAAATTTGGATCCTCTGTTTTTTGCTCAATTCCCTGAATTTCTAGTGCATCTAGGCGTATTTTCATGTCAATCAACTGTCTTTCATAATACTCTAAACGCTCAGATTGTGATGCATCAACCATATCACTCTTAGATTTGATAAATGGTCGAATCTTATAATATCCATACAAGCCTCCCAAACCTACAATGAAGGCTAATATCACACTCAAAATCACTTCTGGGTCAGGAATTTCTACTAACATCACAAATTTTATGCCTATATTGTGATTTATCGTGATAGAACAACATTATTTCACACTTTAGATTAACAAACTCACACACATTATCACAACCAACCCAATTAATTGAACTCAACAATTATCACAACATCACATACTACATGCCTGTCTTACGAGCCTATCTATCACACTAATGACCTCTTCCTCTCTTTCTGGGAAGATATCACTCTCATTTATCACACTAATCTGCTCAGATAACTTGGATATCACATCAATATCATCAGGTAAAATGATGCCTAAACCACGTAAAAGTATGATTGAGTAGAATAATGAGACTAATTTCTCTCTAGACTGCCCAACTTGCCTATAATACGCACCTTTTGAAATTGAAAACTCTGATTCAAGAAGATTCTTCTGATTTAAAATAATTTCAATTTGTCGCTCTGTAAACAAAGATTTTTTGATAATTTTTCTAATAATATTGTTAAAATTAGATCCTTCAAACTCCGACATAGCTATACAAATCTGTATAATAGCATTCCAATTAAACTTTAAAGAGCCACATACGAACCATTGCTATGGCTGGAAATAAAGTTGAAACATTCCTAAAATCAGAATTAAAAAAGAAAAATGCATTATTGTTTGTTCTAATAGATTCAGAGGTATCAAATCTAGAGGCATCTGCTAAACTAGCAAAAGATGTCGAAAAGATTGG
>REGJ01000001.1 GCA_003702525.1 Candidatus Nitrosopumilus sp.
TCTTTGAATCCTTTATCTGTAGAATAAAGTTCAACTTTTGGTCCAAACATTCCTTGTTTTTGAACAACTTTGATGAGATCTTTCTTTTCTAATTGTTGTAAAATTGAATCTAGATCTTTAGATTCCATTTTCAAACTTCTTTGAATTTTTTCAAATGTATTTGCACCTTGATGCATCACACCAAGTACCTGCATGTCTTTAGTTTGTGGTTTTAGTGATTCTTGTTTGGTATTCCATTCTGTATTTCGTGTTTCTTGGAATGGTTCTTGTCTGGAATACCCATCGCTTCTTTGTCTTCTTTTTGCAAGTATTCTTGGAATGATTCTTGCTAATGGGATGGCTAGAAAAATTATGATGTAAATCCAAGAAAAGTTAGGCTCTACCATAAACTAACTTGGTATTATTGAGATAAATTTGTTCATTTTATGCATGTCTGATGCCTAAATCTCTGAATTTCCAGATGGTATAATAGTAGTAAATCCATAATGCAATAGATGTCAAAATACCAGTCTCCTAGCATGAATGTGAATATGAGTGCCGCAAAAGGAGTTGCAGTGGCAATTGTAATTTTAATTATAATTGGAGTAGTAGCAACTGCTTCAGTAAAAATAGTAGATTCTGGTCACAGAGGTGTATTACTCCACTGGAATGCAGTTGATCTATCACAACCTCCCCTTGAAGAAGGTCTGCATTTTGTAGTTCCATTCCAAGATGAAGTAGTTAACATTGAAGTTCGTACTCTGAAATATGCAAATGATGCCAGAAGTGCATCTAAAGACTTGCAGACAGTAGAGACAACTGTAACTGTAAACTATCATCCAGACAAAGAAGCAGTCCATAGACTGTACAAGAATCTGGGATTAGACTATGAAAATAGGGTAATTCAGCCTGCAATTGAAGAGACAGTAAAACAAGTAACTGCAAATTACAACGCTGAAGAACTAATTACAAAAAGACCTCTAGTCAAAGCTGACATTGAATCATCAATTAGAGATAGATTAAACCAATTTGATGTAGTAACTGAAGTAATTTCAATTACTGACTTTGAATTTTCACCATTATTTGCTCAAGCAATTGAATCCAAAGTAGAAGCAGAACAAAAAGCACTCAAAGCAGAAAATGACTTGAGAAGAATTGAAGTTGAAGCTTTACAACGTGAAGCAAATGCAATTGGTCTTGCCAATGCCAACATTGCAGAAGCAAAAGGTGAAGCTGAAGCAATTGCAATTATCAACAAAGCCCTTGCAGAGAATCCAAACTACCTAGAATGGTTAAAGACTCAAGCATGGGATGGAAAACTACCTCTAGTAGTCGGTGAAGGCGGAACTCCGTTTATACAGATTCCAGTTAGTCCTTAGGACTTTCGTGTTTAGAATCTCTAATTGCATCATACATTGTTAGAAATTCATCTGGACCATTCTGTCTGTAGCTTTTCTCAAGATTTTGAATCTCTTTGTGGGATATGTTTTCTCCCTTACTATGATAATATTCTTTGATTATTTGAAAAGGAGTCTTTTTGATATTGTATTTTTGTAATGCGTTGTTTACTGCCCTTTTACACATCAAATCATAGATAAAATACTTGTAGACAAGGTATCCTGATAACCCTACAATTGCTACAATTACAATTGGAATGACGAGTGGTGATGCCATGTATTAGCTTGGTTTTTTTGATATTTATTCCCTTTTTGTGTTACACGCGTAAAATTTTGAACTTGTTTGCACCATTTACATTGCTAAACTGTGCTATTTCAAATATTATTTTTGAAAAAGAAGGATTTTCTTTTGATAGAACAAATGTTTTCTTATCCATCTCTAAATTTTCCGATAAAACAACCCAGATGTTCTCTTTAACTGGTTGAATTTTTTCTAATTGAGAAATTTTTTGCTCTATGATTTGTTTATCTGATGACTTTGGAATGCAAATGATCAAACTCATCTTAGCATCTTTTTCTAATGTTTTGATGTCTGGAACTACAATATCTAACTCCATTCCACCATACTCTATTTTTCTTTGACTATTCAATAGAGCATTAGTTAGCAAATAATGCAATATTCCAGTTGCAAGTACACCCACTGCTACATCCTTTTCATCAAGATTGATGATTTTATCATAACAATTCTGAATTATATCCTCAATAACAACATCAAATTTTTTCTCTGAAATTAATTGTGGTATTATTTGTGAATTTTTGATGTAATCAAACAGATAATCCTTGATTGGATTTGCTTCTTCATCCATGAATCGTATCGTCTTGTATGCCTTATATGAACAATCCATATTCAAGACTCTTAAATTCCATAACATGAACAAAAAACATGGGCAAATCCTTGATGGATTATAACATTGAACAGTCTTCATCTACTGATATCAAAAATATCAAATGGACAAAAAAGAATACAGCAGATCCCAATAAACCAAAAAAGAAAAAGAAAAAACAAATTTCTCCAACAAATATCATTTTAACAAAACCTGCAAAAACTCAGTCGGATACTGAAAAAGTATTCAAAATTGAAGAAAACACTAACAAATCAAAAAAGAAAAAGACTGCAAGTAAAGCTCAAAACTCTTCATTAGATAACTGCAAAATAGAACAAGGATACAAACGTAGAGCTAGATAACTATTCGTTGTAGATGTAACGTCTCTCTCCGCGAGATTCAGTTTCAGTCTTTACATGAACTAAACTAAACTCTTTTTTGGATTTTAACATTGGTTCTTCTGGGGATAGTTTGTTCTCGTGTAACTCTTCGTATTCATCCCATGTTAGTCTTCTTCTCTCACCAATCTCAGCTTCCAAGTTCATGTTCTTTACAATCTCTTCAAACTCTGGCTGAACTACACCGCTAAACACCATTGCACTACTACCACTACCATAGGAACCAAATCCGATTCTTTTACCTTCTAACTCAATTCCTTTTTGATACTCAAATTCTAAACTACTTCTAAATCCTAGATACAATGATGCAGTGTACAAATTACCAATCATACTAGATGCAATTAGAGAACTAGCAAGTTTTGATTCATACACTTCCTGATACTCTGGTGTTTTTGTAAACAACTTAGTAAACTCGTGATCTTTTGTCATAAACTCTTCGTCACCTAGAACAGACTCTATTGTTCCACGAGGATCTTTTGGAATTGGCTCCTCCATTCCAATTTCTTGTAGAACTTTCTTCCATCTAGGTAGTTGACGCCATTCATGTCTTACCAAGTATGCTAATGCTTTCTTTCCCATGTTGCTGTAAGGCAAGTGCATGTTGATGTAATCCATATGGTCCAAGATTGTTTCGCCTGGTTCGATGTTGATTAATCCTGTTGAGATTACTTTTTTCTTGTATGATTCAAGTGCTTTTCTTACTTGAATCATGTATAGCATGTTAGAATACTGTCCGTGAACAATTGGAGTCTCTTTTCCAAATGGTCTATAGAAATCATATTCATCTTTAATTGAAGTTGATGTGACTTTGGGGTCAAATGCCAATAGTCTTGGGTTGTCATTGAGAAGCATTACAACTGCTCCTGCTCCTTGGGTCATTTCTCCACTAGAACCCATGTCATACTTTGCAATGTCAGATACTACTACAAGGGCATGTTTTCCTTCTGCTTCTCCTGCTCTAATCCAGTTTGTATTGTCATATAGGGCATAAGAACCACTTACACAAGCAAATTTGGTCTCAACACCTCCACAGTGCTCAAATGCACCTTGACCATACACTTGCTCTAACATTCCAATAACAAAAGAGTTCATTGCCTTTGATTCATCAAATGATGATTCAGTGGAAACGTATAATCTGCCAATATCATCCGGTGATAGTTTATTTTTTTGCATAATCTTCAAACAAGCATTTGCAGCTAGTATTGCTGGGTCTTGATTGGCATCCACTATTGCCATTTGAGAAACTCCTAGGCCTTTTTGTAATTTTACCGGGTCTAATCCCCTGGCTTCAGCAAAATCTGCTGCATCAATGTATAATCTGGGGATGTAAATCGAAATGTCATCAATTCCAGCTGCCATAAGCTTGCCTCCGGGAATTCACTAATAAGGTTAGCGGGTAAATTCTAGATAACTAGGAAGGAAATTTTGGCAATTTTTTTGACAAACTATGCCTACTCTGATCGCTAACTCTGTTTTTCGAGCTCGGTCTCAAAAGTTCTCTCAAATGTCTCATATGGTTGTGCCCCAAACAACCTTGTCACTTTGCCATCAGGACCAATTACAAAAAATGCTGGAGTTCCAGTAAGTTCTAGTGCTCTTGCATCATCATTACTTGCAACTATAACTTGAGAATGGTTTCCATCAATCATGCATTGAGACCATACCTCAACATCTAATCCAATCTCTTGTGCCATTCTCAATAGATTTTCTGAAGATGCCCATCCGTTATTCTCTCCAGTCCAGTTGTTGTACAAAATATCATGGTACTCCCAAAACATTCCTTGATCATTTGCACAATGTGCACCATGCGATGCATTAACTGAATCTGGACCAATAATGTTGTAATCTTTGAATATCATTCGAACTTTACCTGTCTCTACATAATTTGTCAAAATATCCCCTTCAGTGGAATGGAAAAAGACATTACAAAAATGACATTGATAGTCTCCAAACTCTACTAGTGTGACTGGCGCATTAGAATCCCCTAGTATTGGTGAACCGTTACTCAAAAACGTCTCCATCGTTATTTTGGCAGGCCCTTGAGGTTCAACTGTGGGAGTTGGCTGCATTACTAGTTCAGACTGACTATTCATTCCATCAAAACTCAAAAACACCACCACCAAGACAACTGCAGAAATTCCTGCACCTATTGCTAGTGATGGACCATGTATCAATAGTTTTTGAGAATTTTTTAGCTCATTTAGTCTTTATGTTATGGTGAACTGTCATTATCTGGAATTGCACCCAAAGTAAAGACTTGTAAAATCTTTGAGGATTTTGAATCATCATCTTCAGCATTAATGGTTATAGTTAGAGTCTCTTGAGGATATCTTTCAGGAATATAAAATTCTGTTTCAAATAATCCTTTCTCATTTGTTACCCCTGTTGCAGAATAGAACTCTTCATTGTTTTCATCCAATACAACAACCTTGATGTCAACATTGTTCAAAAACCCATAATTCAAATTAAAATCCTTTAATCTGTTTTGTTCTGGATCATATGTCTTAATTTCAATTGATGCGTACTGTTTTGAATAAACTCTTTGAGTGTATTGAACAAGAATCTGCATGTCGTCTTCTTTTTCTTCTGCATTTTCCTCAGTAAAATTTTCAACAAAAGATAATTTTAGAAACTTTCCTCCTACATAGATTATTCCATGTGTTTTGACTTTTTCATCTACAATCTTTGAATATGTAATGTATGGGAATCCTTCAATTGTTTGTCCCGAAATCCTGACTATTTTACCATTGGAAAATTCCCTTGTATTCATCTCATTGTTTATTTGAAATTGATTTTCATCTGATTGGATGATTCCAGTATCCAAGAATGTGATGTTACTAAGAAGATCAATCTCTCCAAATGCAGGTGTCCCTAAAAATAATCCTAAACTAAGGAAAAATATTCCATATATTGAAAGCGATTTCATAAGTTAACTTTGCTAAATTAGATTAAAAGAATTTTTATAAAATTATCCCGTTCAGGCTTGTTTGATTATTTTCAATTACCTTTTCCATTACCTTTTCCTGCACTTTTTCCTTTACTGTCATTTGCATTATCATTTCTCTTATCAGAATTTCCTGAGCCTTGGTTGGCTTTGCTAGATTTATTGTTTGATTTGTTTTCTCTAGATTCTTTTCTTTGGTTCTCTTTTTCCTTTTCTAATTGCTCTTCATCTTCTTCAGTTACTTCAATTACTTTATCTAATGAGGAAATTACCTCTTCATCAAAAATTGACTCAATTGTCTGTACTTCAAATTCCTCGTACACTTGTTGAACTTCATTTAGTGAGCCAATTAACTCATCTTCGATTGCTTTGTTTAAAATTCCCCCAAAACCAATTTCGAATTCATTGAACTGAATTGGGATCTGTGTAGTTACTTGAGGTCCTCTAGATAATTCAAATATCTCATTTTCTGTTTGTTTTAATTTTCTTTCTTGAATTGTTTGGATTTTGTCTTTTACAGCATAAAGCTTCTCCTTGATTTTTTCATCATTTACTTGTGGAATAATTCTATCAATTGCAGGAATTGCCAATTCTAATTGTTTGGATGAAATTATCTCCTTGATTGCCACTTTGTGATGAATCTTTTCAACAATTCCACCGTTTGCATCCATTGCTAATTTTGTACCAATTTCATTAACGAGTTTTTGGTATTTTTCTTTAGCCTCAGTCTTTTTGACTTCAGTAATCATTCTGTCGATTTTCTCTTTTTCTATGTTCTCTTTTACTTCCTGACTCTCAAATGTTAATTTGCTCTTGATGATTTTTGAAACAAGTTTTTTCTCAGATGCAGATAATCCATTCTCTTTTGAGTATTGTTTTACATCTTTCTCAATATCCTCAAATGCCTTTTGATAACTATCCTTAAGATATGAGTAAATTTTGTTTAAACGCTCATCATTGCCATTATTCATTTCATTAATTTCTAACATGTCACTCTTGATTTGTTTCATCTGAAATGCTGATTTTGCTAAATTGAATTTATCAAGATCCCCCTCGTTATTTTGCAATTTTATTAGTTTTTCATTAACTTCCATCATTTTGAATAGCATTTTACCATCTTCAGCATGTGCCTCTTGTTCATACATTCCTGTAAATGCCATAATGGAACCAATTATTGCCAATATTGTAATTGATTGATGTGATTTCATTTTACAATACTATTACGGCATTGTAACCCATATTCAGAATGGAATTATTCATCATGAGAGTACTTCCTTAAAGGATCATTTTTGAGAAAAACCATGATTTTCTGGCACAAAAATTGGACCAAATTTTTATCCATTTTGGATCATAGTTTTTTTCAAAAACTTCCAAAAAGGAATATTCTAATTTTCTACTTAGTTTAAGCTTATTTTTTCATTTACCCTTTCTGAATTTGTAATTTCTCTATTATTCTCAATTACTTTGAACAAGTATTGATTTCTTCCCCAAACACCTGCCGAATCTTTTATGGCTTTAGTTAATTTTTCAATTACAGAAATTTTATCCAATTTTTGATACTGTTAATGATGATTTTGTTGTTATGTGTTGATTCATCATTAAATTCCTCTCTCATGTCTATTTTTTGAACTAATCTAAATAAATGGGGCAGGATTAGAAATTTTATGAAAAAAATCTTTGTTAATGGTTATGGTTCTATTGGTAGTAGAATCACTGCTTTTCTCAAAGATGATCCTGAAATTACAGTTGTAGGCATAGGGAAATACTCTCCAGATGATGATGTTAATGTAGCAATTTCTAGAGGACTGAATGTCTATGTGCCTGAAAAAAAGCTAGACGAATTCAAAAATTTCAAAATTTCGGGCTCTATTGAATCTGCTTTAGATCAATCTGATTTAGTCATTGATGCAGCTCCAGGTGGACATGGCTACAAAAACAAGAAAAATTTGTATGAACCACGCAACCTTCCTGCAATTTACCAGGGCGGAGAATCCACGATTGGAGATGAAGCAGTTTCAGATTTGTTGTTTAACTCTAGGGCAAATTATAATCTTGCAATTGGAAAGCCTCATGTTATGCAAGGTAGCTGTAATGTAACTGGAATGGGAAGAATTCTAGAACCATTAAGAGACAAGTTTGGAGATGATTTGATTCGATTTGATGTTACACTAGTTAGAAGATGGGCAGATATTGAACAAACAGACAAAAAATTATCAGACACTATAGAAATGACTGAGAAACCACATCATGGTGATGATGTAAAATTGTACTTTGGAAAAGATGCGCCACTATACGTTAGAGCAATCAAAGTACCAACAAGACAGATGCACTTACACATTATGGATATTAGATTCAAAGAAACTGCGCCAAAACCTTCAGAGATTCATGAATTGTTTACACATGAATTTGGTGTTGCAACACTATGGACTGCAAAGGGAACAAAAGATGTTAGAGACTATGCTCAGAATATGGGGTTCAATTTCACAGATACCAATATGATTCACATTCATGCAAACATGACCACATCCATTGGAGATACTGTCCAAATGATGTATTCCGATGATCAAACAGGTATTGTTATTCCTGAAAACCATATGTTGATGCAAGCAATGTTGTTTGAAAAATCATACACAGAGGCATTTGCCCATACTGAATCAATTTTCCATATGACTGAAAAGAAGCAAAAGTTACAAGAACATTTTGCAAAGACTGACTAGGTTCGAATTTTCTCTATTCTGATTTTTTGAGGAATGTTCTTTGATACTTTTTCTACAACTATTCTGAGGTCTTCTACCTCTACTTTGTCTCCTTCTTGAGGAATATCTTGCAGTCTTTCATGCAGTAATCCACTAAGTGTGGCATAGTCATCTCCTTCAGGCACATTGGTTTTGAAAATTTCATTCACAATGTCGATTTCAATGTCTCCGTTTGTAACAATTGTATCTTGATCAACTCTTTCATAACCTCTAGTTCTAGTTAGGTCTGTCTCATCTTCAATTTCACCAACAATTTCTTCTAACAAGTCTTCTAGTGTCACTAATCCTTCAACTCCCCCATGTTCATCAACAACAATCGCCATGTGCGTTTTTCTTCCCTTCATTTCTTTTAGTAAAGAACTAACCATCTTTTCTTGTGATGCAAATACTGGTTTTCTTGCAATTTGTTCTAAACTAACAACTTCGTTGTCTTTTTCTAACTCTTTTAGTACGTCTCTTGCATGAATGAATCCCACAATATCGTCTTGTGTTTCTCCATAAATCGGAATTCTAGAATGCCCGCTCTGGTTAATTTGTGGTAATGCTTCAAAAAGTAACATCTTTGAATTTAGTGTAAACATCTTTGTTCTTGGAGTCATTACTGAGCGAATTACAGTATCATCAAATTTCAAAGCCCCATGAACTAATTCCATCTCATCTTTTTCAAGGGCTTTTTCTTCTAAACCCTGATCAATAACACCTTTAATCTCCTCTTCAGTAATCGGTGGAGGAGTATAACTGCTGCCTGTTAATCTTACAACTCCTTTTGTAACAACTTCAAAGAATTTCACAATTGGATAAAATACATAACTGAATCCTAACAATACTGGGGCATATCTTAATGCAATTTTTGTAGAGTTTGCATTACAGTATGTCTTTGGAGTAATTTCACCAAATATCAGTATCAAAAATGTCATAATACCTACTGCAATTCCTAGTCCTTCGTCTCCAAACATTCTGATTGCAACACTTGTTGCCAATGCAGATGCACCAACATTTACCAAATTATTGCCTAGATTGACACTAGACATCATCCAACTTGGATTTGTTTTTAATTTGTGAAGTGCCTTGGCACCTTTTTTTTCTTCATTGAGTAATTGAACAACTTTGGACTTTCTTACTCCAACTAGTGCTACTTCTAAGCCACTGAAGAAACCTGATAATCCAATTAGTACAGCTAACGCTCCAATTTCAACCCATAAATCTACCATGATCTTATCCTCCAGAAAATTTTATCAGAACAACTATGTTGTTTTTTCATTTAGTATTTTTGCACCATCTCTTTGGTATAGTAAATTCACAAAACAGGGATTTAACCTTTAAGATGTAACAATAATTCTAACAATTCCGAGCCTAAAAAACGAGGCTAATTTTTTGGAGGTTTTGCAAATTTATTTTGAGGATTATGGTGATAATCTACTGGAAGCATTGCATCTTTTTGTCTACCTGTAAGAATTCCAACTACCGTATCATCTTTCTTGATGATTCCTTCGCCCATTAACTTCTTTACACCAACTACTGATGCACCGGATGCCATCTCACAATCAAAACCATTGAGGCCAACTACTGACATTCCATCAAGCATTTCTGAATCTGAAACAGTTGTTGCAACCCCATTAGTAAATTCTAGTGCACGTAATCCTTTCAAAATATTTGCAGGTCTTCCAATTTGTATTGCAGTAGCTTTTGTCTTTGGTCTGATTCCTTTTGAATCCAAATCATCATAGTATCTTGTAATTAGTTCGGTGTTTGGTTTTCCTTTATTCCATCTTAATTCTTCCCCTTCAAATTTACCATTGTACAAATCAGATAATGTACTTGCACCTTCAGAATTAATTACTGCAATTCTTGGAATTTTTTTAATCCAACCCCACTCGTATAACTCCATCAATGCTTTTCCACAACTTGATGTATTTCCTAATGCACCACCAGGGTAAACAATCCAATCTGGAGCTTCCCAATTAAGATATTCTAATGCTCTAAATGGAATTGTTTTTTGCCCTTCAATTCTAAATGGATTGACAGAGTTTACAGTGTATCCATCATGATTCTGTGCATCATCTAATGATTGTTTTAATGCATCATCAAAGTTTCCGTCAATTTCTAAAATCTGAGCTCCAAA
Organism: Candidatus Nitrosopumilus sp.; assembly: GCA_003702525.1. Classification (GTDB taxonomy): domain Archaea; phylum Thermoproteota; class Nitrososphaeria; order Nitrososphaerales; family Nitrosopumilaceae; genus Nitrosopumilus. The sequence goes on from REGJ01000001.1 coordinate 10,481, forward strand.
TTGATATGCTTGACTTAATTTTCCTGGAGCAATTTGTCCTGCAGGAATGTAAACATCGCAGTTTATCCCTTCATTTGCTGCAAACATGCCTGCCGATGCGGAAGTATTTCCTGTAGATGCACAGACTATCTTTTTTGCACCTACCATCTTTGCATGAGTTACTGCAGTAGCCATTCCATTATCTTTGAATGACCCACTTGGATTGTATCCTTCAGGTTGTAACCATAAATTATCATTTGAAATTCCTACAAACTCTGATGCTTTTGCCATATGGTATGGCTTTGAGAGTCTTCCTTCTGCACCATCAAGTGAAACCAAAAATTTTGAGCATTCTTCAATATTTTCGGTATCAACCTGACAAAAGTTTAGTAATTCTCTAAATCTCCAAACCCCACTTTCGTTGAAAATATTCCCTTGAGAGTTTCGTCTATCGTAAAAAACTTCTTTTAGATTTTCAGAGGGAGTGTGTTTGTATTTCACATCAAGCAAATGTCCTTTTTCACATTGAACATTTGTACTCTCAATTGGGTATTCAATTCCACATTGCGGATCAATACATTTGAGAAATGCGTCTCCCTGCATACCCCTTACAAAAAATTATGATAATTTAAAGCAAAGGTGCAATTTTCTATAGTTGAAGCTATTTTTCCTAAACTTTAGATTAGATGGGTTTGAAAATTAGTTGTGGTTACATACATTGAATATCTCAAAAGTATTCTGTTACAAATTCTTGAATCTTATGAGAATCTAAAAGAAATTCAAGACAAACCTGGAGATCTAGACCTTATCAAAAAAGAATCACTCAAAATTAATGGGTTTTTCAAGGTTATTTCAAACAAAGTTGAAGATACCAAAATACCCCATTCAGATTTCAAACCTTTAAAATTAAAATTTAAAAATTATTTGGAAAATTATTACTTTGAACAAGAGATTGAGACAATGGCGCCACTATATCAAGATGATCTGCATAGAGTAAAAAATATGAGATTAAAGATTCTAGAATCATTTGATGAGAACAAAATCATGACTGATATCAAGGGGTTTATGGATAAGATTTGAGTGACAAAAAATGTGTATTATGTGGGTGTAAAGATCACAAATTGTTTGGATGTAATAGACATATGTCAAAAAAGTGCAGTTGTTTTAAACAAGAAAATTAGTTTTTAGAAATTATTTTCGTTTAGGTCCAGATCTTTCATGAAAATTTAAACAACATTTGCATTCTTTTTCAAGACATTCAGATTCAGAATGATGGCCACAAATACCACATTCGCAACTTCCGGACATGTCAATTGTTATCTTAAATGGAATATAATTTATCCCCCAAATTTTTATGAGTTTGAGGTCAAATGAGATTATTTTTTAGATTTTGATTTTTTTCCAGAAGTTTCTTTTCCTTCTAATTCTTTCTCAATTTCTTCAGCTTTACTATCGACTGCTTTGATAACTTCTTGAATTAATCCATCTAGATCACTGTCTTCTACTTCTGGTTCTACAGTGGCTGCAATTTCATTGATTGTGTTTGAAATTTCAGCACTAACATCTTCAAAACTCTCAGGATCTTCATATGTTGAATTGTAGAGGTTTTTGAGGTTGTTTACATGACCTATCACTTGATCTGTTATGACAATCTTGTAATCAGTTCCATTTACATCAAATTCTTTTGAACTCATAACATTTTTCGAAATTGTATACTTATAATGTTTTTCAGTGGAAAATAATGAATTATTAGAATACTATGTAATCTAATGCTGAAGCATCACTGATTAGTCTGGTATGTTTTGAACCTACAACATACCCATTTTTGATATCTTCTGCAGGGATCCATCTGTTTGTAGATGTATAATGTCTTTTTTCTTGTAATTCTCTCTCAATTTCCTCTACATCAAATTCACCTTCTTCAACCTCTTGTGTAGCAAGGTGTTTGATTGTAACCAGAATTTTAGTTACTTTTACCCTATCTCCAAATTTCCATTTCATTGGAGGATGTTCATCCGATACTTCTAACACTTTGATTTTCATCTGTTTATTTCCAAATGCATCATGACTGATCAGAGTTTTTTCATCTGTAAACTCTTCAAAAGTAATTCTAGAGTTTACTTCTGCATCAGATACTGTTTCTAACAGTGCTGCGGAGTTAAATTCAGTATTTGGTTTTTCATCATAACTTGTTTGAATACTGATTTCTGGTAATTGCGATTCTTCTGGTTCAGGAGTTGATTCTACAACTGGTTCTGGGTTTTTAATTTCTTGAAGTCTTTTTACTTCTTCTTCCCATTGGAGTTGTGCTTCTTCATCCTTGTTTACTTCAGACAACACCTTTGATTCTTGTTTATTCTTTAAAAACGATTTGCAGGTTTTTTGAAATTAGGCACTATTTGGGTTGTTTTGTTTTAAATGGCATTTTACATTCTTTTAGATGGATCTCTTTTCGGGAACCATCTACTTTTGCATAGATTTTACCATCATATGTACAAACACAATCTGTAATGTCTAATTTTTCATCCCAAATTTTGTAAAATTCTCTTAATTCTCGACTTTCGTATTTGCCCACCCCTAATCTTTTCTTGGATAGGAACTTGAATGCCAATAACACATGTCTTTTTTTGTAAATATCAAATGTCTTTATCCAGTCTAAACATCTTTCAATTTGATCATATGGAACTGGAAGTGAAGTACTAGTTCCTGATTTTGCCTCAATAGTAAAAATAGCACTATCTTCAGTATTTACTGCCAAAACATCTGGTAATGCTATACTTGGAGAGCCTAATCTGAATGCTTTCCAATCTGGAGATGCATTGAATCGTTTTACCAATGTATCTTCCCATTGATATCCGCGCTGCCTACGTGTTTTTGCAGCTTTTTGATTATTGGTTTTTGTTTTTTTGGATAATTTTGAGATAGTTAGTGTTCTTGAGCGCATACCGTTCTTCCTCTTTTTAGATATAGTAAGGTGGGTAATTACATAATACCCGTTAAAATTCATTGAGCAGTTCGTTTCTTAATTGTGATAGAAACAGACCCTGAATAAATTTTGGTAAAACAATAATACTCTAAAGAATAACTTGGTTTGTGGTAAAAAAGAAAAAGGAACTAAAACAACGCCAGAATCTTCAATGTCATTGGCATTGCCCTTGTGAAGATTGTAGGGATGACGATACATCTTATTGAAATCTCTTTTTCGACTAACACTTTGCCTAAATATAACATGGTTTCAAATAACACATGTCTGAAATCATAATTGAAAAATTACTTGAACAAAGAGATTTTCATCTAAATACACTGAAACAATTAGAATTCCAATCAGTTATGGATCCTACAGAAAATGAACTAAAAGAGATTGAAAAATTACAAACAACTACTGTTGATCAATTGAAAAAAGTAGAACAAGAAATTGCTTATCTTAATTCAAAAGAATCATCATAAATTACAATGAGTTTATCAAACCCTTGTTTTTACAAAATTCATGTTTGATGAAATAGTTCAGGATTTAGTTTCTATAAAACAAGATTTTGCCAAAAACTATTCGGGAAATGCCCATATTCAAGAGGTAGTTCCAGCCTCAAATTCTGAAAAATTTCCGTTTGAAGAAGGTCATCTACAATCTATCCACCAATTTGCAGAAAAAAACCCCATCTACTATAACTCATACAATGAAAAAATTTTAGAAACAGAATGTGTGGTTTATGAAGGCGACATTAATGATCATTGGTTAAACAGTATCAAACACGGCACAAGTTGCCAACCGTTTTACCCTACGTGGATGGTTTCAGCATATTTGATGGTGTTAATTGCAAAAAAATTGGGTTATGGAGAACTAATCGATATTGGTTCAGGTGATGGCCGCATTGCATTTTGTGGAAAAGTCTTGGGATTTACAACTCATAGCATTGAAATCGATGATGGTCTAGTTGAATTACAGAAATTAATCTGTAAAGACACCAAACAAAATTTTGATCCAAACTGTGAAGATGCATTAGAGTTTGATTATTCTAAATTCCAATTATCAAACCCCATATTTTTCATTGGAGGCTTGCCTCAAATGGGTGGGGATATGTTGGCAACTAGCATTATTGAAAAAATCAATTCTATTGAACAACTCAAAAATTCTACCGGAATAGTATTTGCAGGAACTCACTCAAAACGACAATTATCTGGAAACTTGACTAATGGTGGATGGAGTTCATTAATTCAAGATCATAATTTGCAAGTAACTGAAACAGTTTCACTTCCTACTGTTTGGACATTTGATCAAACTACTGAAACACCATACATCTATACAAAATTCAACTAACTTCAAAAAAATAATTTCCTTCATTAATTCCGCATTTTGAAATTTTTACCATTTGATCAATGCGTGGTTCTTTAGTAATTTTTGCTATAATTCTAAAAGAATCTTCCATTTCTACAATGCAAAAATAGTCTTCATTTTGCTTTGAAAATTCAATGATTTTACCTTGGAAATTCCCCTCTTTGAGAGTGGTTTTACCCATGCAATCATTACAGTATTCTGCCGGAGGCCATACCAATTTTTTGCAAACAGTGCATTCTGGAATCAAAAAATTCCCTTTGGAAATCTCTTCTTCAAAACTCATTTTTCTAACACCAAAATAGTTGAAGATGTTGCAGCTGCAGACATGTTGTGAACTAGACCTACATTTGCATTTTCAATCTGTCTTTTTTCTGCATTGTTTTGCAGTTGTTGTGTGATTTCTATTGTTTGTGCGATACCTGTTGCACCCAAAGGATGCCCACAACCTATCAACCCCCCACGTGGGTTAATTTTGAGATTTTTTGTTTCATAGAGTTCTTTAACAAGAGTAGTACCTTCTCCAGGATTTGACATGCCAATTGCTTCTAACGCCATTGGTTCACATACTGAAAATGCATCATGAACTTCTGCAACATTAACATCTTCTATTTTTTTACCTGCCATTTGTAATGCTATTTTTGTTGCGTGTTTTGTAGATTCCATTGAGTAAAATGATTCATTTTTTGTAAATCCTGCTGAAATTGTTTTTTGTCCGACCCCTGAAACCCATATTGGCTGGTCAGTAATTTTTTTTATCATGTTTTCGGATGCTAGAATAATTGATGCACTTCCTGTACAAGATCTTGAACAATCAAGTAATCTGATATCTTCAGTGATTTTTTTAGAATCTATTACATTCTGAACAGAGTATGTTTTTTTTGAAAGAGCATTTGGATTGTTTTGAGCATGACTGTGATTTTTTACAGACACCAATGCCAATTGTTCATCAGTTACTGAGAATTTTCGTTTGTATGAACTAGTGAAAATGGATGCCCAAAATATTGGATGTTTGAATTCTCCTCTGGAATTATCCCAATCTAGAATCTGACCCGGACTATCATATCTTTCAGCCCCGCTTACTAATACCATATCTGCAAGACCTGATGCGATGTAGGAATATGCTGAAACTATGGAATTTGTGCCTGAATTGCACAGATTTTCTATAGAATGGGCTGTTTTTGGTTGAATTCCAAGGCTTTCAGACAAGATTGGGGCAAGGTATTTGGAATTATTGTTTGTAGATACCAAAACAGCATCAATTTCATTTTTTTCAATTTTAGGATTATTTGCAAAAAGGTTTTTTGCAGATTCAAAAAGGATTGATTCTATTTTTTTATCATCTTTGGTAAACGGTGTAATCCCATATGCTGCAATTCCTACCTTGTTCATATTATTCATCCAAAAATGTTTTTTGTAGTAATCCAAATGATTCCATGGTATCCCTTACTGGGTTGAATTGTAGTATTGGTAAATCAATTCCAGTTTGTTTGAATGTCTCTAATTGTTTTTTACACTCTTCAGGAGTTCCTGATATTGCAAGTTCTTTTAACATAGAATCTGTAACTAGTTCATGATTTGATGAAAATCCTGATTTTTTAAATTCTTCAAATATGTTTAATGTCTCTTTTTCAAACCCATTATTTGCCAAGAATTCTCTGTAAATTTTACCTACAGATACATAAAATGCCAATGTCTTTTTTGCACGTTCTATTGCTTCTTCAGAATTCTCTGAAACACATGTGATTATTTGGCATGTTACATCTATCTTTCTTTTTGATTGCATCTTTTGAATTGTTTCTTTCATTTCATTTTTAGGTCTAAGATAGAAAATCACACCATCTCCAACATCCCATGTTAGATTTACCATTTTTTCATTAACTGCTGCAATGTATATTGGGATTGATTCTCTTTGAGGTTTGATCAATAATGTAAAATTCTTCAAATTAAAAATTTCCCCTGAATAATTAATTGGCTTTCCGGAAGTTATTAGTTTGATAATTTCTACATACTCTTTCATTCTTTGCAAAGGCTTTTCAAAATTATATCCGTGAAAAGTCTCCACAATAGGCAAACTACTAGTACCAAGACCCAGAATCACTCTACCTTTTGATAGGGTATCCACAGTAACTGCTCCCATTGCAATTGAAGCAGGACTACGTGAGTAGATATTGATGATTGATGAGCCTATCTTTTGAGTAGTTGCTCTGCTTGAGACTGCACTGAGCATCGAAAAATTTTCCATACCCCATGTTTCAGGCACCCATATTGCATCGGTAGTTGTTTTAGATATCAATTCAGCGCAGTTTAGAACCTCATTTACTGACAACATTGAGCCTAAACTACATGCAATACGCATGAAATACCTAGTACTGTTTGGATATTCTAGTGTTCTGTTTTAGCATTGGGTTAATTTTGATTGAGGTGGCGTATTATTCGAAAATCTGTATATCTTAAACTGTTGAACGAACAAATATTTGCACAAAAACCATCCAAAGAATCTACTTTTTGGAATGATGCTACAAAATATGCTTCAGCAAGCAAAGATGAGTCATTTGTTGAAGAGGTAGCTTACATGATGGTTACTTTGCACAGAACTGGTGCATAACTCAAAAATTTATTTTATTATTTTCTCTATTTCTGATGCACATTCTTCCATATCTTTGAATGAATCTACAGAATACCATTTTGTGTTTTTGAATTTGACAGTATTCAAAACTCCTTTTTTTGCATATTTTGGAAAAACTGTTTTTTCAATATCTCCTTTATCTGGAAGTTCTTTTAGAACTGTTTTATCTAAATGATAAATTCCGGCATTCATCCATGTATTTGAAATTTCTTTTTTCTCTCTAAAATTCAAAATTTTATCATCTTCAGTTTCTAAAATTCCATATTTTGTTCTCAATTCAATTGCAGCAATTGCATTTTTCTTTTTTTGTAATTTCTTCAAATCAATATTTGTAATTGTATCTCCATTTAAAACAAAGAATGATTTTTCGTTGATCATCTTTCCAGCTTTCTTTATTGCACCTCCAGTACCTAATGGTGTTTTTTCTATAGAGAACTTTACTTTGATTCCAATATCTTTCATGTTCAAATGATTTTCAATCATTTCTGTTTTGTAACCTGTACAAATGATAACTTCTTTAATTCCAAATTTTTTGAGATATCTAATTTGCCATTCTATTATCGGGATGTTTTTTATTGGGACGAGGGGTTTTGGCACATAATCAGTTACAGGTTTTAGTCGTTTTCCACGACCTCCAGCTAAAATGATTGCTTTCAATAAATTTGTCTAATTTTTAGAGTATATCAAAATTTTCTATTTTATTTCTTGAGTTTTTTTAGCCATACTGTCTTTGTTTTTTGATTCAGAATTATCTACTATTTGCTCCATCTTTTCAGCAAATTCCTTGTAAATTTTCTCTAATTCTTTTAGAGGTAATTCAATACCCAATAACTTCATGGTTTTATTCCAAGACTCGATGTACTTTTCATCATCTAGACCCTTTCCCAAAGTTTCAGCTATCGAATGGACTCCTTCGGTCTTTCCCAAAGCATAGATTGCAATTTCACGTTCAGTTAGCATTATTCTCACTTTCTGTCATGTAGTAGTGTAATTCTGTGTAGCATTCAACACAGTATTCTTCAAAATTAGTATGATCACAATCATAGACTTTTTTTACATCATTACTGCATTTTGCGCAAATTGGCATGAGGATCTTATTTTGATTTTGCTATCTTGATTCCGCCCAATGCCAGTTGAATTACGGCAGGAATAATCATCATGGCCATTGATGCCATAGGATCTCTATCAGAAGTTTCGGCTGCAGGTGCAGGGTTAACCATTACTACAATTCCTCCAAGAATGATCAAAATACCTGTGATGATGATCATAACTCCCAATCCTTTGGATGGTTCTTTTAGAGAAATGAAGAATGCTATAATTGGTAAAATTAATGCAGGTGCTCCCAATCCCATACCTCTTTGCATGTGATCAAGGGGCAAAAATCCATAGTCACTGTCTGAAGACATTGCAACTGCAACATCTGCAGCATAAATCAATAGTAATCCTATTGCGATTCCTGTAATGACTAGTGCTGCAGTTAGCGCCATGATGATTTTTTTTCCTCACAACTAATATACTTATCAGATGGATTGAACTGCTGCCCTAGGTTTTATAGTGTCTAATTTCTTCAATAGATCTTCAATTGATTCATTGTTTGTAGCTATGAGATTAAAATGGCCTAGTTTTCTCATAGGTTTTGAAATCTTCTTTCCATACATTTTGAGAAATAGATTTTCATCAGGAATTTCTAATGGTTTGTATTCTCCCTCAAAGGTTTTTGTTCCAAGTATGTTGTACATTATGGTCGGTCGCAAAAGTTTTGTGTTTCCAAGTTCTAATCCCAAAATTGCTCGCAAATGTTGTTCAAACTGGGAAGTTTCACTAGATTCCAAAGTATGATGTCCAGAATTGTGAACTCTTGGAGCAATTTCATTAATTACAATTTGATCATCTTGGGTAACAAACATTTCAATTCCAAATACTCCTGCACCTTTTAATACATCCATAGTTTGACTAGCAATTTTTTCAGCATTTTTTGTTACTTCATCAGAAACTCTTGCAGGTGCAATTGTTTCACGCAAAATATTTTCTTCATGAATATTTTCTACAAGAGGAAATGTTTTGATTTCACCTTTGGTGTTTCTAGCTGCAATTACAGATACTTCCATTTTGAATGGAACAAATTTTTCTAACATTAATTTTTGACCTTTAAAGTAATCATATGCTGTTTGGACCATATCTTCAGAATCAACCTTAAAGTTTCCTCGTCCATCATATGCATCACGTCTTGCTTTGAGTAATGCAGGGTATCCAAATTTTTTCAATCCTTCTTTAACATCCTCAATATTTGAAATCTCTATGAATTCTGGAACGGGGATACCATGTTCTTTAAGAAATGTTTTTTGTAAAAATTTGTCTTGAATTGTATGTAATGTTTCAGGAGATGGGTTAATCTCTGCATTTTTTTCAACGGATTTTAAAACTTCACTGTCTCCGGATTCAATTTCATAGGTTATGATGTCAGATTTTTCTGAGAGTTCAATTATGGCATCTTTGTCTTTGAAATCTGCAATAATTTGTTCTGCACCTACTTGTGCTGCAGGACAATTTTCTGTAGGATCCAATACTATAATTTTTGAAACATTTTCAGGCATCTTTTTGGCAGCTTCTGCAATCATCATTCCAAGTTGTCCTCCGCCTATGATCCCTAGAATTTTGGCCATATTACACCCAATATCTTTGGAATAAAAATAGCTAATGCTACAGATTTACGAAAAACTAAATCGTTATCATTAATTACTAACAAGTTTTTTCTAATATCGTGTCATATTCAAAAAAACCTCTTATTGGAATCATAATGGGATCTAGTTCTGATTCTAGAATAATGAAAGGAGCTGCAGAAATTCTTGATGAGTTTAAAGTAAAACATGAAGATCAAATCATTTCAGCACACAGAACTCCAGCTAGATTGGCAGAATATGCCCAACATGCAGAAAAAATGGGTTTTGATATAATTATTGCAGGTGCTGGAGGAGCAGCACATCTTCCAGGTATGATTGCATCTCACACGGTTATTCCTGTTATCGGAGTACCAATTCTGGTCTATAATGACAAACATCACAAAAAAACAGACACCGAAAAATTTTCAGCATTTGGAGGATTGGATTCATTGTTATCCATTACTGAAATGCCATCGGGTTCTCCTGTGGTTGCAGTGGGAGTAAACAAAGCAGGTAATGCAGGAATTTATGCAATGAAAATTTTGGCAAACAGATTCCCAGAACTCAAAAAGAAACTAAAGCAACACAAATCTAATCAACACAAATCTGTCGTTAAAGAATCAGAAATGATGAAGAAACAAGGATTGTCTTCTTTTGCTAAAAAGAAATTCAAATAATTATGTCAATAATGTGAATTGAACATCTTTCTTACGTAATGATTCAATTAATGCATCTGCCTGTTCTTTTCCTTGAGTTTCTAAATTCATAGTAACTGCAGCAGAACCCGCATTCACATTTGAACTCAATCTGTCATGAACTACTTCAACAATATTGGCGTTGGCAAGAGTGATTTCATCTACAATTTCTTTGAAAGCGCCAGGTCTATCAGGCAGTAATATGGATAGTTTTAGTAATCTACCCATGGCAGCTAGTCCTTTGTCTACTATCTGACCTAATAGGTACATGTCTACATTTCCTCCTGCCAGTACTGCAACTACTTTTTTTCCAGGTGCAGGTTTCTTTGAAATTAAATAAGCTAAACTTGCGGCACCAGCCGGCTCTACTACAAATTTCATTCGCTCCATTAGCAAAAACATTGCTTTTGTAATTTCAGTATCATCTACTAAAACAACTTCATCTATGAGTTCATTAATTATATTAAATGTTAGTTGTCCTGGAACTTTTACTGAGATACCGTCTGCAATTGTTCTTGCACCACCACTTGCAGTAAGTGAACCCTGTTTTACTGATTCATACATTGATGGAAAAGATCTTGATTGTATGCCGATAACTTTGACATTTGGATTTTTCTCTTTTATTGCAATTAAGGTACCTGCTGCCAATCCGCCACCACCTATTGGAAGATAAACTTCTTCAACATCAGGTAAATCATCTAGTATCTCTAAACCAATGACTCCTTGAGCCGCAATAATTTGAGGATCATCAAAAGCATGAATCATGGTTGCCCCTGTTTCTTTTGCAATTTCTTTTGCTTTGGCAGATGATTCATCATAGTTTATTCCTTCTAAGATAACATTTGCACCATATCCCCTTGTTGCAGCAACTTTTGCTGGAGATGCATTTTTTGGCATAACTATGGTACACGGAATTTCTTCAAGAGCAGAAGCTAATGCCACACCTTGAGCGTGATTTCCTGCAGATGCAGCTACTACTCCCTGCTTCTTTTCGTCTTCAGATAATGATTTTATTTTGTAATAAGCACCACGAATTTTAAATGAACCAGTTTTTTGTCTAAATTCTGCTTTAAGATAGACTTCTGATTTTGTCAGATCACTAAAAGTAGGTGAATGAATTAATGGAGTTTTCTTTATTTCATTTCCTCGCATCGAGTTTGCTTTTACTATCTCTTCATATGGTGGGTTCATTGGAAATGTTGCTAAGAAAACGATGTATTTGACTTCTTCTATACAAAAATTATTTTTTTAGTCAAATTTTATGCGTAAATTTTGAGGAATGCCTAAATACCAAACATATCGAGTTTAAACCATATCAAGGAATCAGAACTTCCCCATTGAGAATTATCTCATTTTTTGGTTCCTTGGTCTTTAGTTAATTATACTTGCAAATTCATCTAATCGTTTCACTATACCTTCTTTTGCAGATTCAGACATTTTTCTAGGATCAAACAATCCTTCTCTTGTATTGTTTTTTACAAATTCTAAATCAAATGTACATAAACATCCCTCTTCACCAGTAACAAGTTTTGAATCATCAATTAATGTTGAAGTTATTTGATATGTTTCAACTAAAAGAGAATCTAATTCATTAAACAGCTGGGTCTTTTTTTCAGATAGTTTTTGAAAATCTACTCCTGATTGTTCTTCGATTTCTGCAAAAACTTTTTCTCTAAATTCATCATTTTCATAAAACACCTCAAAGAGTTTTTGATGATCAAAATCTTTGTATCCCATTTCTTTTAATTTATCTAAAACAAATTGATCACTATTGTTTGACAGTTCTTCTTCTTTGTTTTTAGTCATATCAATAATTTCAGCAAGTTCTTTTTGACAATCAATTACTCGCTGGTCTGGTTTGTAATATAACAAGACATGGAATTGGATTGACACATGTCCTGAAATCAAATAGTTTCCTTCCATAATTTCAAATTTTAAGAAAATTCTTCTAAGATCTTCATTGTTAGATATTGTTACATCTTGGATAGACCAATCTTTTAGATTCTTGCTAATATTTTGAAAATAATCCATTACTAGTTTTGGATCAAATGTTTTTTGTTCAGAAACTGTTGCATCTCCCAACATAACTTTTGCATCGATCATTTTTGTCATATCTGAAATTTTAGATAGGAATGATTTTTGGATAAGATTATTTTTTTCATTCAAAAGTTGGATAAACTCATTGGGGGATCTTGTACCTAAACGCACAAGATTTACCAAATTATTACTCGCCTTAAACCTTCATCAATATCTAAATATGTAATTGAGGCATTCTAGGCATGGAAGATTCAAGTTTTACATGTAATGATTGTGAGGGTGAAATTGAAGAATATTATCATGATGGTTATAGAGGGAAAAGAGGAAAATGTACCCAATGTGGGCATGAATTTCCCTTAGAATAGGAGAAAAATATGGCAGAAAACAATGTAGAGAAGGAACCCGAATCTAATCAAGAAAAAGTTGTAGATATGTTGCTTAGTTCAGCATCAGAAAAAACATTGGACTCTGAATCAATGATTTTAGAAACCCAGAAACGAGTATGGGGAGCTTTGAAAAAAGGATATCAATACTCTGGAATGGTTGATGAATCTGATCAATTTTTGAGAAAAAATGTGTTTTCAAAATTAGATTTAGTAGTATTGTATGTTGATTTGGTTGGTTCAACAACCATGGCATTAGAAATGCCTGAAGAAAAAATTGCAATTATAATTAGTTCATTTGCACAAGAGATGGCTGCAGTTATCAGACAATACGAAGGTTATGTCTTAAAATTTGTAGGAGATGCAGTTATCGGATACTTTGATGCCCAAAGTAATGGATTACTCGCATCAGATAATGCAGTAAATTGTGCAAAATCAATGATTTCTGTTATACAAAAAGGAATCAATCCAATCTTAAATCAATATGATTATCCAGACCTGATGGTAAAGATTGGTGTTGATTTTGGAAAAAACATTGTTGTAAGATATGGGGCAGATGAACAACAATCTCATGTAGATGTAATGGGTCCCGCCATGAATATTGCAGCTAAAATTCAAAACATGGCAAAACCAAATCAAATTTTAATTGGACAAGATGTCTATCAAAGATTACATCCAAATTTTCAAAGAGACTTTGTGGAAGTTATATGGAGACAAGATGAGTGGAGATATCGCTCCAGAGTCACTGGTGAGATTTACAAAGTTTACGAGTTTAAAGGATAAATTAGATTTTTGATTAAACGGTAAATTTGTCAGGACATTCTACATGTTCGTAATGATGTTCAGTGAATTTTTCTTGAACAACATAGATTACAATCTTGTGTAGATCTTGTTCTTCAATGTCTTTTTTGCATCTAAGACACGTCTTTTTTGTTTCATCCATGCGTATCTGCGATCAAAAACCGGGATCGTATAAGGATCTGCGATCAACTCAAATTGAGCAATAATGACTTGAATTTCACTAAACTGTATATCAAATGCCTAAAGCAAGCCACAAATATAGCAAAATTTGACTAATTTTATGGAAAACCACGTACAGAAACACCTACAAGACCTCTATGGATTGAATCCAAACATTCCTCATATGGCACTACAATTTCCTAGATTGCCACCTGGATTGACTCATCCAATGTTCAACATTCACAAAAACCCTGTAAAAGAACAATTTTCACGTGATGCTGAGACAATCAATCAAAAACTACAAGGATTCCAACACATGTATCAACAATATGCATCTGGACTTCTAACTGGAAATCAAGTAATTCCTCCAGGACATCCATTATACACCAAACAAAATTCTGTTCAAACATTACAAGCAGAAAATGATAAACTACTAAAAGAAAACACAGAACTAAAGAAAAAATTAGAAAAAGAATCTAAAAAACAAGATTAAAAATTAATCAACATTTCAGAATAATCCTTATTAGTTGCAAATCCAATTTTTAGTATGGTTAAAACTCCTGCAGACAAGTGGAAATCAGCCATTATAAAATACAGAAAACAATGTCAAAAAATCCTTGATGTTTCAAAGAGTGTAAGATACGCAGGTGTGATTAATGTCTATGGAAGAACATTGGCAGGGATTGTTCAACCAAATCTTAAACCAATGTTGAAATCAGAACAAGTAAAAAATGAATTTTTCATAATTTCAACATTAATGTCTTTAAGAAAAGATACAGCAAACACTGTTGGAAAATTGGAACATGTTATACTACAACATCAAAAAGTTACAATTGTTCTTTTGCAAAAAAATGACATTACCTATTACGTTTCTATTAATAGAAAAGAAAAAGGCTTAGAGAAAATTATTTCTTCAATAAAGAAGATTATCTAAGCAGGTGTAAATCCGTGATACCCACCAGTTTGTTCAGCTTTGTCTGAGAAACTAGGTTCGAATAAAGAAATCAAATAACCATCAGGATCTGAGATTACAGCATTTTTACCTGCATCTTTTTCAACGATATCTCGATGAATATTGACTCCTTTCTCTTTCAATTCGTCTACTGCGGATTTTACATCGCCAACTAGAAACCCGACTGTGATTCCACTTTCAAGAGCATTTCCTTGTTGTTCAGTCAATGAAGCTGGATGAAGGCTCAGTAAGGCTCCAGAAGTACCCAAATCTACCCAAGTTCTTCTTTGGTTTTTTATTGGTAATCCAATAAGTTCATTGTAGAACTGTATTGATTTGTCTAGGTCTTTGACAGCCAAAATCACATTTCCGACTTTTTTGATATTCACAGGGGTTCTACCTCTAAGTTGCTTAAATTAATTGTCATTGAACTTCAACCATGGTTTCAGTTCGCTCTACTCCATTGATTTTTTGGATTTGATTGGCAACTTCTTTGATTTGGACAAGTTGTTCAACATCAATAATGGCCACTGCATCAAATTGACCGCTAGTAGGAAAAGAGTCCGATACTGAGGAAACTTTTCTTAATCTTGCAGCAATCAGTTTTTTTGGAGATTTTACTAAAATAATGGCTCTTACCAACCCAGATTTACCTCCACTTCAATCAAAGTTTCTGTAGTTACAATATCTTTAATTTTTTTAAAATCAATTACCATGTTGTTAATGTCATCGATTCCACCTTGCAAAAGAACACTAATGTCGGCCCTTCCAGTAACCACCATAACTTGTTTTACTACTTTGCGTTTTTTCTTTAGGATTTGAACTACTGAATCCACCTTACCTGGTTTTACAGTAATTAGACATAACGCACGCATACAAGTACTACGTTATCGAATCGAATAAAGATTCCTAGTCAAATGCTTCCTGAGATCTTGCTTCTTCAAGATAGGCTCGTCTTTCTTCATTGACTTTTTCTTGATCAATCTCAATATCATCATCTACTATGACTATGCCCATATCTCCAACAGGTTCTTCCTTCTTCTGTGATTTACTACCCTTAGCCTTTGATTTTGTGGTTTTTGCCTTGGATGTTGTCTTTGGTTTGGTTGTTGTAGCCTTTGATTTTGTGGCTTTGGTTTTAGTTGTAGATACCTTTGCTTTTGTCTTTGATTTTTTTTCAGCCATTATGTCGAAAAAACAGAGTTAGTAATGTTATTAAATATTTTGTTAAAGTAAATTTTCACTTAAAGAGTTCTATGATCTTTGGAAAAATTCAAAAATCATGATTTTATTTATTTTAAGGAAACCTCAAGAACAAATGTGCTACCTAACCCTTCCTCAGATCTTGCAAGATATAGATCGCCATTAATACTCTGGGCAAGTTTTTTAGAGATAAACAGACCAATACCTGCCACGCCGTAAATTCTGTCTAGCGTAGTTTCAGAAGGGGAATGTTTCTCAAACAAATCTTTTTGTAATTCTTTCTTGATTCCTCTTCCAACATCAATTACAGAAAAGTAGATTTTAGATTGGTGTGACTATAAAAATATAATAGTTTATTAGAAAATATATTCTCTTAAAATCATATGATTCAAAATACTACAAAATTAATCCTTGGAATCATAATAATTTCAATTACAGTTAATGTTTATTGGTTTTCAGTAGTCATTCCAGAGCAATTCTCACTACCCATAGATTATTCCCGAAGTACAGAATTTTTTGGCAGAGACAGAATTGTTGACGAATATGGCGGTGAGTTTTTGGAAGAGTCAAAACATAAAAGAAATTCAATTGAAAGAGTTGTTCAACATGATGAAAATATTCTAAATATCAAAGCAGAGATTGTTTCCAAACATACCATTGATGACAAAGTGGTCTTCAATGCATTTGATACATATCAAGTAGATAGAATTTCCAAAAAACATATAGGTTCAGATTTGTATTATGCATTTCCAGCAAATGTAGAAAAAACTAGTTATGACTTTTTACATCCAGTAATTCACAGGCCAACTACAATGCAATATGTTTCAACTGAGACCATTGAAGACTTGGAGGTATATCTTTTTGAGTGTAAACCATCAATTAATGACAATTCAGCTGCATTTCCCCAATTTGAAGGAAGAACAATATTTGTAGAATATTCTTGCTCACTTTGGATAGAGCCAGTTACAGGGAAATTGATCAATATGGAAATTGGATGGGACAATTATTTTGTCATTGAAGATCAAAGAGTACACGCAACTCAATTGGGAGGAAGTAGTGCATCTGAGATTTTTGTTTTTGATGCTGTAAAATTGGCAAAATATCAGTTACAGATTTTAGATATTTATCAAAAAATTGTACCTTTGATATTTGTAATAATTACAGGTTTGATGGTCTTAATTGTAACATTTATTGACAGAATGAATGTTGCAACAAGGAAGAAAATAGAGACTGAGCTTGAAATTCATAAACAAACAAACGAATTTACCAATATGATTTCACATGAATTAAAGACTCCTTTGACTCCCATCAAAGGTTACTGTGAAATGCTCATAGAACCTAATTTACTTGGGCCTTTGTCAAAGGATCAAGAGGATGCAGTAATAAAAATTAAAAAAGAAAGTTCACATCTACTCAACCTCATCGAAAAGATTCTCCTAGTAAGGAAGATGGAAACTAATCTTTTTGACATCATTCCCTCAGAGGTATTTGTAGATGAATTGGTATCAGAGATATGTGGGAAATACTCTAAAGAATTATCTGACAAAAAAATTGATTTAGAAATAAATGGTTTGGAACACACAAAAATAAAAATTGATGCAGGATTAATAGAACAGGTTTTTTCAAACATTCTTAATAATGCAATTGATTTTGTTCCACAAAAAGATGGAAAAATCCAAATTCAGACAAGGGTTTCTTCAGACCAAATAACTTTTTCAATTTCAAACAATGGACCAGAAATTCCACAAAAAGAGTTAGAAAATCTATTTAAGAAATTCTATCAATTAGATACATCACTTACTCGTCCTCATGAGGGTTCTGGATTGGGATTGGCAATCTGTAAAGGGGTTGTAGAATCTCATGGTGGAAAAATTTGGGCAGAAAGTGATCCATATAAAACCACATTTACATTCACAATTCCTAGAGAGTGAATTGGTTGCAAAGACCAAATCCCTCGTCATTGGCAATTTTGTTAATTGGTGTCACTGTAACTGTAATTGTTTGGTTTGTATTTTTAGATTTTATCGAAGAGAGTTACCAACACTCATTTCTAGATGAAAGCAAATTAATAATTCAAAAAACAGAATCAAGATTGCAAGTATACAATGGAGTTCTTCTTGGTGCTGTGGGATTATTTGCCGCTTCTGAAGAAGTGACTCCCGAGGAATGGGGAATTTTTATCAAATCGACCAAACTAATTGAAACATTTCCGGGAATTCAAGGAGTCGGGTATAACAAGTACATTTCAGGAGAATCAGAAAAAATGGATTTAGTTGACCAGATGGAAGAGTATGGAATAGAGAATTATCAAATAAAACCAGAAGGGATAAGAGCCGAGTATTTTCCAGTTGTGTATATTTTTCCAGAAAATGAGGAGAATCTTAGAGCGATTGGGTATGATATTTACTCTGAAGAAATTCGCTTAGATGCAGTCAACAACGTAATTGCTACAAATGAAATGTCCATTACAGGAAAGATTACACTAGTCCAAGAGGGAGATACAGATATTCAAAATGGATTTCTAATGCTTATTCCCATATTTGATGGGGAAGAACAACAAAAAATTATGGGTCTCATTTCAGCAGTTTTCAGGGTGGATGACCTCATGTTTGCAATTATTGATAATGAGTCATTTGAAAATAAAAATATCAGATTTTATGATTCAGTTGAATCTTTAGATACATTATTTTTTGATTCAAATAAAAAATTCCAAGTTCCTGATTCAGATGAAGAGTATTCTTTTAGAGATTCAATTAATTTTGGAAATAAAGAATGGGTATTTGTTGTTCAAGGAAAACAACCAGAATTATCTAATTCAGACAGAAATATTTTGATTATCATACCTGTGATCGGTGTAGGAATGAGTATTTTAGGATTAATAACATTTTCAAATTTTAACAAAAATGTTGTTGCAAAACAAATTCAAAAAAGACGTGACGAGTTTGACTCTATGATATCACATGAATTAAAAACACCACTAGTTCCTATTGTTGGATATTGTGATCTGCTTCTTGCACCTGATTTGCTTGGAAAGTTAAATGACGAGCAATTAAACGCTGTTAATAAAATAGTCACCAATACAGACCATATTAGAAGGTTGATTGAAAATATTTTGGATTCTCAAAAATTAGCTTTAGGCAAATTTAATCTACAATACTCCACAGTCAATTTTAGGGAATTTGTTTTGGAAATCGTCAATTCTCATCAATCAATTCTATCGGAAAAAAATATTTCACTATCAATGGAGCATGTCCCATCAATTCAAGTAAAAATGGATACTCTCAGAATCAAAGAGGTCTTTACAAATATTATTCAAAATGCTGTTGATTTTGTACCAAAACATAACGGAAAGATATCAATCAATGCGGAGGATTTGAAGGGTAAGATAAGGGTCTCAATCTCAAATAATGGTTCGATGATTCCACATAAACAATTATCAGAGATATTTAAGAAATTCCATCAAGTTGATTCTGGTGAGACTAGAAAACATGGAGGCTCTGGATTGGGATTGGCAATCTGTAAAGGGATTGTTGAACTTCATGGTGGAAAAATTTGGGCAGAAAGTGATCCATATAAAACCAGTTTCATTTTTGAAATTTATTCAAATCCTAATTAATAAGGAGTGTTTATCTCAACTATGAAAGTTCTACTTGTTGATGACTCATTTGAAATCGTAGAGATGCTTTCGCAATTTTTTACATTGAAGGGAGACCAAGTTGATACTGCCCATGATGGTAATGAAGCAGTCAAAAAAATTTCAGATGGCAATTATGATGCAATCATTTTAGATCTTGCAATGCCAAAAGCTAGTGGATTTGAGGCACTAGAGAAACTCAAAGATACAAACAAACTAGAACCAGAAAAAATCTTTGTATTGACTGCAATGAATATTACAAAAAGTGAGCAAGACAGAATAACCAAATTCGGTGTAAAAAATACACTGCTAAAGCCTGTAAACATTCATGATTTGTATGATGCAGTTACGTCAAAATAATGTTTCTGATTCAAAATTATGTTATGATATCAATCATGGTGCCGGGGGCGGGATTTGAACGCGCGACAGCCCGGTCTTCAGCCGAGTGCTCTCCCAGGCTGAGCTACCCCGGCACTCAAAAAATGTCACTAGTTGAGGAATTAAAGTGTGTCTTTTTACGTCTTCCAAAGAATATCTTCTGTACCATTTCTTTTGTTGATTAAGCGACCCATGACAAAAAATAGATCAGATAATCTGTTTAGATAAATTATACAATTTGAATTAATTTCATCTTTTTCTGCAAGTTGTACAGTCAATGTTTCGGCTCTACGTACCACAGTTCTTGCAAAATGCAATTGAGATGCTGTAACAGAGCCTCCTGGTAATATGAAATTAGTCAATAAAGGAAGTTCAGATTCAAATTTGTCAATATTTTGTTCTAACTCTTCAATCATCTCTAAAGATACTCTGTTTTTCAGATAATTCAGATTAGGGTTTGATAAATCAGAACCTACAACAAACAAATCATTTTGAATTTTTTGAAGTACATTGAAAATATCTTCATCTAAAGGATTTGCCAAAACCATACCCAAAGCTGCATTTGCCTCATCTACAGCCCCATATGCAAATATTCTTGGATGAGATTTTGAAATACGCAACTGTCCTTGAAGTTCTGTATTTCCATCATCGCCTGTTTTGGTGTATATCTTCATGAAATTACAGGGCATGATTCAACTATTATGTGATTCTAAAATCTCAAAACTCTTTAGGTGTCCAGATGTTCTCACTAACAATGATTGAAGATTTTTTGAAAAACGCTGCAAATCTAAAAAACATATCTCGACAAGGATGGATAAACAAACTATCTCTAGAGAATCCCGAATCTGTAGCAGATCATACGTTTTCAATGGCAGTAATCGGGATGATAATTTCTGATTTAGAGGATTTAAACTCTGAAAAAGTTCTCAAGATGATTTTATTGCATGATATAGCAGAATCAAAAGTTGGAGATATTGTTCCAGATAAAATGTCATTTGAAGAAAAACAGAAATTAGAAAATTTGGCATTTGATGAAATAATTAAAGTATTACCTGAATCAATTATTCCAACATACATCGAAATTTGGAAAGAGTATCAGGAGAACAATTCTACTGAAAGTCAGATTGTTCATCAAATTGATAAATTAGAGATGGCACTGCAAGCAAAAATTTACAAATCTCAAGGACATTCAAAAGAAAAACTAGCACCTTTCTTTGAATCTGCAAAATCAAGTATAACTCATCCAAAATTAAAAGAATTATTTACAAAGATAGTTGATGAATAATAATGTCTGAAACAGAAAAAGATGAACTGATTGATGCTCAAAAACAAGTAATCGGAATACTGTTTGAGGTAATCAAAAGACTGCAAGCTAATAGTGATTTGGATGAAGAATATTTTGAAATCATTACAAAAAAAGAAAGTAATGAAACTCGATTAAATGAGATTCTTAGTGAAAGACAAGAGAATGCAAAAATTGTGGGCAGATTATTAGAACAATTAGAAGTTTAGTGACCGCAACTACAATCATCATCAGACATTATTCTTAGATGTGCTGTTTGTTGATGCTTGTCTTGTACGTAGTTTGAAAGATTTGCAATTCGGATTATCGGTTCTCTAGTTTTCCAACTGCCCTCATTTTCAAACCAGAACTCGATTTCATCAACATCATATCTTTCACCATTTTTCACTAGTTCTTTGAAAATTGATTTTATTTCATCTACGTCCGATTCAGATAGTTTAGATTTATCTTCAACCATAGTAGTGATTTCATTTAATTTTATGATTACAGGGTTTGTAAGAGGCATGGAATATTTAGAATAATATTGTATAACTATCTTTTGAGGCAATATTGTTTTTATAACAATCAGATATTTTGAAAGACATGCAATATTTTCAAGCACTAAAACTTGGTCAAAAAAGAGTAGCCGATGCAAGAGAGTATCTCAATAAATTAACAGATGGTAAAGCAATGCCTGCATTAGCATTAACTGATACAAAATCTAATGTTTGGAAACCAGTAGGTGAAGAAAATTTGTATGCATTTGTTGATGAATCTGCAGGTTTTGTGTTGACTGATAATAGCGGATACATACTAGCCTTGGTGGATAATAGTGGTGCATCTAAAACAATTGTTCAAGGCGTAACTAAAGAACAAAAGGAAAAATTAGAAAAAACATTTGAATCCGATAAAATTCCAAAATTTGAAGGCAAAGTAATTCTTCCAGTATGATCTAGCCTCAAGTAAAACGTAAAGCTTTAGTTATGATTGTGTGGAGAATAATAAAATGAGCAAATTTTCTCAAGAAGTAGAAGTCAGTGGACATCTTATTGATTCTATGATTTTAACCAAAGTATTTGATAAAATTATGAACCGGGGGGGAGAGTTTGAGATTTTAGATTTACGTGTAGGAATTAAAAAGAAGGATTCCAGTCATGCCAGATTACTTGTAAGTGGAAAAAATGAAACACATCTTGAGGAAATAATGGATGACATTCATCGAGAAGGGGTCATTCCAGTAAAAGAGAAAGAGGTGAAATTGCAAAAGGCAATAAAAGATATGGTGATGCCAGATAATTTTTACAGCACCACCAATAACGAGACATTGATTTTTTACAAAAAAAATTGGATTAAAGTTGAGAATCAAATGATGGATAAATGCATTGTAGTAAAAGGAAAAAATGCTACATGTGTTCCAATTAGAGATGTCAAAAAAGGGGACCTAATCGTTGTAGATGAAATAGGGGTCAAGGTAGCACCACCTGAAAGACCACGTGATAAAGCAAACATCTTTGCTTTTATGGGAAGTAGTAGTTCAAGTGAAAGACCAACCCAACACATTGCTAAAAAAGTAGCATTGGATATCCGCCAAACCAAAAAGTCTGGTGGAAAGATTGTCATCGTAGGAGGTCCAGCAATTGTACATACAGGTGCTGCAAGTTCTGTTTCTGAATTAATCAAAAAAGGATACATTGATGGTATTTTAGCAGGAAATGCATTAGCTGTTCACGATATAGAAAATGCAACATTGGGAACATCATTGGGCATGTATGTTCAAGATGCAACTTTGGCTAAAAGAGGATATAGAAATCACATGGATACAATTAATGCAGTTTTCAAAGCAGGTTCAATCTCAAAAATGGTACAATCTGGAAAATTAACAAAGGGAATTTTCTATGAATGTGTCAAAAATAAAGTCCCATTTGTTTTGGCAGGCTCTATACGAGATGATGGTCCATTACCTGATGTAATTACTGATGTTGCTCAAGCTCAAAGAGAGTACAAAAAAGTTCTAAAAGATGCAAGCATGGTAATCATGATTTCAACAATGCTTCATTCAATTGCTACTGGAAACATGTTGCCTGCAAATGTTAAAGTCATTGTTGTGGATATCAACCAACCAACCGTAACAAAACTTATGGACAGAGGAACATGGCAAGCACTAGGAATTGTATCCGATGTGGGTGCATTCTTGCCTCTAGTATCTCAAGAACTTAAAAAGTTAAAATGATCAAGGCATCAATCTAGGATGCATTACCTTTATTCCACATAGACTCAAATAATAATTTCATAGAGTAAATCAATGTAGGAGAGTCAGTCCACATTGCAAAGGGTTCAGCAGATTTGTTTGCATTCTTGGTAAAGAATAAGAGTTCTGAATCATCCTTTATTATGTAACACAGATTTTCTTTCATATTGTCACCCAATGATCTGACATTATTTTTCTTTAATTTATCAAATATGTAAAATGTCTTTTCACTACATGAACTAATTATTCTAAATTTTTGTTTTGATTTTTCAAATGGTTCTAAAAAGTCAGAATGATATAATTTCAAAAGATCTTTTTCACTCCCCAATACTAGTAATTCATCAGAATAATCATCAGTCATGTTAGTGATTTTAGAATAGATTTGATTTGTTCCTTTGAGCATCTGATATTTTTCATCTTTGTTTTTATCTTCTGAATCAAATCCTGGGAGATTTTTCCATATCTCAGAGAGTTGAGGTTTCATCTTTTCAAGTGATTTTAGACGTTCTTTTTCCGAATTAACTAGAAAACAAATTGCTTGTTCCAAAGGTAATGCAATAAACTGAATAGGATGTTGGAATGTAGCAGATACAATACCTTTGTTTTGTAATTCAGATAGTATGTGGTATGTTTCAGTTCTAGGTAGTTTAAGTGCCTTGGATACTTCAGGAGCAGTTTTTGCACCATATTTTTCTAAATAGATAAAGACCTTGGATTGATTTCCACTTAAACCATATTTTGATAGTTGTTCCTGAACCTGCTCTAGTGATGATTTGTATTCATCATGCGAAGACCCAGATTCTCTGTCAAATATTGCAAAAGTTTGTTGACTCATTTTTTAGGATCCTATCTTCATAATTTCAGATTATATGATGCGATCGTGAGCTTTTATTTAGTAAATTGATCGCTATTTTGATCGCAATTTAGGCACAAATTATCTAAAAACCTATTTCAAGAATCCACCACAATCTATGGATTCTCAAATTTACTCACTAAACCTATGAACAGTTGAATTTCACTCCATATCTTTGAAAGTTTTTTGTAATAAAACCCCCAATTGAGATTGACTGTCATGGAAATCATAATTGAGTAGTTCCTTACATGCTTAGGACCAATAATATCAATTGCTTCATAGGCGAGTCTGGGTTTTTCTAATTTTAATAAAATTTACTATCAATCCATATGAAAAAATGGTACGCGTATTTTAAATTAAAAAATTGTAAATTAACATTGTTGATAAAGGCAATACAAGTCACATTAGCAATTGGAATCATTTCATTAATGATTTCAGTATCCGGAGTTTTTGCAGAAACCAGTATAGCCGATTTTGTGGATCCAAACAAAAGACAAGATTACTATTTGGATAGATACTACAATGAACCAACATACAAGTCATGGTTTGATAGAAATTATCCAGGAATTACTATTGAAGAGGCAGTGGGAATTAATGAAATAGACGATTCAATGATTGATTCCATTCTTAAAAAAGAAATAATTCCTGAAGCAGATGCAAGACTGGTTTCTCAAGAAGATATGTCAGGAAGTAATTCTGAAGTTGCACACATGGTTTTAGCAATTGGTGGACTGGGAATATTGTTTGGAGCTGTATGGGGAATTAAAAGAAAAGTAAATGATAATTCAAGGCAAATTTCAATTAACAAAGAATCCATCAAAAATAAAATCATCAAACCAATAACAAGAACAACGCCTCTAGATATACTTCAAAAAAGATTGGTTAGAGGAGAGATATCTGTAAAAGAATTTGAAGAGATTCGTGCAAAATTAGCTAGTAGTAATCAATGAGGTTTGCTTTGCATTTGTATTCAGTAAATTGTTTTTCTTTAAATCATCAAAGAATTTAGAAATCATTTGAATTCCAGAGACAATTTTTGGAGCATTTTCTTTAACAAACTCCATCCTCTCAGAGCTGGTTTTAGGCTTATTTTTTAGATAGTTTTGATAGACTTGAGACCCATCATAATCTACAAAAGCAATTCTTGCGCTAAAATCAGTTCTTTCTAAAACTAGGCTATCTCCACCTACAATTGCAGTATGATAAGGATGAACAATTAACGCTTCAGATAGCTTTTGAGATGTAGAGATACCTGCCTTTTGCAAATCTGGTGCAAATGCATTGAAATCTGCTAAAAGATAAAAAGTCGCATCAGGTTTTGTGGTTTTAACTCCGCTAATTTTTGATAAAGCATTATGACAATATTCACCCATTATATGATGAATATTTCGTGTTACATCAAAATATTCATCAATATCAGAACTTATTTCAAATCCTGCAACTGCTGCGTGTTGAATAGGAGTAGATACCGCAGTATATTCAGTAGCAAGTATTTTTTTAAATTGAGTTTTTAGTTCAATGGCATGTTGTGGAAAGATAACATATCCTAATCTGTATCCTCCCGCAGCATGTGATTTTGATAATCCGTTTGTAACAAATGTTCCTTCAGGATAAATTTTGCCCATACTTAGAAACTTTGAAAAATCATATGTTGTTTGTGCATAAATTTCATCTGAAATCACAGTGATATTTTGTTCTCTGCAGATATCTGCAATCTCTTCTAATTCTAGTTTGTCATATAGTAAGCCTGTGGGATTATGAGGATTATTTAAAATTAAAATTTTCTGTCTATCTTGTAAACGTAATGCTAGTTTTCTTAAATCCGCAGGAGATATTTTTTTGTTGGCTCTTGTAGGAAGCATGTGATAATTTTTCTTTAGAAATCTTATCTGTGGAAGATATCCTAACCATGCAGGAGTAGGCAAGATTACTGTGCCATGTAAAATTTCCAATAGATTAAAGATTAATTCTTTGGTTCCAGGACCAACATAGATTCTTTCAGGAGCTACATCCATTCCAAAGTAATGTTTATTGTATTTTGAGATTGCACTACGTAATTCAGGAATGCCTGGAACCGCTGCATATTCTCCCTTATGGACATTTTTTACCAATGCTTCTTGAATGAGTCTTGGAACTGGAAAAGGGGATTGACCAAAAGCAAAGCCGTAAAATCCAAATCCACATTCAGGATGAGGACAATCTGAATGAAATTCTTGTAAAAATGTATTTAATTTCAAGTTTTCAGGCATCTCAATATCTTCAACTTGCTGATCAACTATGAATTTCAATAATTTTCATATTCTTTGGAGAATATAGAGTTCATACGTGAAAATCTAGGTATTAAAAAGTAAATTTTCTCAAACTAGTTTTGGAATTTCATCCAAAACATCTGGATTCTCAACAGAGGACAGATCACCTAAATCTTTACCAAGCAGTTTTGATTTTAGCAGTCTTCTCATAATTTTACCAGTTCTAGTTTTAGGTAAATCTGTTAGTTGATAAACAAACTTTGGTTTTGCTACTTTGCCGATCTTTTGAGAAATAAAATCAGAAACTATCTCTTCCAAATTAGAATCATCTTTGTTGTCTGCAACAAAGAAAACAACAATTGCCTCACCAGTAATATCATCAGGAATTGCAATTGATGCAGCATCAGAAATTTTTTCATGAGAGATTACAGTGTGTTCAATTTCAGCAGTACTCATTCTATGTCCAGATACATTAATCACATCATCAGTTCTGCCTCGCATATACCAAAGATCATCTTCATCAACAAAGACATAATCACCATGAAACCAGATATTTTTAAATCTGGACCAATAGGTTTCGATGAATCGTTCATCATCATTTAGTAACCCTCTAGTCATACCTGGCCAGGGGGATCGAATTATCAGATAACCATTTTTGTTCTTAACAGAATTGCCATCATCATCAACAACATCAAGATTCATTCCAGGAACCGGAATTCCAACAGTAGATGGTTTTAGTTTCATTCCTGGAAAAACAGATAGCATCGCTCCACCAATTTCAGTTCCACCAGACAAGTTCATGATTGGAATTTTCTTGTTACCGACTTTTTCAAACAGCCACCACCAAGAATCCTCATCAAGTGGTTCTCCAGTTGTTGGAATGTTTTTGATTTTATCTAATGGAAAATTTTTTAGTGGCTCTTCATTGTTTTTCTTGAATAATCTTGTAGCAGTTGGAGATATTCCAAATATTGTTGCACCATATTCAGAAAGAATTCTCCACACTCTGTCAGATTTTGGAAAATCTAAAGCCCCATCATAAATTACAGAACTTGCCCCCATGATTAGCAATCCATAGACATTCCAGACTAGACCTGTAATCCACCCAATATCTGCTGGCCAGAATAGCAGATCTTGTGCCTGCAAATCTATCAAATACGCTGCCTGATGTCCGGCAAATACTGAAAACCCTCCATGAATATGCACTACTCCTTTAGGTTTTCCAGTAGTACCAGAAGTGTACAAGATAAAGAGAGGATCTTCTGAATCCATAATCTCTGTAATACAATCAGAATTTTGAGATTCTACTAATTCGTCATAATACACAATATTTTTTGAATTGGCATACTTGTCTATTCCCTTGTATTTTACAACAATTGTTTTTTCAACATATGTATCTTGAATTGCTTTTTGCATGGTTTCTTTTTGAGATATTGATTTTCCTTTTCTGTAAAACCCGTCTGAAACAAAGAGAATTTTGGCATTACAATCTTGCAATCTAATGTGTAGTGATTCAGTGCTATATCCTGAAAATATTACAGTTTGCACTGCACCAATTTTTGCTGAAGCCAATATTGCTAAAATTGCTTCTTGAATCATTGGAAGATAAATTGCAACAACATCTCCTTTTTTGATACCTATTGATTTTAGACCGTTTGCAAGTTTAGAGACATTTTTGTCCAATTCTCGGTATGTTAGTTTAGATGTTGTTCCATCTTCTGAAACAAAATGATATGCAGTTTTATCAGGAGTTAATTTTACAAATTTTTCAACTGTAGATTTGTAGATGTTTGTTTTACCATTTACAAACCATTTAGAATGTGCAATTCCATTTGAGGAATCAAGTATTTGGGAATACGGAGAGTCCCAAACCACACCGATGTCTTTATCAACTTCTTGCCAAAACCATTCTAATTCATCTTTTGCCCTTTTTGATAGTTCAGACAATGATGATAGTCCATGTTTTTGCATAAAACGAAAGATGTTAGACTCTTCAACTTGCTTTTGTGTTGGAACAAACTCAAAATCAGACAATATTCAATTTTTAAAATTAGATAGATGGTAAAAAGATTTTAGATTAAGAAATATCAATTCCAAGACGTCTAGCACAGGCAATTGCAGCTTTTCCATGATCTTCAGTAATTCCTGCTTTTTCAAATTCTTTGATTCTTTTTGTTCCAGAAAATGTCGTATTTTCATGATAGTATTCCCTCAATATCACGCCTATTTGCCCATCTAAGCGCTTACGAGTAGCATCATTCATTCCTGCTTGCAATACAGTAGCATCAGATGTTGCTAAAATTTTGATAAATTCTATATCTTCTAAGGAGAGTTCAGACATTTTTTATTCAATCTGTTTTTTGAGTAAATCCAATGTAAGTTTAGGATCTGCCTTGCCTTTTGTTTTTTGCATCACCTTACCTACAAGATAGTTTATTGTTTGAGGATTTGATTTTGCCTGCTCTACTGCTTGAGGTTCTTCTGAAATTACATCTTTGATAACTGTAAGTAATTCTGATTCATCAGACACATTTCCTAAATCAAGATCAGACATTACTTGAGACAATTCTTTGCCAGTTTTTACAATCTCATATAATGCATTTTTAGCAGAGTTTCTTGAAATCTTTCCTGTTTGAATTGCATCAGCCAAATCTCTCAAATGTGTTGCAGTAATCTTTGATGCTTCACGTTTTTCTCTGGTATCAACTAATCCCATTAAATCAGTTGTAATGATATTTGCAATCTCTTTTGCATTTGATTCTGTATGAGAATCCTCAAACAAATCTGAATAGAATTTGTCAGAGGACAAAACATCGGCCACCTGATTTGTAATATTATATTTTGAAACATATCTTTCTTTTTTGGAGCTAATGCTTTCAGGCATTTGAGATTTCAATGTCTCTTGAATTGCAGGATCAATTGTAACCCAAGGTATGTCCCCTTCTAAGAAATAACGATAGTCTAGTGCTTCTTCTTTAGAACGAGAAGAAATTGTTATCTTTCTTTTATCATCCCAATGACGAGTCTCCTGGGCAATTTCAATTTCTCTGGAATGCAAACTTTCTTGTCTTGTAATTTCAAAGTGAACTGCTTTTTCCAAATCATGAAATGAACCAATATTTTTTATCTCAACTTTCTTTCCACCTTCAATGGATACGTTTGCGTCTGCCCTCATTGCACCTTCCAAACTAGGATCAGATACTCCAAGATTCTCTAGTAAATCAGACAAAATATTGAGAAATTCTCTTACTTGTTTTGGATTCTCAAAGTCAGGCTCTGTTACGATCTCAACTAGAGGTGTGCCTGCACGGTTATAATCAACAAGAGTGATTTGGTTTTTAGAAGAACTTCCCTCATAAATGAGCCTGCCAGGGTCTTCTTCAAGTTGAATTCTGGTAATTCTGATTTCCTTGTCTCCAACCATTATAGAACCAGGGCCACCTACACTAGTATCTCCATAGATGTTTAGTTGAGTGATTTGAAAGTTTTTTGGTAAATCAGGATAAAAGTAATTTTTTCTAAAAAAGGCAATTTTTTCCGGAGTAGAACAGTTTAACGCCATTGCAATCATTGTTGCTTTTTTAACAGCATCTTGATTTAGTCGAGGTAAACTTCCAGGCAACCCCATACATACAGGACAAATATTTTCATTGATTTCAAATTGACGGTAATTTGCTTTACATGAGCAGAACAATTTACTTTCAAGATTTGTTAATTGGCAGTGAATCTCTAAACCAATTTTGGTCATATTGGAACCTCCGGTAGTTTTACAGTTTGCTCTAATGCACGTGCTGCTTGAAGTAGCATTTTATCATTCATAGAATCTGCTAACAATTGAATTCCAATTGGTAATCCATTTGAGATAGTAAATGGAACAGAGATTGCAGGTTTTCCTGTAAGATTTGCAGTAACAGTATTGATATCAACTAGGAATAATGAAACAGGATCATCAATCTTTTCTCCAAGTTTGAATGGCAATATTGGAACAGTTGGTGCAATTAACAAATCATATTTTTTGAATGCTTCATTGATCTCTTTTGTTAATTTACTTTTTACTTTGAGTGCTTTGAGGAAATATTTTCCAGCATGTCCTGCAGATGGAACAAATCCACCAATAATCATTCTTCTTGTAACTTCAGGTCCAAAATTCTTTCTAGCTTTTTGAATGTAAGAGTTAAACTCGTAGCCTTCAACTGAAAAGTCATAACCATATCTCAAGTTATCATATCTTGCCAAGTTACTTCCTGCTTCAGTTGCAGTAATGGTATAGTATGCTGCAACAGAGTATTTCACCATGTCAAGTGAGACTTCTTCGCATATTGCACCTAATCCTTCAAGTTTTGATATTGCATCCTTTGTTGCAGATACCACTGCAGGGTCTGTACCTTCAGCCATCATCTCTTTGATTATGCCTATTTTCTTACCTTCAACGCCTGAATCTATGCCTGAAAGATAATCTTCATTCTTGTTATCAACTGTGGTGTTATCATTAGGATCTAATCCTGTAATCATGTTAAGCAAAAATGCAGTGTCTTTGACAGTTCTAGTTACTGGTCCAATCTGCTCAATGCTGTTTGCATATGAAATTAGACCATATCTGCTAATCAAACCATATGTTGGTTTGTAACCTACTGCTGAGCAAAAACTAGCAGGGTTTCTAACAGAACCACCAGTATCAGAACCAAGTGATGCTATACATTCAAAGGCACTTACAGAGACAGCACTGCCACCTGATGAACCACCAGGAGTGCAATCTACATTCCAAGGGTTTTTGCTTGGACCATATGCACTAAATTCAGTTGTCAATCCCATTGCAAACTCATCCATGTTCGCTTTTCCGATAAAGATTGCATCTTGTTCTTTGAGTTTTGAAATTACTGTTGCATCATATGGAGCAATAAAGTTCTCAAGCATCTTTGATGCACATGTGGTTTTACTATTTTTGATACACATATTGTCTTTAATTGAAATTGGCATTCCAAAGCAGGCACCCACTTTATCTCCAGATTTTATTTTCTTGTCAATCTCCCTTGCTTGATTAATTGCATCATCATTTACAGACAAAAGCGCATGTAATTTTTCATCTATACTGTGAATATGTTCTAAAGTTGCTGCAGTAAAATCTTCAGCAGAGATATTTCCATTTTGTACTTCTTGTACATAGTCTAGAGCAGAGATTTTGAGATTCATTATGACATCTTTGGAGCTCGAACATAGGTTCCTTTGTAGTGGTTTAGTTTCTCAATGAGTTTTTCATCAAATGGAATGTGCTTATCTTCACGTAAAGCAGTAATGGGAATTTCTTGCATAGAGATTTCTTCATCTTCTACTCCTGCAGAATCTAAAATGTCAAAATAATCAATCATGGCATGTACCTTGTCTACATACTCTTTGTGATCATCTACCTCGATTTTCATTAATTTTGCTACTTTCTCAATCTCTTCTTCTGTAACCATTTTACCACACCTATGGTGTTAGTCTATCAACATCTCTTGGATAAAATGTTACATCGCGGATGTTTTCTGTGCCTGTCAAAGCCATAATTAGTCTCTCAAGACCAATACCACATCCGGCGTGAGGAGGAACTCCGTAATCAAATGCACCTAGATGGTACTCAAATGCATCAGTGTTCATGCCTTTGTTCTTCATTCTCTCAGCAAGTTCATTACGTTTTTCAATTCTTGTACTGCCAGAAGACAATTCCAAATCACCAAACATCAAGTCAAATGACTCAGAAATTTTTGGATTAGATTTACTGTCTTTAACATAGAATGGTTTTGGTGCTAATGGCCAATCTTTGATAAAGTAAAATCCTTCAAGACCAATTTTTTTGAGATTTGATGGATACAAGTCATCACCCCATTCTGTTTTTGCACCGGCCTTTTGCATTTTATCAACCAAATCATCATAAGAGTATTGAGGGATGGTTTCAGGGATTTCCGGAATTGTAAACTCTGCATCAGGGTTATCTTTTGTATAATCAGTTACTGTTTTAATAGAAATTTTGATAATCTCTTCAATTCTACTCATCACATCATTGTAATCAACAAATGCTTCTTCCAAATCAATGGATATTGCTTCAGCAAGATGGCGGTTAGTTCTTGATGGTTCTGCTCTAAAGATTGGTGCAATCTCAAAGACTTTTTCAAAACTCATTGTTAATTGTTCTTTGTACAATTGCGGACTCTGAGCCAAGAATGCTTCTTTGTTATAGTAAAATATTGGGAATAATGCAGCTCCACCTTCAGTAGCTGTTGCAATCATCTTTGGAGTATTGATTTCAACAAAATTTTGATCATTAAAGTAACTGCGAATTGATTTGAGAACTATACTCCTAGTGTTGAAGATGTGTTGTAGTACCTTTCTTCTAAGGTCAATTGGTCTAACCTCTAATCTAGTATCGATATTTTTGACAGTCTTTGCTATGGGCTCAAAGGGAGGAATTTTTTCAACTTCAGAAAAGACTCGGAGTTCAGTTGGAATTATTTCATAACCACTGGGTGCTTTTTCAGAGGATTTTACATTTCCAGTAATTGCAATTGAAGAATGTGCTTTGAGAGAGGATATCTTTTCACGAATATCATCAGGACAATCACCTTTCTTTGCAACAACAGAAACATCGCCATTTTTGTCTCGGATTGTAACAAAACTGATGTTTCCATGTCCTCTAACTGTTAGAACCCATCCCATCACAGTGACTTGGGTGCCATCCATTGAGGAATTGATTTGATCTGAATAATGAGATCTACGTAAATTTCCTAACTCAGTTTCTATCAAATTACTCTACTGCATATTTCATGGTGTAATTAATTTTTATATTCAAAGATCAGCCAATTTCTCAATTTTCATAATGCTTATAGCCAGTACCAATTCCACTCCAAAACAAGATGGATGCACTAATGGCAATCGTTATTGGATTTATCATAGTAGTAGCAGGATATGTCGGATATTATGCATCTCAGGAAGAACCTAAAGCTGGGGGACATGACATATCACTAGAATTAGTACTCAATTCAGAAACCAAAACAATTCAATCATTTAATCAAGTAATGACAAAATCAACATCTTGAGATCAAAATAAAATTTACATTAATTTACCAGTAATTTTCACAATTTTTCATGGTTCTTACAAATAAAGAAAAACTAGTAGCAGTGATAGCAAATGGAGTATCTGTATTTTCTTTGTTACAAGAAAGGGAGGAACTTCCAAAAAACACAACAATGTATGATTTTGTTTTAAAGGTAATTCCTGAAGACCTCAAACCAGAACTCAGTGTTGAATTGATAGATGAGGTTTTCCAATATGTCACATCCGCACATAGTTCATAAAGTACAAAATTCTAGGATATTCATAATATGGCCTCAATTGCAACGCTAGGTTCTCACTGTTCATTACAGGTTCTAAAAGGTGCAAAAGATGAAGGGTTGAAGACAATTTTAGTTTGTGAGAAAAAACGTGAAAAATTATATCGTAGATTTCCATTTATTGATGAATTAATCATAGTAGACAAATTCAGAGAAGTTCTTGATGAAAAAGTCCAGGCAACTCTTGAGCAAAATAATGCAGTATTGATTCCTCATGGAACTTTGATTGCACAGATGAGTTCTGATGAGATTGAATCTATCAAGACCCCAATCTTTGGTAACAAATGGATTCTAAGATGGGAGTCAGACAGAGAAATGAAAGAAAAACTCATGAGGGAAGCAACTCTTCCAATGCCAAAACCAGTAACAAATCCAAGTGAAATTGAAAAGTTATCTATTGTAAAAAGACAAGGTGCAGCTGGAGGTAAGGGTTACTTTATGGCAGCAAATGAAGATGATTACAATACAAAAAGAAATCAATTGATTTCCGAAGGAGTTATTTCTAAAGACGAAACACTTTACATTCAAGAATATGCTGCAGGTGTTTTAGCATACTTGACATTTTTCTATTCTCCACTAAAAGAAGAATTAGAATTCTATGGAGTTGATCAAAGACATGAATCAGACATTGAAGGATTGGGAAGAATCCCAGCTGAACAGCAAATGAAATCAAACAAAGTTCCATCATTTAATGTGATTGGCAATAGTCCACTGGTTTTGCGGGAATCATTGTTAGATGAAGTATACACAATGGGGGAGAATTTTGTTGAAGCATCAAAAAGAATAGTTGC
Organism: Candidatus Nitrosopumilus sp.; assembly: GCA_003702525.1. Taxonomy (GTDB): domain Archaea; phylum Thermoproteota; class Nitrososphaeria; order Nitrososphaerales; family Nitrosopumilaceae; genus Nitrosopumilus. The sequence goes on from REGJ01000001.1 coordinate 45,109, forward strand.
ACCAGGAATGAATGGTCCATTTTGCATAGAAGGAGTTTATGATGAGAATGCACAATTCACATCATTTGAATTCTCAGCAAGAATTGTTGCAGGCTCTAATATCTACATGGATGGCTCTCCATACTACAATTTACTATTCAATGAAACCATGAGTATGGGAAAAAGAATAGCAAGAGAAGTAAAGACAGCCGCAGAGACAAACCAGTTAGATAAAGTTACAACTTAAGATCAATTACTTTTTGCAGTAACTTCCATTCCATGTTGAGACTTTATGATGTACTTGTCTCTAATTTTGACACTAACCCAATCAATTACAAGTACTGCTGCTAGTACTACCAGCATAAAGACAGCAGCCTTTCCATACTCAAAGAACTTGATGTAATTAATGATGTAAAATCCAATTCCGCCTGCACCTACTAATCCAAGTATACTTGTTTGACGTACATTGTAATCAAACATGTAGAGCATCTGACTTAGCAAGTGAGAAGCAGATTCAGGAATTACAACATATCGAATTAACTGCCATTTTGAGACACCAATTGAACTGACTGCATCCATAGGATCTGAGTCAATTGTTTCAATTGCTTCATACTGTAATTTTGCAACAAATCCTATCGTATACATGATAATTGCCAAAACTCCTGCAAATGGACCCAATCCAACCATAATTACAAACAAAATTGCCCAAAGAATTGAAGGGAATGTACGGATTGCTGCTAATAAGGCACGAATTGGAGCATAGACATACTTGCTGTTGAGATTTCTTGCAGCAAACATACTCAAGGGTAATGCAATTGCAACACCAACAATTGTTCCAATAAAGGCCATCTGAATAGTTTCAAACATTGCCCAAAGAGCAGTTGGAATGTACTTTGATTCAACTTCTAGCATCTCCTCAGCTACAATTCCAAGATTTGGTAACCCTTGAACAAAGTCAATAGGGTTTGCATCTACATTGTAAGATGCTGCTACCAATAATGCAATGATAATTCCAATGATAATGTTATTTTTTGGCGTCATCAGCATACATCTCCATAATTTCTTCAGTGTTCATATCACCAGTCTGAAAGTCAACAATAGTGTCGCCTTCAACACCAATTTCAAGAATCTTTTGTCCTTCTTTGATTACTGCAACACGATTGGCATACTCTAAAGCAAGTTGCATATCATGATGAACCATTATTGCAGTAAGGTTCATAGTCTTTTGAGCATCTGCAATCAAATCCATAATTTCACGAGCTGTTACATGATCTAATTCTGATACAATTTCATCAGCAAGAAGGATAGTTGGATGTTGCATTAATGCTCTGGCAATTGCAACTCTTCTCTTTTCACCACCACTTAACATGTAGGCTTTTCTTTCTTCTTTTCCAGATAGACCAACTTGAGAAATAATTTTTTTAGCTTCAGCAATTTCATTTTCAGGAAATTTTTTGAGAAAAGATTTGATTTTACCTAATCGAGGTAGTGCACCAATGAGAATATTTTCAATAACAGTACTGTTTTTTACCAATCCAAGATTTTGAGGAATGTAACCAATTGTATGCATCATTTTTTTGAATTTTTTATCATTCATGTTTGGAGTGATGTAGTCAATTTTGATGGTACCTTTGCTTGGAATCATCATTCCATTCATTAATTTTAGTAAAGTAGATTTTCCAGAACCAGATTGTCCCACTATGGCATAATTAGTTCCTCGGTCAATAGACATGTTAATTCCTTCTAATGCAAAATTTTTGGAATCATATGATGTCCACACATCATTCATTTGGATAATTTTCTTTGTTGCAATTGAAGAAAAAGAAGGATTTGCAGTCATCTGAATTTGTTTCATTTTTCAGAATTCCTGTTTTTATTTGCTCTTGTCGTATTTGTCAAGTATCTTCTGATCAAGTCCTGTCAATGCATTGATGAATTCACCGAATTCGCCTATGTGCATCGTAGTAGTAGTTGGAACTAGGGCTTCAGCACCATACAAGTCTGCTAAGATTGAATTGTGCTCATCATAGTTTAGTTTGATAAGACTATCAACTAGTGCATTCTTGGTAGAGTCTGACATGTCAGCACTTACCATAAACACATGAGATGGCACTGGTCCAATAGTTGTAACTGGACGTAATTTCTTTTGATCCTCTAATTCAAGATACTTTGCAGGTGCAATATCAGAGCCAAATGCAACATCAACATCACCGTTCAAAAGTAATGTTAGTGCAGCTTTGTAACCACCTGCAAAAGTATACTGTTCAAAGTTGTTTGCTAATGCAGATTCAAGTGCGACGATATCGTCACCTTCAATTGTTATGTGACCTTCAGTAACTAGAGTTCCCATCGGTCTAACAAAACCAGAAGAACCAGTCATACTGGTAAATGCAACTTTTTTGCCAACAGTATCTTCAATTGATTGAAGAGAATCATTTTCTGCCAGTGTCCAAACTGTTGCTTGGTAATTCACTTTACCTTTAACAAGTTCTGCCAAAACAGCTTCTGCTCCTGTTCTTTCATGAGTAATCCATGCAGGACCAGTATCCATAAAGGCAGCATCAATGTGACCAAATCTCATTCCTTCGATAATGGTCTCATAGTTTGTTGGAATAACTACTTCAACATCAACACCTAATTCATTTTCAAGGAATTGTTCTAGTGCTTGGGCTTTTGGTGTTAATTCCTCGGCCTTTTCAACTGGAATAAATCCAATGGTTAGTGTGTCAACATCTACAGATTTTGAATCAGATGAAACATTGATGATACCATTTTCAATTAGGAATGTAATTCCATTTAAAAAAGTTGCATCATCTACAGCGCCTTCTGCCCACCAACCTGCATTAGTTTTAATCCAATCCGGAATAGAACTCTGTGCTTGTGCAGTTTGGCTCAAAGGAATTGTTGCTATACCAATAGCTACAAATGCAATAATAATTGCCATGGTTGTTTTTCGTTTCATGATTTCTAAAAAAATTAGGATGAGCTAAATTATTTAAACCGGATTTTCATTCCAAAGAGTCATTCTAAATCTATAGAACAAGAATAACTATAGGCTCGATTTTGGGTTATCTGTGTTAGGGTAGAGATTCAAACTAGGCTCAAGATTATCTACAGTAATCTCTACTTTTCCAATTCTGCTTCGGTATTGTTTGATCTTTTTTCCTTCTGGAGAAATGATGTACTTGTCCACTTCTGCTAATGCAAGATCTTCAAGATTTGAGAGTGTCTTGTAAACTGTCGAAAGGGAAATTTTTAGTTCTTCTGCAATCTGTGTTGCATCTTTTGATTCATTTTTGACTGAAAACAACACTGCTCTTGTACAGACATTGCTCAGAGATTCAATGATTTTCTGAGTGATATCAAATTCGGATAATTGAATGATGTTTGGTTTTGACATAGAATCACTTGTTTGGAAGTAATGTAAGTACGGGTTCAGGTTTCTTTATGGATATGTCTGCCTTACTGATTCTGCTTCTATAGACCTTGTATTTTCTACCTTTATCAGATAACATCCATTTTTCAACTTCAATTAGAGTGAGTTCTTCTAGGTCTGCTAATTTTTTGTATACAGAACTAAGAGGGATTTTGAGTTTATCAGATAGTTCTGCAGCAGTGTTTCCTTTTCGGATTATAGAGAATAGTATTGCACGGGATTCAGAATCAGCTAATGCTTCAATTACTTTCTGAGTAATATCATATTTTTTGAGTTGAGGTAATGTGAGTTTTCTAGACATGTAAAATCAAAAATATTCTAGATGTATTTAAACGACATGTTTTTGTTCTCATTCTATAGATTTAGAATTAGTTATAATGAGTGGTTTCTTTTTGAGATGAAAGTTTTCTCCAAAACAGTCCGAGAATAATTCCAATAGAGGCCCAAAATGAGGTCACACCAAGAACAGACATGAATCTAAACTCATTAACCAAATCCATAGGAGCAGTTAATTCATCAGGGTTTTCGGGCATTGCAATAAACACTGCAGAAATGAAAACACCATAACCAACAAGGGCAATAATTTTTTTGTTATCTTTTAGTTTCTTTGATAATTGATAAAATCCAACTGCACCAAATCCAGAAATTGCAATAAATGACAAATAGAGAATTGCTCTTAGAACAACTGTTTCACCATCACCTACGGTTGGAGGATTTGCAGGGTATTTCAAAAATGGAATAATGTATAGTGTAAGCCACATGATACCAGATAAGATTAATGATTTTTTGACATCATTGTTTCCAGGTAAAGCGTTTCTTGATAATGCAAAAACAATTCCAAATAATGCACCAACAGAAATTCCCAATATCATACCTGCAAGAATCTGACCACTTTTCTGCCAGGTTCTATACCCTTCATATTCTACCCAAAACTCAGTAGTGTCTTCTTCCTCACCAGATGCAAATAGATTTTGATTTTCAATTCCTATTGCTTGATCAAGATAAGGTTCAACAATTGCAAAGTTAACTGTACCGTGGATTAATCCAGCAAACGCACCTGAAAGTAGAACTATTATGATAAAAAGAGACGTTTTCATGATAAGGGACCTCTAATGGCAAGGAAAGCCAGCTGCATGTCTCATATCATGAGTAAGTTCATGGAGATACATATCAGTGAATGCTTGTTCACCATAAACTAGACTGAAAATATGTCCTTGATCAAATCCTACAACAAACAATCCTGCTGCAAAGATGATACCTAATGCAATAATTGCTAATTTTGGTACTTGTGATTTAGACACATTAATTTGCCTTGTTTCAGACATGACGTTAGCACCAGCTGAATGTATTTAAGCTCTTGGATGATTTATCCAATTAATAAAGAAACAGGTTTGACGATCAATGAAAAAAAATATTCAGATATTACAAAACATAGTTTCAAGAAAGGGTTCTAGTAAGGTGCTCACATTTAGCATCCCACATGTATTCAAAACCCTTCAATTATTATCTGATGAAAAATTTGTAAGCCGAGCAACTTTGGGAAAAGAAATTCACCTTGGAGAAGGAGCAGTTAAGACCCTAATTTCACATCTAAAAGAAGCAAAAATGATAGATTCTACAAGATCAGGTAATTTCTTAACAGAGAAAGGAGAGAAATTCACATCACAGTTACAGAAAATCATTCCAAAAGAATGTAAAATTGAGAAAAACAGTATAATGCCAAGCAAAAATAATCATGCAATAATTTTGAAAAAATATGCATCTGTAATAAAAACCGGATTAGAACAAAGAGATTATGCGATTATGTATGGTTCATCAGGATGTATCACATTAGTATTCAAAAACAACAGATTTGTTTTCCCAGGAGAAGACAAAGACTGTTTGAACAAGGATAAAAAAACAAAACAAACTCTTTTAGAAAAATTAAACCCTTCAGGAGGAGACATTATCATTATTTCATCATCAGATGATTCTTTTGTAGCAGAAATATCTGCAAAAAATTCAGCTCTTTGGACCATTGCTACAAATTGAAGAAGACTTTTACTTGCATTTAAAAAAAACATAGTATGGCCAAATACTATCTTCTAGCTATTCCAATTGTGATAGGCATTATTGCAGGAGGATTCTTGGTATTTTATCCAGAGCCAGAGAAAACCACTACAAATTTGACACCATCAAAACTAATTGAGAATGGCTCACCAGTCTTAGGGAATAGTAATGCACCAATTACAATTTTAGAATGGGGAGATTATCAATGTACATTTTGTTACAAGTTTCATCAAAATACACTAAATGTGTTAGAGGAGGATTTCATAAAAACGGGCAAAGTAAAGGTGATCTTCAAAGATTTTCCGCTAAATGGCCCTGATTCAGTATTAGCTGCAGAGGCATCATTTTGTGCTCATGACCAAGAAAAGTATTGGGAGTATCATGATGAACTTTACAAAAATTGGGGAGGAGAAAGAACAGGGTGGATTACAAGAGAATCATTAGATAAATTTGCATCAACTGTGAGTTTGGATTTAGAAGAATTCAACACATGTCTTGATGAACACCAATACCAAAACAGGGTTAACGGATTGTACGACTTTGGAAGAGAGATTGGAATTGACGCCACACCATCATTTCTAGTATTCAACGATGAGAAAATTATCAAAATAAGGGGAAATCAACCATTGGAAGTATTTCTAAAAACAATTGATGAGTTGTCATAATATGCAAAATAATCAATCAAAATTAATATCTGCACAGTTTGGAGAAAGCACAAATGGGTAAAATAGACATAGAAAAACAAGATTCTGTTCGAATCTACAAAATTAGAAAAACACTAGAAGAATTATCAAAAAAGTCTGGTCGAGGAACAGAATTAATCACAGTATACATTCCAAAAGGAAAACAACTTCACGAAATTATTGGTACTCTCCAACAAGAGCAAGGTACTGCAGACAACATCAAGTCAGATCTAACTAGAACCCATGTTGTAGATTCATTAGGAAAAGTAGTTCAAAGATTGAAACTCTACAAGAAAACTCCTGAGAGAGGATTGGTAATGTTTTGTGGAGCATTACCTCCAGAAGAAGGAGGGCCTTTAGGAAGTGAAGTTGTAAAAGTTTGGGAGATAGATCCTCCAAAGGATTTGAATCAATATCTGTACAGATGTGATGATCACTTCCACGTAGATATTCTAAAAGATATGCTCAAAGATGACAACTTGATTGGTTTCTTGGCAATTGATTCAAAGGATGCAGGTTGGGGATTATTACACGGAGACAAAATCGAAGTTTTATCTCAAACAGGTTCAGGAGTTGCAGGAAAACACAGACAAGGTGGACAATCTGCAAAGAGATTCCAAAAACTCAGAGAAATGGAGTTAACATACTACTTTAACAGAGTTGCTCAAACGACAAGAGAGTATTTTATTGACATTTATCCAGTAAAGGGGCTAGTTATTTCAGGACCTGGCCCTACAAAAGAAGATTTCATCAATGGAAATTATCTAGAATATAGATTACAAAATAACATTATTGCAACAATTGATTCATCATACTCTGGAGCAGAAGGGATTAGAGAAGCATTTGCAAAATCTGAAGATATTTTAGGTAACTTTAGACTTGTCGAAGAAAAGAAACTTGTTGAGGCATTATTTAGAGAAATTAACGGAAATACAGGAAAAGGCTCATATGGATTACAAGAAGTAATTGACTTTCTAAAAAACAACGTAGTAGAAACTTTGATCATTACTGATAATACAAACTTGAATCGAGTTGAAGGATTGTGTAAGAGATGCAAACATCTTCAAGAAGATATTGTTGAAAGACCAGATGTAATTCCAAAGAAAACAGAATACACTAGCAACCCATGTCCCGGATGTAATTCTATGGAAGTTGAAGCAAACGAGCAAGATATTGTAGATTATTTAGAACTGATAGCATCAAAGACAGGTTCAAAATTAGAAGTAGTTTCAGGAAGTGCAGAGCACGGAAATATGCTAGCAAGTCTTGGAAAAATTGGTGCGATTTTAAGATATAATCCAGGTCACACTAAATAGCACTACGAATCTTTTTTGCCAATTCTTCAAGCTCAGAGTCAGTAGAGATTTGTCGTTTTGTCCAGATAGTTCCTTTACTATTGTATCTTGGAATAATGTGAATATGGACATGTGGAATAATCTGTTTTGCAGCACGTCCATTATTTTGAGCAATACTAAATGCATCAGCTTGAGACCCAACTAGTATGGCTTTGGCAATTTTTGGAACAAGTGAAAATAATTTTCCAACATTTTCAGGAGTCATATCAGTGATTCTCTCATGATGTTCACGAGGAATTACCAAACTGTGACCTACATCAATGGGATATCTATCTAAAAATGCAATATGAGAGTCATCCTCATACAAAATATGAGCATCTCTTTTACCATCCAAAATATCACAAAAGATACAAGTCATAAATTCAACAATTTGTGATTTTATTTATTATTTTTTAGAAATTCACTCAGCATGATACGAGTTTATCGAATGGTTAATTAGGGCAAATTTTAGAGTTTGAACATCATATGGGCCGAAAAGAAAGAAGAGCACGTGAACAAAAACGTGAAAACTATGCTACAAAACATTCAGCACAGCAAAGAAAGAATACACTCATTGCAGTTGGAGTTTTGGCAGTAATTGCATCAATCGTAGTATATGCAGGATATCTTTTCGTCAATATGGATCAAAGTACGGCTCCAGGTGGACCTGAAAATGCAGGGGCATTAGGCAGTGATCACGCACACGCTGCAATCTCGGTAAGAATATTTGGAGATACATTTGACTTTTCAGCACCAGCATACCAAATCAAATCAAGTTGGATTCACTTTGAAGGAAGGGATGGCTCCACAGTACACAAACACGCAACAGGTGTTACGTTAGGATACCTCTTTGAGACATTAGCATTAGGTCTTGATGATCAATGTTTCGTATTCCAAGACGGTAGAGAATTCTGTACTAATGAAGACTATTCTCTAAAGTTCTTCTACAACGGAAACCAAGTTCAGGATATTAGAGATATTGAAATCATGGAAGATGATAGAATTTTGATATCCTATGGTGGAGAAACACCTGAAGAGATTGAAGGACAATTAATCGAATTAGAGAATCAACCATTAATCAAATAGAATTTTAGGATTCTTTTGTTGTAAATTGTGCCATTTTATCAAAGAACATGTAATATCCACAACGAGAACATCTTAGGACAGTTAATTCTGTTGTAAGAAATTCTTTATCTTCAAACCTTCCACTAAGTTTCACATTTTCACCTGCAATTTCGGCTTTGTTGCTTTTGCAGACAGGGCATTCGAGTGCTTTTTGTTCCATGAAATTCAAGCATAGAATCAGAATTTAAACTCAGTGAAATTTTTTGGATTAGTATTTTCAATAAAGTCTAAATTATACCAATCAAGAATTCCATCTATGGAAGGAATCTCTAGTAGAAATGTTGTAGAAGGTACTTCTCGTGCTCCACAAAGAGCAATGTACAAAGCTATGGGATTAGATGATAGTGATTTATCAAAACAAATGATTGGAGTATGTCATACAGGAAATGAAGCAACCCCATGTAACATCCACCTTCCAAGATTAGCACTCAAAGCAAAAGAAGGTGTTTCAGATACAGGTGCAACACCTAGAGAATTTTCAACAATTGCAGTAAGTGATGGAATTGCAATGGGACATGAAGGAATGAAATCATCATTGATTTCACGTGAAGTGATTGCAGATTCTATTGAATTAATGGTTAGAGCACATCAATACGACGCATTAGTGGGAATTGCAGGGTGTGACAAGAGTCTTCCAGGTACAATGATGGCAATGGCAAGATTGAATGTTCCATCAGTGTTTGTTTACGGTGGAACTATTATGCCAGGAATGTTAAACGGAGAAGAACTTACAGTTGTAGATGTTTACGAAGCTGTAGGAGCATATGATGCAGGGCAATTATCATTAGAAGGTCTAAAAAATATTGAAAATACTGCATGTCCAAACGAAGGATCATGTGGAGGAATGTTTACTGCAAATACAATGGCATCAATTTCAGAAGCTATAGGTCTTTCATTACCAGGTAGTGCTAGCCCTCCTGCTGAAGACGAAAGAAGAGAGAAGATGGTATACGATACAGGAGTAGCATGTGCGAAAGCATTACAGATGGATATCAGACCCAGAGAGGTTCTCACCTTTGAGGCATTTGAAAATGCAATTACAATGTTGAACTCTGTTGGAGGTTCAACAAATGGAATTTTACACTTGTTAGCACTTGCAAATGAAGTAAATATCAAATTAACATATGATGATTTTGAAAGAGTAAGAAAAAAGACACCACATATAGCAGATATGAAACCTGGTGGAAACTATGTGATGAATTCCCTTGATAAGATTGGAGGAATCCCATTTGTTCTAAAGAAATTACTTGATAAAGGCTTACTAAATGAAAATTGTCTTACAATTACTGGAGAAACTATCAAAAGTAACTTGAATTCTATGACTTTACCTCAAGCAGAACAACAAATAATCAGACCAATAGAAAACCCACTTCATAATGTTGGAACAGCAGTAATTCTCAAAGGTTCACTTGCACCAGACGGCGCAGTGATCAAAACTGCAGGTGTAGAAATGACAAAATTCACAGGAAAGGCTCGTGTCTTTGATAGAGAAGAACTAGCATTTGAGGCAGTGAAAAGAGGAGAAATTGACGAAGGTCATGTTGTAGTAATTAGATATGAAGGACCTAAAGGAGGCCCAGGAATGAGAGAGATGCTTGCAACAACTGCAGCATTAGTAGGTCAAGGACTAGGAAAGAAAGTTGCAATGGTCACAGATGGAAGATTCTCTGGAGGAACAAGAGGATTCATGGTAGGACATGTTGCACCAGAAGCATATGTTGGAGGTCCAATAGCACTTGTAAAAGATGATGATGAGATTACAATAGATACTGAAACTAACATAATTGATCTTCATGTATCATCTGAAGAGTTAGAAAGTAGAAGAAAAGATTGGAGTCCTCCAAAACCAAACTACACTACAGGAGCTTTGGCAAAATTTGCAACACTTGTAGGTTCTGCTGCAGAAGGCGCAATAACAAAACCTAATCTATAGAAATTTTTTGAAAATTTAATTTTTGTTGTTCTTTGACATAGATTTTTAACAACTCTTTCCATGCTTTTTGAAAATCAGTTGTAAATTTTTTGAATCCAGATATAGAAGATAGAAGAATTTTTGATTTTGGGTTGTATGAGACTTCGTTTATTGAAATACAATGAACGGTATCATTTCTTACTTCAAACAATCTAGACATATCTCGTGTAAATTCAGGACCAAATACTTTCCAATCCAGAAACGTTCTGATTTTTCTATTAATTGGAACAAGATTCAAAAGATAAAGCAGTTCAGCACTATCACTTTCATTAGAAGATTGTACAATTCTTAATCGAATAATTTCATCAAACAAAAATGCCATTTTTGAAAATGCAGACAGTACACTATCTCTGTTTTTTGAAATAGTCAGTTTAGAATTAAATCCATTTTTGATAGAACCTTCGTTGATGAAATAATGCTTGTCTTTGTCAATTAGGTATAATCGAATTTTAGGCGAAATCTTTTTGCTTTTTTTGACATTTGCCAAAAATTTTGAAGCATTCATGACGCAACAAAATCCCATCAATCAATTAAGGATTTGGCAGATTTTCAGAGATGATCAATTTGCTCACAAAGTTTATAGATCAGCGATCAGAAATCAGACTAGAGATAACAGGTACAAAAATAGATTATTCTTATCAAATTTCTGTTATCTACTAAAGGTTACATTTCTGTTAATGTGTTAGGCACGCATTTTCTTTTTTAATGAAGGTTGAAAAAAAGAATATTCTGATAAATCAAAAAAAGACCAAAAATAGATTCTAAAAAAACTCATTCCACCTGATAATAGAAATGAATCAAGCCTCTAAAACAGTATTTTTTGGGGAATCATAAAGTCTCGAGGTCTTGATACAACATACATTTGAAAAATTGATTGATAATTTCATGTGTCTAAAAAAATTAACTAACATTCAACTCGGTTAGATTGTAATCGATGAAGGTTTTTGTTTCCGTATGTGTCTAGTTTGGTTTTACCTACAAACCTATTGACGGCAATAATGATTGATTCTATTTGGTAATAAAGCAGATGAACGATTGTTCTGTGACAACAGGTTAAATTCTAAACTCTTTGAGAATAGACAATATTGTTAAAAATGAACTACGTTAGATCGTAATTATGGATTTACTCAAAGACAAAAGAAAAAAGATGAAAAAAGACATTGAGTATGCCTTAAGAAAGGAAGATAAAATCTTACACGATGAAAATGAAGAACCTGTAACTTATGTGGATGAAGAAGATGTGAAATCCATAGAACATCAAGAACATGTGGAACATGATGAAAATGAAGAACCTGTAACATTTGTAAAAAAATCAGAAAACGAAAATCTTTAGATTCTAAACTCTTAGAGAATAGACAATACGCTTAATTTTATATCTTTTAGATTCTAATCATGTTTGAAGATAATCTACCACTCTTAGGGATAATTATTGCAGCCGGAGTCGCTTTTGTCATTTGGATTGCTAAAAAATCTATTACAGGGTATTACAAAGGAAAATCTGAGGGCTACAAATCTTAGGTGTAATCATGCTTCCAAAAGGAGACCTACCAGGAGAATGTATGGATTGTGGGGCACAAGTAACCTATTCTAAAAAACCAATGCAAACACATTCAGAACTTTTGAAAAAACATCGCTGTCCAATGTGTGGACATTTTGCATTGAAAACAAAAAGTAAGACATTGTAAAATTTGAGAATCCACGCTTAACAGATTTACAAAAAATGACCCTTTAATCTACTAAAGGCAAACAAATCAAGTTCTTACCAGAGTTCGTTTCAGAAAATTAAGATTGATCAATACCTAACACATCACGATATGCTTTGGGGATGATTTTTTGGGTTTTATTGACTAGTTCATGAATCTTCGAATCAATTACATATGTAATTGCCCAATCATCATTACTTCTAATTGATCTTCCAAATCCTTGCAAAATAGTCATTATTGTTTGTGAATCATACCATAATGGGAATTTTTTCATTTTCTCTCGAACACGTGGGTCTCCTAAGGATTTGTATGGTACTTTAGCAATTATTTGAAATCTAGAATCTTCATCTTTAAGATCAACCCCTTCCCATAATGATGAGGATAATAATACACTAGCCTTGTTCTTTCTATGCTCGTCAATAATCTCATCTTGAGTTTTTCCATCATTATTTGTAGAATGACATATCCGAATTCTTTTTTTATTTTCAGGAGATAATCCCCTAAGAATTTCCCAACATCGTGATTTTGATTGAGTTAAAATTAATCCTCGTTCATCTGTATGTTTTGTTAGTAATTCATCGATTCTTCTAATTGCACCTGATTCTACTTCGGGGGGAGATTTTGCACTCAGAATACCCATATCTAAAAATTCTACTTGTCTATTTTCATATGGGAATGGGGATTTTGGGGTATCAATAAATGCAATTTCAGATTCATCTAATCCCATTGTTTCACAAAAACTCTTTTTATCAATTGTAGCTGACATGAAAATTTGATATTCTGTTTTAAAGAAATCCTCAACATAATTTGAGATCTTCAAGGGTTTAATTGAAATAGATACCGAATTAGCATAATCATTTGTAGAATCTTGAATAATAAAATTTTCAGGATCATTATTTATTTCATTAATTGCATTTGCAAAATTCTTAAAATTACTTTCAAATCGTCCCAATAATTTTACATCTACTTTTTCTTTATCTATCTCCATTCTTTTTTCTAATTCTGCAATTTGTGTACCGTAAAATTGCCTCATGATATTTAGCACTTCAAGTAATTCATCAATTTGTAAAACATCATATTTTCTAATATCTATTTGACATTCTTCTAATTGATTTTTTGAAATATTTATTCCAATAAACTGGATTATTTGATCTTCAATTCCATGAGCCTCATCAAAAATTGAAACTTTTTTTTGCAAATGTTCTTTAAAAACCGACTCGTTTTGCATTAATTGGAAAAATGCAGAATAATTCCACACCGAGAAACTTGATACTAGTCCAAAATATTTTTGAAAATAATAACTACAATCATCTACATTTTGTGTATTGGTAGAAGTTACATTACTAAGGGGTCTTTTGAATCTGCAAAATACGGTAACATCTTTACCATTTTCATTTTTTTCTGTTCCTTCAACACAATCTCCTTTTTCACAAGTATAACCTAACTCCTTTGCTAAAATTGGGTCATCAACTTTTTGCTTTTCCATAATTTTTAAACATTCAAAATTTGATTTTCCTTTAACGGGTCGTAAAAACGGATAATCCCTAGCATATTGATCCTGTAAACTCTTTGATTTTGTGATAAAAAACCCATCTTTGAAATATTTTGCAATAGCAACACCAACAGCAGATTTGCCAACTCCTGTAGGGGCAGAAATTACAATTTTTTTAAATCCAGATTTCATACTAGTTTCAATCTCTTTGAGAATTTGTTTTTGAATTTCTCTAGGAATAATGTTTGTTGGAAAATATTCTTCAATTTTTGAAATCGGTATATTTTGGGCAGTGTTTTTAGAAACAGATTCGTTTTTAATTATAGATGGTTGGATTGAGGGTTTTGAATTTCTAAATAATTTGCGGATATATGACTCTCTTGCATCATCATCATTTCCAGAATCTGTGAAATATCGTGCTTTTTGACAATCACATTTTGCTTCAACTGTATGTGTACCAAATTTTGATATTTTGATCTCAGACTTACATTTAGGACAAGTTTTCATTTTCTAGAGATTTTTTTGGATATATTTTCTTATTTATCATATTCTAATTTTGATTTTTATGTAATACATTACTGTTTTTCATTTATTACACTATGAATTCTATGATTAAAAAAATAAATTATGAGTTTTTCTTCAGCAATCTTGGTTTTAATCGGAAATCACATAACCATTTAAGGATTTATGAGATTTGGTTAAGAAAAGAGAATCTAGTTTAATATCTAGTACATACAATATAGATCATGGAATTACTTGATGACAAGATGAGAGTTTGGCTAGAAAGTGCAAAATTTGTCAAACCAAACTCAGGAGTCTATGTTCTATACAATAGAAGCAAGCATCCAATATACATCGGAGAAACCAATAATCTTGAAGAGACATTCACAAAATATGTAGATACAGATTTTGAAGATGATGAATGTAAGCAAAAAACTCAATTTTACCAAAGGGTGTTTGCAGAAAATCCAAAAGAGTTACAATTACAACTAATTGAGCAATTCAGAAATGAAACAAATGAGTTACCCTCATGTAATTCAGAGATCAAAGTAGAAACACACTAAATTCTTTCACTGCATTGCACTGAAGACCTACTGGATTAATAGAAAAAATATGAAAATCTAACATGGGAAACGCTATGATTTATGCAGGTATTGCAATCGGAGTAGCAGCATTGGCCGGAATTATGGTCTATGCACATGATAACCAAGAAAATTATCTTAGAGATGATGCAGTACTAGCACCAGCAGCAAAACAAGGCGCATTTTCATCAGAGACAGGAATGGTCCAATTGAATAAAGAACAATGGCATGAAGACCCCTTTGGTGACATAGCCGCTGAAGTTAGAACACAGTACGAATCTGGTGGATAGTCCACCAAGTTTCTTTTTATTTTATTTTTCATAATTTTTACACCTAGTATTAGAGAAAACAATTAATCTTAGAATGTAGTAATTTAACAATGCATCAATGCTATTATTGTGAGCAGATTTTTGATACAAAAGAAGCACTATACGAACATGTAGAAATACATTCAGACACAGAAAGAAATAAGGAAATTATGGATAGAAAAAAGAAGTTACTAAAAGACTAGATTCTCAGCCTCAATTAAAAAAAATAGAGTAAAGGTAAGAAATAATCACATTCAGGTGGTGATATAACAACTTGGTTTCAAAATAATATGGATTGGGTTGAGGCACTATTACGCAAATCATGCGACAGGACATTAACCAAAGAAGAAGTTCTTCACAGTCTATTCCATATGATTGAAATTAATGAAAACACATTACATCAAATTCAATCAGACAAGAGAGATTTTGGACCAGAGTTAGAGGAATTAAAACAAACAGAAATCAGAGACTTGGATTTTCATCTAAAGTATTATCGAAGTCTTGTAAATTATATTAATTCAATTCATGAAAATAAAATTTTTGAGAAACAACATTAATCCCAAGAAACAGTGTATGCAACAAATGTTTTAGGTAATGATTTTTTTGTGCTCTTTCCCCATTCTTCTGAAGTGTGACCAGAGTTGAGTTCAGAGACCTCACCCCAATTAAATTTAGGAAGTTTGGCAGTTTCCATGGTTTTGAGGAGTAATCAGAGTTAATAAAAAAAGAGTCTGCACTGCAAGTATATTTTACAATTTCAATTGTTCAAATTTCAAGGCATATTCAGATTGTTTTTCTGAATTGTTTCCATAATCCGTAGTTTCATCATATTCTTGTAATCTCTGTTCAAGGATTTTTTGTAACTGTTCTATTTCTTGAGCAATCATTTTTCCAGAATCTTCTTTGGCAAGTTGTTTTCGTTGGTCTTCATTTTTTCCTCTTGTTGGAAATGTCTTATTTTCAAATTTAGTTTGTAGATTAGAAATGTTTTCACGTTTTACAAGTTCTGCAAGATCAAAACGTCCTTGTTCATATTTCAATAATTGATCGCTTGTCTCAGAAGGTCTAACTGAAGACAACAAAGGACAAAACTCTACGGAAACTTGAATATTTTTAATCAAAAACAGAATTTCACTGCCCATTTTTTCAGAATCAACTGTCCAGGTAAATCCATACTTTATCACACTATGAGAATCAGCATATGATGCAGGATTATGTTCTGCTTTAAAATCAGACCATTTCAGAGAGTATTGTTTAGTCCAAAACAGATTCTCATTTTCACTCATTATCTAGTAATTTGAAAATTTCTGAATAATTAGATTGTGATTCAAGATGGCTTTCCATCACGCCCGCTAAATTTTCCAATAGGTTGCGAGGTGTCAAATCCCAACCAAGAATAATTTTGAGATTCTTGAGAGTTGTGAAAATTTTGATGTTCTGTTAATTCAGAATCTCCCCATTCTCCATCGTGAATGAAAGGACATTTTTCATGAATTCCATTTTTTTGAATACCCTTACACGTGATTAGCAAACAAGTAACATTGAGTTTTAGAATTGAAAAATTTTTTGTTGAAAAGAGTGTGTTTGACGGCTAACGATTCTAGGGGAATGGTCGGTTAAGGCAAACGTAGGAACGCCGTCAAACGGATGACTCGATATATCTAGGACAGTTTAGACTAAAAGAAAGTGTATGTGTCATTTGAACACACATCAAAAATCATTCTAGGCTCAAATCATCAGGCACAAAAATGGATCATTTTTTCAAACCATTTTGATTAAAATTCAAGACACGTTTTATTTTATGATTTTTTGACGATTAAAATCAGAAATACAGGAAGCAAGGTGATTGCCTGTTTGGTATTGTACGTAACTCCCAAAGAGTCGATGCAAAAAATATCAGACTTGCTTGCTCCTTATTCTAAACTATTAATTTCAGATATTTTCAAGGATTAGTGATGAATAGCAAATTCTACATGTGGATGGGCATATCAGTAGGAGCACTGGCTGTAGGATTCATACTCTTGTTCGGGTAATCAGATTAACTTTTTTGATTTGAAAGATCAATTTTTACGTCGTTTTTTCATTTTATGAAAATTCTTTTAGGTAAAGTATTGCCATAGGTGTAGCTGGATAGTTGATAATCGCACTAACGCATCACGGCATTGATTATCAACTTTTATCTGTGGCCCAACTAATTTGGATGAGAATTTGAAGTATAATCAAATTTTTCTTTATCAGAAAATAGTTCAAAATTATTTTTTTCCAAATCTAAGACATCATGAAATGCAGGACATGACGTATCAATGGAAAACAACTCTTGGCATTTAGGACATTGAATAACTGCATGTTCACCCCAATCACATTCAATCTCATCAATTAGTTCAAAGTTAACAGATTCATTACATATGCATTTTATATTTTTGAATTTTTGAAAATCCACAAAAAACGATTCTTGAAATTAAATATAATTTATTAGCAATCAATAAGTGAGAAAAACATGACAGAGTGTCCTACATGTAAACTTGCAATGGAGTCTCATTCCACATCAGAGTTAATGGAGTGTTGTATGAAACAAGTTGGAGACGAGTTTACTGAAGAACAGGAAGGAATATGTCCTAATTGCAAACATGACATAAAAAAACACTCAAACAAAGAGCTTGCAGAATGTACGATCGAGTATCTAAAATCAGGAATTCAGTAGGCTAGTTAAAATTAAACAATAGGAAAATCAGGATAAAATATTGAACCAAACTACCAGAGAACTAATTGGAAAGTTTTCTCCAATGTGGACCAACAAGCAAGTTTGGGAGTTTGATCAACTAAATGAGGATTTGAGATTTGATGCAATCTACGTAATGCCTCAAGAATATGACGAGAGTTTGTGGAAATCAAAATCTGCCAATCCAGATTCAGAAATCAGAGACATGGTGGTCAGAACATTTGATCATATGCTTGATGGAGAAGAATTATGGATTTCAAATGTCAATGAGAAAAAAATCGATGAGAAACACATACCATATCTCATGGCAGTCATGGCTGATGTCATGATTGAAGAAGAAATTTGTTTGAATTTCAGGATTGAAAATGAGTGTTTTGTAACAACTATTGATTCAGATGCAGATGTCATTGATTGTAAAGAATTTTTTGAAGAATTCTACCATTTGGCAACAGGTTTCAATTATGATACAGATACCGGAATTCCAGAAGATGAAACCGAAGCTGAAATGTATCTAACAAGACTCCAAGAAGAGTTTGATGAAAAAATGAAAGTAATTTTGGGAGACAGGTATTTGCCAGGAAACAATGATCCAGATACAATAAATGCAAAATGATTTATCTAAAACAAAGCAATACAATTTGAGTAGAGATGTCCCAAAAAAGACCATTTAGAAAATTTACAAAAAAAGGTCCTTCGTTGACTACTGAGCAAAAAGTAGAGAGATTCATTTTGAGAAATTCAGAAAATGGTTTTTTTACCAAAGTTACAACAATTCCTTACAAATTTGAAATATCAGAAAGTAAAGCATGGGATGTAGTTGGCGAATTACTCACAAGTGGGAAAATAGAATCAGTGCATGATGAAATTTCAGGGGAGATGAAATTGTGTAAAACTGGTCAAACATATGCCATAATGAATTCAGAACAAAAGAGAAAAAGACAGAAAGGAAGTAATTTCAAAAGGAAAAAAGGAAAATCATCTTAGCATTCAAACAAATATTTATTTTCAAGAATTAATTTTAAAAAAATATGGATGATGAGAATTTACCAGCACAATGTCATCCAACAATAAAACCAAAAAAGAAAAAAGAAGAGATTAAGAAAAATGATACAGTGTAAATTATGTGGAACCCCCTTGGGAAAAGAACCAACTACAGAAGAATTAGAGAAACACTGGAAAAAGCATCATAATTGGCATTGGGAATCAAATCAAGATAAATCACCTGAAGAAGCATTATTGAAAAAAAGAGACTAGCAACGTCTTGGAATAGTGGTCGTTTATAGCATGCCTAGACCACCAATCGAAGACGTTACTAATAGTTCAGGCTCAAAATATAAAAAAACCAACAACTGTTTTCCAAACGTTTGTTTAAAAAAAACTCAAAATCGAAACTAATGTACACAAAAATTGCCAGACAATTTATCAATTTTGTAATGTAATCATATGCATGAGAGAGGATTTTGCAGAGTACACAAAGTGTAGAACATGCGGAGTTGCATTGCTATATTGTGACTGCAACTGTCCATATTGTGGAAAAAGAGAAGCCTGTGAATGTGAAATGTCTTCGCTGAGAATCACGCACTAATTCTCTTTTTTATTTTAAAATTATTTTTCAGCTAGATACTGAGAAAAAATTTACTTTTGATCAATAATAGAAATTTTGTAATTAGGGCACATGTCAGTAATAGAGGCATATGATATCAAGGCACGCAAAAAAGTGTCAATGAAAGACCCACAACCATATCTTATGAAGAATGGTTCATGGGCACTAAAAGGAACTAGCTCTGAGACTGGGATCAAATTATTCAAAATTGTCGGAAGAACAAAACCATCAATTACCCAGTCAAGATTTGAAGCATTCAAAAATCTGTTTACAAGCAGAAAATGTGAATGTGACAAAGATTGCTAGTTATTTTTTTCTTGCAAAGATTTTCAAGCATTAGAAAGAATTAATGTGAGATTTTTTTTAGAAATTTCATGTCATTTGAGATTGACTGGAGGAAAAATTTTTACGGTATATCATGGGCCCATGAAAAAGATAGAATAGTTGTCTCAATAGTCTTTGAAGATAAAGACGAGGCAGTGGAGATTTCAAGAAATATTGAAAATTGGAGTGAAAAATTCACTAGATTAACAATTATTGAGAAAGAAGAAGATGAATTTGCACTTTGCTGTTACCAGGACCCTCAAGTTTCAAAGAGTGATAAGCATATTGGCTTGTTCAGAACAGGAATGAGACAAAGTAGTGGGTATAATCAAGTAAAACCAATCATAGAAGAAAAGGCACCTTTATTGCAAATTGCTTTTGCATCAGATGCAATAGATATTACCACATATGAGGAGGTATCAAAACTCATCCCAATTAGAAAATTCAGAATTATCAATGAAAAAGATTTGAAAAAACAAGAATACTACTATGAAAAAATGTCAACTCTATCAAAGTAAAAAATGGTAAGATTCAAAATAATTTTGAATCATACCATCTATGGTCGGGTAACCAGTATAATCAAAATTTGATATAAAGAATAACTACTGATTTGTTCATATTTTTGATACTGATGAATCGTTCATTCTTGTTAAATAGAAAATTTCCCATCTCTAATTATGAATAATAACAATTACAATTCATCTTGGGAAGAGGCAATCGGCCTTTCATGGCTAATGTCTGAGGAAGACCATGCCTAAACTCTCATGTAGCCCAGATTGCTGGTGCAAAAAAACACAGAACATCGACGAAATACCTTAGAAAATCTAAGGATTATTTTTTATTTTTAATACATAAATTCCATAATTAGAAAAAGAGAGCATGCATTGTGATGATAAAAGAACTCTATTTGTTTTAAAACAAGGAATCGAAGAAACATGGGATTTGTTAAGAAAATCCGATTTTGCAGACGAGAATTTGGTAAAAAAACTCAATGAAGAGATACAAGAGTATTTTGAATACAAATCAGCAAGCAAGTGAAATTCTTAAGTAATATTTTGGTTCAGTATACAGGGTTTTAGATTGTCACAGTTAGAGCACACCAAAGAATGCAAGTACAGGATGGATAATGATATGCCACATACCAATTGTTATTGTCAATGTCACAAAATCATCATGGCAGATTCAAAAAATATGGAATCAAGAACTTTTTGAGTCATTCTGAGGTTCAAAATTTTCAATAATTTCATTGACACGAATCAATATTGTTTCTTTGATCTGTTCTTGAGTCATTCCAGAGGTATGCATAAGTTTCATCTGATCAAGTAATGCAAAATGAACGCGTCCTTGAAGATAATCAACGATGCCAAATCCTTTCTTGGGAAATTCTGTAACAAATAACTCATGTTCAGAGAAATCAGAGGAATTATCAGTCATGGGTCAATTTAGCAAAAACCAGTTATAAAATTACCAAATACTCATAAAACTAGGCGGTAGATTTGAGACATGACGGAATTTATTCACAAGCCATATGACAAAATATACGTTCGAGATATGATCAAACTCGATTTAGATGATCTTATTGGCATGATGTCTTCTTTAGAATCCGCAAATGCCTATTGGGTTGATGGAGTGTTATTTGCCAGTTTTGCCATGACTGAATCTGAAGAATTGGCCAAAAAAGAGATGCAAAATGAGATGTATCTAGATAAAATTATTTTTGCAAAATACGAAAACTATTCCAAGACAGTAAAATCTTCAACCAATCTAGAAATCGGTGTACTAAACATGCGTAAAAGCAAGTTGTATAGAGACTTGATTGCATGGTTAAAATCACAACCGATTTGGAATGAATAAGATATACAAATAATTTTTGAGTCTAGTTTGAAAGAATTGTATGGTCCATATGCATCATCATACATTGCATGTGAATTTCTTCATCTGTAGTGTGGCCAACTTTACCACATGTGAATTGGTTTGGTTTATTGCACACGTTACATTTTTTGTAAACATACAATTGTTCACCACATTTTCTACATGAATCATCTTTCATGAATTGTATTTGTTAAAATTGGATTTAAACCATAGTAAAATTAGATCAAACTAATTAGGTGATGCTAATTAGTTTCCACTAATTAGAAGAGACTAATTTTCAAAGCATTTAATAGAAAAATTTTCTATAACAGAGCATGGAAAAAAATTGCAAAGTTTGTGGAAAATATTTTGATTCAAACTCCAGAGTTTGTTCTATGGAATGTACATTAATTTCCGGATACTAATTTTAAAATAATATTCTTTTAACAAATAATCATGAATGATGAAACTGATCTTAAAGAAAAAATTTTAGAATTTATTAAAAACAGATCAGAAATTAATGAAACAACTGCTACACGACACATTCATCGAAGATTTGGAATGCCAGAAGAAGAAATTGAAAAAATACTAGAGGGGTTGTTTGAAGAAAACAAAATAAAGAAAATCTATGATGAAGAATATCAAGAAAACAGGTTCAAAATATGATTTCAAATCAATCTTTTTAAGAGAATGGTTTGAGAAAAAATCATGGCACTAAAATCAGAAAAATCAATTAAAGAGTATCTTCAAAAATTACCCGATGACACCATAATCAAGTACTATCTAGATGTAGAATACAGCCCATTCCCAATCCTAGTAATTGAAGAGTATACTAGACGGTTCAAGAAAAAGACAAAAAATGAGATTATCAAAGATTTGAAGTATCAAAGTAGGTTAGCACGCAGAAAGACCCAAGAATTGGGAAAAATGGCAAAAAAACGCAAACTTGTGGATGATGTAACTAAACAAAAATCAGATGAAATCATCAAGCATGCAAAAAAGAGAGGGTTTGAAATTAGTCAAGCAATTTCAAAAAAGAAAGCAAAACTTACCACTAAACTCAGAAAAACAGCAAAATCAGGAACTGTCAAAAAAAGAATTTCAACGAAACTAAAGACATCCACGCAAAAACATCTAGAAGAATTAGAAAAGTTGGGAGAATTGAAAAAGAAAGGACTAATCACTGCCAAAGAGTTTCAAGATACTAAGAAAAAGATCCTAGCAAAAATCTAAACATATTTGGAGTGGTTATTCAAATCAAGAATTTTGATTTGTTTTGAACATAGAAATCCAGTTATCCATCAACTTTCTGTTCATATCAACAAAAGTTTTGGAATTATCATTCA
This sequence comes from Candidatus Nitrosopumilus sp., assembly GCA_003702525.1. GTDB lineage: Archaea > Thermoproteota > Nitrososphaeria > Nitrososphaerales > Nitrosopumilaceae > Nitrosopumilus. Next base: position 68,115 of record REGJ01000001.1, read on the forward strand.
ATGTTTTTGCATAGTTTTTGTTTTGTTCAATATTTGTAACGGTCATTTTATGCAATAGTGAACGAAATTTTATTGTCTCATCAGACATGTTTTCAATAATGTCTTTTGCAGTATCAGGAAATGAATAGTCAAGTCCAGATTTGTTAAAAAATTCTTTTTGAAGAGATAATTGTGAATTTACATAGTTTTTCCATAATTTGTAATACTCGTTTTGTAAATCAAATAACGTTTGTTGAATGTGAGGAACGTTTTGTTCTATTTCAAGAAAATATTTTTGGTTTATTTTTTCAAATAATTCAAAATTATCATTTTGAGAGTTTTTAGACATTGATTTTTTTATCAATTGTATGAATTTAAACTAGCAGGTAAAAATCAAGCACAAAATTATTCTAAAAAATGAAATGAATATACACTAGTGAGTTATAGTCAAGTCAAATGATTACTTTTGAAAATAGAATTCGCTATGAATATAAGATAAAAACAGCCAAAGTAGATACACTTGTAAATTCAATATTAACACACAGAGACCCAAAAAGTCAAGAAGCCAAAGATGCATCAAGGTTTCTTGATATCTTAATTACAGAAATTGATAGGTTTTATGAAGAACATAGTGATCTTTTATCAAAAAAGGGGAAATTACCACACCCACGTTCGCGATTACCAGAAAACAAAGAGTGGAATGCTAATGCAGAAAAATATTATGAAAAAAATCCTCGTAAGAGGCCTAGAAAATAAAAGAAAAAGAAATTAGATTTTTGGAATTATTTCATTAATGGCAAGATGCACAGTTACATCCTTTGCCACAATTACAAACTCCATCTTCAGAACATGTACATCCTTCAGAATCTGCTTCACATGCCATTCCGTGTTTCATATCGCCACAAGAGCATCCGTGTTCACCGTCGCCACAAGAGCATCCGTGTTCACCGTCGCCACAAGAGCATCCGTGTTCACCGTCGCCACAAGAGCATCCGTGTTCACCGTCGCCACAAGAGCATCCGTGCATTGCATCTCCGCAATTACATCCAGGACAATCACATCCGTCTGGACCACAATCACATCCATGATGATATTTTTCACCCATCATCTTTTTCATATGCTTCATGTGATCTTTGAAGTCCATAGATTGCATTTTTTCATACATTCTATCAAACATCTTCATCATGTGAGATTTTTCTGAATCAGTCATTGAATCCCATGCAGAAACAAGTTGCATTCTATGAAGTTCAAATAATCTCTCCATTTTGGCCATAGCCATTTGGGATGTTATGGAAGAATCACTCAATGCAGGTAATGCTTTACGCTCTCCTGTGGAAGTAAAGTCTTCAGGAGTACATAGTCTGTCACCACAAACTTTGTCTTTAGTAGCCAGTCCGTACTTCATACTTTTTGTACCTTGAGCTTTTACAGCATCAGCAGTTTGTATTAAATCGATTTGACCAACAATTGCCATCGATAAAACAATAGCAACTAGAAACAAAGCAGAGTATCGAGTTTTCATTATTAAATCAAATTATGAATTTCTTAATAATAAAGATGCACATTTTCATTCTTGAAAATAACATGTCTCTTTTTATGACAAAAGGGTAGTTCTTAGAGATATCCCAAATTTGGGAAGTTCCAAGCTTGCTTTTAAGAATAAATTCATAATTTATGATGATGGACAAAGTTCCAAATCACACCCTAATAGGAGAATGTGAGGAAGAGTTTTTCATGTTAGAAGAGAAGATCAAGTTCATAGAAGAATTAATTCAAGAAATTAGTGATTAGTTAAGAAAATTAACTAATCTTCATCGAAGTCATAATCATCGTCATCATAACATTCGATGAAATCAAATTCTTCGTATTTCATGATTTATGATAAATTTCAAAGTAAATACAACTTCAGTAAAGGAACTATGCAATTCTATGATTCTATATAGTTGAATTAAGCCTAGAAATTCTCAAATATTGTCACAATCAAAAACCAAACATGGAGCCTCCAACTGAGATAAATTCAGTATATTGGGATGAAAAAACAAAATCATGGCAATACAAGATTGTGCCAGTTGAAGAATACCACGGATTTACAGAATGTCAACACTGTAGAAGGCCAATGTCCCATAACATAAAGAGTGAAGGAGAATTCAAAGTGGTTTATGTAAAATGTGGGTGTGTTAGAGAATGATTATTTTCCATAAGACATGTAGATTAAAACTCCTGACAGAATAACAATCAAAATTGCTGGAGGTATCCAAGACTTCATGAAGTTACCTCATTGTTTAGATAATATTGTTCTAGTCGCTCATAGAGAGGTTCAATATACTCATCACATGGTTTAACAAATTCTTGACGAGTGTTTTTTTCACTGCTAACTAATATGACAACCTGGTTGATTTTCTGACCCGTTACTTCTTGGAACATTTGAGCATAACAAGTAGTTTGCAAATAGTATTCATACATGTAATCATCAACTTGGGGCTTTCTTTTTGTCTTGTAATCAATAATGGACAACTCACCATTGTACCTTGCAATAAGGTCACTGGTTCCTGCAACCTTTAGTTTGTCTGAATACATTCGTTGCTCAATGCATGTAACGTCAGTAATATTTTCCAAGTAGGGTTTGAGATTATGAAAGTGTGCAATAGGAAGTAAGTCAAATTCTTCTAAATTCAGTTTGCTACTCAGATAATCTTCAATGATTTGGTGTGATTGAGTACCAACGTGTTGAGATTGAGCAGTAATGTATTCATGAGCAGGTTCATTTTCTTTCCAAGAAGCCAGACCATTTTTCTTTTCCTCAGGAGCAGTTGCAGATAAGATTGTGTTTACTGAGGGGTAGATTTTATCAAATTTTGTTTGATACCAATGCCCGTCTTCTCTATCAAGTAATGTTGGTTCTCGAATTTTCAACATCTGAGCAAAATTAGGCATGAATTAATTTAGAATACTAGTAATTTAATGCTAAACTTTGATTAAAGTTACACGACTTGTTTAGATCAGACATTAATTTTCATAATTGTTCTGGTTTTTGTATTCTTTTATTGCCAAATACATTTCATGTAAAACAGATTCATCAATCGGAACACTTAGACCAAAATCATGTATCTCTTGAGCGATTTGTTCTTTATTCAATTAAAATTTCCTCAATGTCATCTTCTAAAAAAGAAATTCCGTCATACCAATTCATAAAAAGAAGCCAAAAATTTCGTTATTTAACAATTTTTCAATAAACGATCATCAGATGGATCATGAAATGATCTTACCAAAATGACAATGCCTTACCTAAAAGCTCGCGAACTTCTCTTAGGGGTTGCAAAGTCAAAATATTTAGAAGAATTTTCTAATTTATTGATTTTCATTTCTGTTATGATTTGGATTTTCAGAAAATATTCTGATTTTCAGAGTTTATGAATTGTTGAAAATCCAATGAGATTTACCTTCAAAACTAGGATTAATAGAGATTTCCAATTCAGTGAATGGAACTTTTTGAATCTTAGTATGAATCTTGTTTTTTCTTTCATTGACATCTTTCATACGTTCAGGATCAGCAAAAAACTTCTTTAATCCCACAGGACTAACAAGAAATCTAGTAACTTCTTCATTGTTAATCCAAAAAACTTCATCAGTTTCTATGAATAGCATTTCATTCTCAAATTCAATACGATTGACCGTAAAAGGCATGTTTTCAATTTCATTAATTCTAACCAATAGGAATAATGAAAAAAGATTCAATATGAATCGAGCATTTTTCAAAGATTTTCTAAGTTTTGGAGAATGCGAATTCTAAGTTATCAGAGCATCTTTTGAAATTTGTCAAATTCTGACTTTGTTTTTACAAATTGGTCCGTATTGATTTTCAATGAAAAGAGAGGATCCATTTTTTCATTAATGATGAATATTCGTTCATCAAAGATCAGAGTTTCAACAAACTCTTCATCAGGATAAACAGTGAATTGAAGAAATTGGTTATCAGTCTTTATCTTTAATTGAAATCCCATCAAGAGGCCAAGTTCCTCATCTTTATTTAGAAATCCTGTAAGATTAGCCCGAAGAGTAGGATTATCATTTACATCATCATAGTTATTTTCATTATCAATTACACATGCAACTGGTTTTCCTTGAAGATGTAAAATAACAGATTTGTGAGTAGGGGCAAAATCTTCAGTGTTTGTCATTTTATCTAGAGGCATATTTTATCAAAGAATTTCAGCATTGTTAAGTATCACGATTTTTCATTAGAAATATGAGTAATCTAGATGATTCAATTGGGAAAATTCTACTAGAATTACAAAAAGACGATCCTGAAACATTTGCAAAATTGATGAAAAAAGCTCAAGAAGAAAGCCCAGAACTATTTGATGATGTCGATAAGGAAAATAAAGAGATTGATGAGTATAACAAAAAAGTTGAAGAGTATAACAAAACTGTCGATGAGGAATAGTTCACAATAACCTCCGATTTTAAACTAAAATCATTCTAAGAACCTCCTTGAGATACAAATGTCTTATTTGTGATGTTGTTTTAGGAACACCTAGGAAACTAGAAGATCACCTACAAATTGAGCACAAATGGGGCAAAAAACGAGAGAGGTAGGCTCAAAAAGCAAGTATGAAAAGAATTAATTTTTTAGTGAATAGAAATTACAGAATCTATTGAATTTCATATCAAAAAAAGTTCTAGATTTTCAAAAAAAGAAACTTGTCTCAGCTGAAGAGACCTTAAAAAAATACATTCAAGAAATGGAAAAGCTAGAAAATGAAGATAATCAAAAAGAACTAGATAATTCTAAAAAAATGATAAAAATCTGGACAGATAATATTGATAAAATTAAAAAAGAAATTAAAAAAATAGAATCAAGATGAAGTTCAAAAAAAATTCAGAGTCATTAAAAGAAAATTCAGAATTAAGAATTCTTGCTGAATACAACAGGAGGTTTAAACAGTTGAAAATTACTCAGAAAAAAGTTAACAAATTACGAGGTATGGAAATGGATAAAGAAGCAAAAAAGTTTCAAGACTTGGTAAAATTGTTACTTGGAGAAATTGAGGCATACTTTAGAACATATCGCAAAGTATTGACAAAATACGGAGTCTTACCAGAATATCCTTTAGAAATTAATGACATTACAAAGGAAGAAAGAGATACTGCAAATGCATGGCAAAAGGCTCATCGGAAAAAATACGGAATTTAGAAAAAAAGAAAAAATTTAGGAGTTATTGTAATGAATAATGAACATCGCAAAACAGAACAGTTCCGTTTGGCAAAGTTTTTGCAGTAATAGAATGGCCATCTTCTAATCCTTTACCGCATACATAGCACTCGACTTTACTTACCGAAGTTTGAATTTCTTGTTTTTTGAGAATCTGTATATCCTGCATGATTGCTCGATTTACCCCCTGCATGGTAACTATACTACGATCAACTATCCTATAAAGGTACCGTACCATACGGTAATCACCATGAGCCTAGAAGATGAGTCAATTTAGACAAGAATTGTGCCAAAAGAACCTACTTTACAATTTAAATAATAAACCACTAGAATTTTGTCTATGGGTGGACACCTTTGGAAAGACTCAAGCAAAAGTAATACCCCTAGATTTATCTGAAAACCAATTTCAAATTTACAACAAGATTTCAAGAAACTATTCACACTCATTTCTCTTTGAATCACTTACAGGTCCTGAAGTTCTATCTGAAACATCTGTAATGGGATTTGATCCTAAAATTATTCTCAAAGGATATTCAGACAAAGTTGAGATAATTCAAGATGGACAAACAAAAACCATACAAACTGACAATCCATTTTTAGAACTAAAAAAACTACTTGGAAAATCAGATGACCAAAGTTACAGATATCTTGGTGGAGCAGTAGGAGTAGTGAATTACGATGCAATTAGAATGGTAGAAGACATTCCAGATAGTCATGACTCACCACAGCCACTAATGGAGTTTGGGATTTATGACGATGGATTGCTTTACGATAATTTGCAGAAAAAACTGTTTTATTTTTACCATGATGAAAACAGATTTGATAAATTAATTATGAGTGATGATGAATTTGGGGAATTTCATTCAAGTGAAGTTACACCAAATATGGATGAAACAAAATTCTCTAAAATTGTAAACAAAGCAAAAGAGTACATCCATGACGGAGATATTTTCCAAGTTGTTTTATCACGTAAATTTGCATTTGATACAGATGGAGACAATCTTACACTATACAAAACATTACGAAAACTAAATCCATCACCATACATGTATCATCTAAAACAAGATAACAAAACGATAATTGGCGCATCACCAGAAATGCTAGTAAGAATTACAGATGACAAAGTAGAGACATTTCCAATTGCAGGAACTAGGAAAATTACAGATGATGAAGAGAAAAACAAGCAATTAGCTGATGAATTAATTCATGATGAAAAAGAATTGGCAGAGCATACGATGCTTGTAGATTTGGGAAGAAATGATATCGGTCGAGTCTGCAAATACGGAACTGTCCATCCAGAATCACTAATGGAGATAAAGAGATTCAGTCATGTCCAGCACATTGTCAGTCATGTTGTAGGTAATTTGGCACCTGAAAACGACATGTTTGATGCGTTTCAGGCAGTATTTCCAGCAGGAACTGTATCTGGAGCACCCAAAGTCAGAGCCATGGAAATTATTGATGAGTTAGAAACAGAGGCCAGAGGCCCATATGCAGGAGCAGTTGGATACTTCTCATACAATGGATGTTGTGATTTTGCCATTGCAATTAGAAGCATATTCATCGAGGATGGAAAGGGATTTGTCCAATCAGGGGCAGGAATTGTTTCAGACTCTATCCCAGAAAACGAGTTCAAAGAAACAGAGCACAAAGCAGGGGCAATGCTGCAAGCACTAAAGGAGGCATCATCATGAAATTTTTGATCATAGACAATTACGATTCATTTGTCTACAACATTGCACAGTATCTAGGGGAGTTGGGAGTAGATTGTGATGTAATTAGAAATGACACGATAACCCTACATGAAATTAAAGAAAAAAACTATGACGCAATAATTATTTCTCCAGGTCCAGGAACACCTGAAGACAAAAAATACTTTGGAGTATGTAGTGATGTAATCAAAGACATTGGTTCAAGCACTCCAATACTAGGTGTCTGTCTAGGACATCAAGGAATTATTGATGCGTTTGGAGGTAAAGTGACTAATGCAGGATGTGTAAGACATGGAAAAACAAGTCCTGTTGAACATATAGATTCAAAATTATTCAAAGGCGTCAAAAATCCATTTAGAGCAACACGTTATCATAGTCTAGTTGGAGACAAAACTATCATTCCAGATGTGCTAAAAGTTACAGCAACTGCATCGGATGATGGAGAAATCATGGCAATAGAGCACAAAGACTATCTTATTCAAGGAGTTCAATTCCATCCTGAATCAATCATGACAGAAGATGGTAAAAAGATACTAGCAAACTTTATCGACCAAGTAAAGGAGAAACAAAAATGATTTCAGAATTAATTTCAAAACTACAAGAGAAAACAGACCTCACATATGATGAAATGAATCAAGTGATGACAGATGTTCTTTCAGGAAAGACTACTGACACAGAGAATGCAGATTTTCTATCAAACCTAGCAGACAAGGGTGAAACAGATGATGAATTACTTGGAATGCTTGACAAAATGCAAGAATTTTCCTTAAAAATTGAGCCTAAAAACACAGGAACCATAATTGACATGTGTGGGACTGGAGGAGACAAGCTTCAGACATTCAACATTTCAACTACAGCATCATTTGTGGTAGCAGCTGCAGGAGGCATAGTAGCAAAGCATGGAAACCGCTCTAGTTCAGGAATTTCAGGAAGCGCAGATATCTTTGAGCACATTGGATACGATTTGAATTTAGAGCCATCAAAAATTGCAGAAGTTTTAGAAAAACACAACATCTGCTTTATGTTTGCACAAAAATTCCATCCAGCAATGAAACATGTGTCTGCAGCAAGAAAACAATTAGGAAAACGAACCGCCTTTAATCTACTAGGTCCGTTATCTAATCCAGCCAGAGTAAAAAATCAACTAGTAGGAGTCTTTTCAACAGAATATCTGGACAGATTACCATTAATCCTCAAGAGAAAAGGTGCTGAAAACATCATGACAGTTCGCTCAGATGACGGTATGGATGAATTCTCCACTAGTTCAACTAACAGAGTATGCATTTTAAGAGATGATAAAGTTTTGATGAATGCAATTGATCCAGAAGTTGTTGGATTACACAAATCATCATTAAATGATATCCAAATACAAACCAAAGACGACGCAATAAAGTCATTTGTAGGGGTTTTGAATAACACGGCAAACCAAGCAATGATTGAAACCACTGCACTTAATGCCGCAGGGGGATTAATTGTTGCAAACATCTCAAACAATTTTGAAGAAGCAGTAGAACTAGCATTAAACACAATTAAAGATGGTAAAGCATTCTCATTATTAGAGAAATTTGTACAAGATACAGGAGACATTTCAAAACTAAAGGAGATTACTGATGGCTGAAAATATTCTAAGAAAACTGGTAAACAACTCACAAATGGCAATTGATGACGGAGTGTATGAAGTAGACGCAAACTTGGAAAAGTCAAACAAAGACTTTATCCAAGTTATCAAGACTAGCGTACATGCACCACTTCTCACAGAAGTAAAATTTTCATCCCCATCATTAGGCAAAATACGCACAATTACAGACCCAGTAAGCATAGCATCTCAAATGATAGCAGGGGGCTCAAAAGCACTATCTGTTCTTACACAACCACATCTATTCAATGGGTCTCCAGAGTATTTCATGAAGGTAAGACAAGCAGTAGATGTTCCAATGCTAATGAAAGATATTATGATTGAAAAAGTTCAGATTGATGCAGCAAAAAAGATTGGAGCAGACTTTATGCTAGTAATTCAATCATTGTTTGATCAAAATTATCTCAAAGAGATTGACGAGTTTATTGCATATGGACACAAGCAAGGACTACAGATTCTCCTAGAAGTACATACAAAACAAGAATTTGAAAATGCATTAAAAACAGAAGCAGATTTGATTGGGATTAACAACAGAAATCTAGACACATTAGAAATTGATTTAAAAACAACTGAGACAATATTATCAGGAATTGACAAATCAAGACCCATATTATCAGAAAGTGGAATAGACACTCCGGAAGACATCCAATATCTAAAAAAGTGCGGAGCAGATGCATTTTTGATAGGATCAAGTATAATGAAAAGTGACAACATTGAAGAACAAGTAAGGAAATTGGTGAATGCATATTGAAATATCCTAAAAACGGCAGATTTGGGGAGTTTGGTGGAAAATACATTCCAGAAACACTAGTTCCAGCAATAGAAGAATTGGAAGAAAACTATCTAAAATTCAAAAATGACAAAAATTTCAAAAAGGAACTAGATTACTATCTCAAAGTTTTCGCAGGACGTCCAACTCCATTATACTATGCAAAAAATCTATCAGAGAAACTTGGTGGTGCCAAAATTTATCTCAAAAGAGAAGACCTGTTACATGGAGGAGCTCATAAAATTAACAATACACTAGGGCAAGCACTTCTTGCAAAAAAGATGAAGAAAAAAAGAATCATTGCTGAAACTGGAGCAGGTCAGCACGGAGTTGCCACTGCTATGGCATGCGCAGCATTAGGAATGAAAGCCGAAGTATACATGGGCTACAAAGACACCATCAGACAAAAGCTAAACGTATTTCGAATGAATTTGTTGGGCTCCAAAGTTCACCCAGTAAAATCAGGTTCTAAAACACTCAAAGATGCAATCAATGAGGCAATCAGAGATTGGATTACAAATGTAGAGACTACATACTATTTGCTAGGTTCTGCAGTGGGTCCTCATCCATACCCTGTAATGGTTAGAGACTTTCAAAGTGTAATTGGAAATGAAATAAAATCACAAATGAAAAAAATAAACAAAACTCCCGACAGTGTAATTGCTTGTGTAGGTGGAGGTTCAAATGCAATCGGTACATTCTATCCACTAGTAGATACTAATGCAGAAATTATCGGGGTAGAAGCTGCAGGTCACGGATTAAAGTCAAAGAAACATTCAGCAACATTATCAGCTGGAAGTAAAGGAGTCCTTCATGGAATGATGACATATCTGCTTCAAGACAAAGAAGGACAAATTACTGAAACACATAGTATCTCAGCAGGGTTAGATTATCCAGGAGTAGGCCCAGAGCATTCTTACTTTAAAGACACTAAACGAGTGAAATACCATGCAGCAACTGATACAGAAGTAATAGATGCATTTCTAATGTTAACTAGAACAGAAGGAATCATTCCAGCTCTAGAATCAGCCCATGCAATTGCTGAAGCAATCAAAGTTGCAAGAAAGGGAAAGAAATCTGAATCAATTGTAGTAACACTTTCTGGAAGAGGAGATAAAGACGTCGAAGAAGTTCAAAATTATCTGAGTAAAAATGTCAAAGATTAAAGAGAAATTTGCAGATTTGCAGTCAAGAAAAGAAAAGGCCTTGATTTCATACATCATGGCAGGTTTTCCAAATGAAAAATCAACCCTATCAGTTGTCAAAGGATTAGTAAAAGGCGGAGTAGACATTATTGAGTTAGGATTTCCATTCTCAGATCCTCTTGCAGATGGACCTGTTATCCAAAATGCAAGCACAATTTCCTTGGAAAAAGGCACAAAAATTGACAAATTCTTTGCACTAGTCAAAAAAATCAGAAAAGAGACAGATACTCCGCTAATCCTCATGACATACACCAACATCCTATACCACAAAGGATATTCAAAATTCATTGCAGATGCAAAAAAAGCAGGAATTGACGGGTTTATTCTACCAGACATGTCAGTAGAAGAATCAAAAGATTATCTTCAAGCTGCAAAAAATAAAGTAGACACAATATTTCTGATATCACCTAACACCAGTAAAACCAGGATTCAAAAGATTGCAAAAGCATCTTCAGGATTCTTGTATCTTGTTGCAGTTTATGGAACTACAGGTGTAAAGACAGGAATCAAAAATTACACAATTGATGCTATCAAAAATGTCAAAAAACAAACCAAAGGAAAAATTCCAGTTGGTGTAGGATTTGGTGTTTCAACACCTGACGATGTAAAAAAATATATCAAAGCAGGAGCAGATGGGGTAATTGTCGGTAGTGCTTTTTTGAAATTAATTGAGAAAACTCCTCAAAACAAATTAGAATCAAAAATAGCATCATTTACAAAATCACTAAAAAAGCAAACGTTACAGAAAAAATAAGAACCGTCTGAGTAAGGTGGCCAAGTTTACAAACTGACATAGAGGGGAAACTCAATTGCAGTTATGACCACCCAACTAGATGTTCTCATAACGTTATGGTAAAAGGAAAATAAAAAAACCATGTTATAAAAAATTAAAAATTGTTCAAAAATCAACAAATTTTTTTACAATTGTATAGTTTGAAAAATAGAGTTAATTTTAGTCAGACTCATCTGGCTCGTTTGCCTTGTCTCTTACTTTTTTCATGATGCAGAATTTTGCAAGAGTTTTCTTAAATCCCATAAGCAAATTAGAAAATCGAGTAACTTAAGGATATTGATAGAATCTGATCAAAAGACGAATCAAAACTAGTCTAGCCATAAAATAGACATGATCTTAGCCTCAAATACTCATGAAATTCGGTCTAATTTTCGATCAAGAAAACTAACCTGATTTATCAGGCCTTTTACAATATCATCAATTGTGTCAGTTTTGTTTTTTGGGAGATCATCAGTTGTATCTGCCCAGTCAATCATTGCATCAAAAATGGCACGAACTTGTAAAGAATCATCATACAGTTCATCTATGCTGATTTGTTTTTTCTTTTCTTGATCTTTAGGATAAATGACAAGATGACCATCCTTTGAAATTAAATATTGATGGCATGATAACGCATCTGCAAAATTAGCTAAAAACAAACCACGTATTGCATTTTTCAGTTTTGGATTGTATTGCATTTTGTTACAAGTTTTTTTGAGAATTTGACTTAGAGGAGTGTTTTCATCAAACCCGCCTTTGAGTTTTGTAGGATCAATGATGACCTTGAGAAATTTTTCAAATATTTTGAGATGAGAATGGATAAATGACATCATTGAATAAACTGCAAAAAGTATTACATCCTCACGTCTTGTATCAAAATCATCTAACTTTCTAATTACTTCTGAGAAGGAACTGGAGAATCCCTTTTGAAATTCAATGAAATTCAAAAAGAATTTTTCGTCATGATATTCTGCATTAAAATGATACAACCCCTTTTTTTCAATGTCATTTAGGATAACTAGTGTAGCCTTGTAATTTAGATCAATATTTCCCACAAGGTGACTGAATTTTTTATGAACTTAAGTCTTAATTTACATTAAACGTTCATTTTGTAATTTCTTTTTATTTCGATAAACGATCAGATGGTAATTGATAATTTGTTTTAGTTTCTCTTCAACTGTTAATTGGTCTGCAGTTGCAATGCTCAGAAATCCAAGATAATCATTGTCGTTTAGTTTAAGGCGAATCTCTCTCAACCATACATGTTGGCATAGTCGAGCCTAAAAGAGAAGGTTATTGTAAAAATAAGATCATCTGAGAGTAATCAAACTGGTCTTTTTTGAAAAGATTATGATAGAGATTATAGAAATTGTAAGAATCAACAAGGCAATTCCTCCAAATTCAGGAATGACACTTGAGCCCATAATCTTGACTTCTCTTACAGAATTATCAATTGGGATAACTAGTTGAGTTGCAGTATTACCACTAATTGTAGAATCTGATTCAAAATCAACCATATTTCCATCAAGCCACACATTTGTCGGATTGTCAATTAACTCCTTTGGCAGAGTTATGGTAAGATGTTCATTGTTACTTTCTCCGGTCAGAGTAAATGTCAAAGTCTTTTCATCAGGATTTACATGAACAGCATTAGATAGGTGTGCATCTAGGAAATATTTCACTTCAAATCCTACTCCATCATCAGAATAGCCAGATGCAATTCCATCAATTGATTTTACGCTACCAGGATCCAATACTACATGAACTACACCGTTCATCCAAGGATGCAGTGTACAATAATAGTAAAAATCACCAAGGTCATCAAATTGATGAGTGTAAGATTTTCCAGCAGTAAAGAATCCACTATCAAACAATCCATCTTCATCATCAGGTCCAGGGTATCTCTCACCTGTAGGACTGACGGAAGTGATTGTATGAAATGCAGTGTCTGCATTAGACCAAGTTATAGTGTCACCGGGGTGTACAGTAATGATACCAGTGGTGTCACCAGTGTCCTTTTGGGACCAAAAGTAAGGAAAGTTCTCATCAGATGCACCGGACGGAATTTTGATTTCATAACTTTCAGCAAAAGCAAAACCCGTACCTACCATTAACATAGCAATCAATGGCAAGGCACTAAGTGCATACTTCATAATTATACAATCTACTGAGTAGTATTTCAACCAAGCCATGATCGACAAAACATACAAAAACCAGATACTCGTTTCATTAATGTGCAGACGAAGTTTATTTTTGTCACAGGTGGTGTGATGTCTGGCCTTGGAAAAGGCGTAACAACTTCCTCGATTGCAAAATTATTACAATTAGCAGATCAAAAAGTCTCTTGCATCAAGATAGACCCCTATCTGAACTATGATGCAGGAACCATGAACCCAGTAGCCCATGGAGAGGTGTTTGTCACTGATGATGGCGGAGAATGTGACATGGATATTGGAAACTATGAAAGATTCCTAAACCAAGACATTCCAAAAAGTCACAACATTACAACTGCTCAAGTATATTCTTCAGTAATAGAGGCAGAAAGAAAAGGAGAATATCTAGGAGCATGTGTTCAGATTATCCCTCATGTTACTGATGAAATCAAAAGTAGAATTAGAAAGATAGCTGAAGATGAAAAACTTGATTTTCTAATTGTAGAATGTGGTGGAACAGTTGGAGATATTGAATCACTTCCATTCTTAGAAGCATTAAGACAGATGAGAGTAGAAGAGGGACCTCAAGGAGTAATTTTTGTTCATGTAACACTTGCACCATCACTGGATGTAGTTGGAGAACAGAAAACAAAACCAACACAACACAGTGCACAAGAATTAAGAAGAATCGGTATTCAGCCAGACTTTTTGGCAGTTAGATGTACTTTACCATTAGAAGAAAAGACAAAGAAAAAGATTGCAATGTTTACAAACGTAACTGCAAAGGATGTTTTGTCATGTCATGATGCAAAATCAATCTTTGAAGTTCCACAAATGTTGTATGACCAAGGAATCATGGATGCAATATTTACTAAATTTGGAATAGTTGGAATGGTTAATGCATCAGCAAATTGGGACAAGTGGAATACAATTGCACAAAACATGGTGAATCATGAAGACCAAAAGGTAAAGATTGCCATGGTTGGAAAATACGTTACACTAGCAGATAGTTATGTGAGCGTAAATCACGCACTAAAACATGCTGGAGCTCAAATTGGAAAGTCAGTTGATATTGATTGGATTGATTCAGAGTCAATTAGAGATTATTCAGTACTATCAAATTATAACGGAGTACTAGTTCCAGGAGGATTTGGTACTAGAGGTTCAGAAGGAATTATTCAAACTGCAAACTATGCACGAGAAAACAACATCCCATATCTTGGAATATGTTTTGGATTCCAACTAGCTGCAATTGCGTTTGGAAGAAATGTTTTACAATTAGAAGATGCAAACTCTACAGAAATCAAACCAGATACAAAGAACCCAATTGTAGATTTACTTCCAGAACAAAAAGATGTTTCAGACATGGGGGGATCATTGCGATTAGGAGCAAATGATGTACTAATCAAAGAAAACACAAACGCTCAGAAGATCTACGGTACCACAACAATTAGCAAACGACACAGACACAGATATGAAATCAACAAAGAGTACATTCCAAAATTTGAAGAGAATGGATTGATATTTTCAGCTGACAGCGATGATGGTAAAAGAATGGAGATGCTCGAAATTCCTAGTCACAAATTCTATCTAGGAGTTCAATTCCACCCAGAGTTTAACAGTAGACCAGGATTTCCTGAAGAAGCATTTGCAGCTTTTATCAAAGCAGCATCTGAAAAATAGATTTATTCAATTTTAGAAATTTCATAAATTTTTTGTCTGGCATCGCGAATGGAGACTTTCTTTTTTACATATCCTTTCTTCAAGAGATGACTTAGAGCCAATCTAACGGTTCTATCAGGTAGTAAGGTTTTGTTTGCCAAGTCTTTCTGAGTTAAAGCACCTTCATACTCTAAAGTCTTCAACAGTAATTTTGAGCTTGGAGGCATGCTAAGTAATTCTTCTGCCAAATGTACTTTTTTTGCCAATGCAGAGATGGCAGTAGAGTCTTTTTTTAGACGAATTATCTTTGCAGGAGGAAAGAATTGAGTACACTCAACAGTTTTGTTTACTTTGTATCTATCAAGACCATCTAAAACAACTTCACAATGCAGTCTTGCAGATATATCGTCAATCTCAATGGAACTATCATTAGATACAATGATTGGTCTTCTTGTAACATCAAGAGAGTTTACAGATATGATTTCAAAGACTGCAGAGTCTTGGAACAATACAGGACCACCAGCAGACATTGAATATGCTGAAGAACCAATAGGAGTTGAAACAATTATTCCATCACTGTTATCGTGCCATACTTCTTCACCATTAACACGCAAAGTATGCTCCATGAGCATTGCACTACGAGATGAGAACACTGCTACATCATTAAGTACTGGATAGACATTTTTTCCATCTATCTTTACACCTAATCGAGGAACCTCTTCAATTGTATACTTTTGTTTTTTTAGAATATTAACATAGGATGCAAATTCCTTTAGATCAATTTGTGCCAAGAATCCACTTGTCTCACCTTCACTAATACCAAGGATTGGTAAAGTAGAGTCAAATGTTCTATGAAAATAATTACGAACTCCTTTGTCTCCACCCAAAACAATAACACAATCAGCAGGTTTGCTCTTTGATTTTGTAATTGTGAATGATTTGATTCCAGCATCATCTAGTATCTTTTTTACAGTTTTAGCTGCATTGCTAGTGCTACCAGAACCATAGATGCCTATTTGCATAGAGTAAACATTTGAAATGCTTCAATAAAAGAATAATGTAGCCTACAAGTCTCGAAACTTTACTAGATTGTAAAAGTAAGAGGCATTGTTTTGGATTGCTCCTTTACGTGGGATTTTTTGTAACCCAACATCTTTTGAATCAAGTGCAGCCTGAGCAGCACCTCCAGCAAAGCACAATGCCCAAAGATAGTCTTTCTCTTTTAGCATAGTACAACAAAATGCAGCACAGAAAATATCTCCAATTCCAGTGGTATCGTGAATTTCTTTGTTTGGTAAAGTAATAGAGTAAACTTTGTCTTTTACTAACAGGGAAACTTCAGTTTTGTTTGTTAATAGTACATATTCCACTCCTTTTTTCTGTAATGCAACCATCATCTCATCATGAGTTCCACTGACTAGTTGTTGTGATTCTTCAGGATTTACTTTGATTGCACTTACACCAGACAAATCAATGTCATTTTTTTCCAGGAAAACATTATTCTCTGAATCTTTCTCTCTAAGAAACCCTTGAGGATCTACAAACAAAAAGTTTGAGTCATTTTTAATTTGTTTTAGTGTTTCATTTGTAATCTCGTGATAAATTGGGCTAACAAGATGGCCATCTGCTTTTGTATTAGAATATTCAATTGGGTCACACTGATTTTTAAGTTTCAGAGTTCTATCAGCACCAGTAATTGATATTGCAAATTTTGTGGTATTTTTGGCAGATTCAGCATTTATCAAATTGATTTTTTTATCAGAGAGATATTGTTTTGGAAAATCATTTCCAAACTTTGTATACAAGTCAACATCGAATTTTAATTCTCTTGCAGTTAATCCACAATAACATGCAGATCCACCAATCTGCTCATAGTTTTTCTCACCGATAGATATGGTATCAATAGCACAATGAGCAAAAACGGCTAATTTCATTTCTCTTGATTCAATCTAGTATAGATTTAGTTTTTTGCATTGTTTTTATCAAAACATGTTTTGCAGAGAATCTCTCCTTTTAGCATGAACAATTCAACTCCAGAAGTATAACAGCTGTGACAAAGACCCCGCATATTCTCTAAATGGAATTAGACGATCTAGAATTAAAACATGAAGTATTTTTGGTTCATTTTTAGGCATAAATCCAACAGAATTTCAGAAATGGCCACAAGAATATAAGTAGGTAAATCAGTTCACAGTCATGCCACTTAAGCGTGCAAGTAGAGGTCGTACAAAAGGAGGAAAAGGATCTTCAGGTGTTGTACAATGTACAAACTGTGGACAAACCGTTCCAAAAGACAAGGCAAAAAAAGTCACATCTAGACTAAACCTAGTTGAACACACATTGGCCAAAGAACTACGTGCACAAGGAGCATACATTGCATCACCCACAGTTCTCAAATGGTACTGTATTTCATGTGCAATTCACTTTAAGATTCTAAAAATTAGATCTGCAGACAATAGAAGAAAACGTGGAAAACTACGATAGTCTTATTCTTTAATGTTTTTTGCAGTAACAATCATTCTTTGAATTAGAGTTATTGCCGCAATTATCACTACAATGATTACTGCAATCTCCATGAATCCAATGATTCCAATAATTGCAATTACTAGTAATCGTTCTGCGCGCTCACCAATTCCTACACCTTGTAATTTTACATTTATTGCATCAGACTTTGCTCTAGCATAACTTACCAATAGTGAGAGAGTAATTGCAAGGAGTACCAAATATGGTTCAGCATATCCGCCAACTAGAATTCCTAAAAATATTGCAGTCTCTGCAATTTTATCAAACATAGAATCAAGATACGAGCCCTTTTGAGATGTTTTGCCAGTGACACGTGCAACTTGACCATCCACCATATCAAAGAATCCTGAAACAAGTAACAAGATACCACCAATGATTAATCCAAATTCAATTCCCAGTCCATACACTATTGCAGATAGAAATGCAACACCTAAACCAACCGCAGTCCAGAAATTAGGAGACAGTCCTGTAGATGCAAATCCTTTACCAATCTTTTCAAGTGTAGGTTTGAGTGTATCTCGGAGATTGTTTAGCACGTGATAACCCCAACAGTACTAGCTAATAAAGTGAGTAGGAGTAAAAACTAGGCAAATCATGGTCAATTTTTTGAAATTTATTGATTTTGAGATAGATTAATTGCAATGAGTGTCGACATTATCTTTGCTGCAAGAGATGCAGTTGCACCATTATCGTGATAGGGGTTTAACTCAACAATATCAGCACCAATTACTTTGGTTTCTTGAAGAGAGTAAATCATATCAAATAATTCTCTAGATGTTATTCCAACTGCTTCAGGGTTTCCAACACCTGGAGCATATGCAGGATCAAGTACATCAAGATCAAAACTAGAATACATTGTATCAAAAGTTGAAACATGATCTTTGAGTAACTGAGGACCTTTTCCATCACGAATCTCTTTATCAGTAATGGTCTTGATTTTGTGTTCAGTTAGAAATTCTAATTCTTCATTAACAAATGCGCGGGCTCCAATATGTAGAATGTTTTCAGCGCCTCTCTCCTCAACAACACGTCTAAGATAAGATGCATGGCTTAGTTTAATGTCAGCAAACTCATCTCTCAAGTCATAGTGTGCATCAAAGACGACATAACCAGTATCTTTTGGAAAACTAGTGTATGTTCCATATGTTATGGAATGCTCTCCACCTAAGATAAAGAGTTGTCTTTGTTTTGCAACAAGTTCAGTTGTAACTTTTTTTACCATATCAATCATTTCAGAGGCTACAACAGTATGTCGAGTGTTTCCCAAATCCTCAATGTTTACAGTCTCTAAATCTACAGAAAGTTCAGGATGAAAAATCTCAATGTTGTTAAATGAATCTCTAATTGCATCAGGACCAAATCTGCAACCAGGTTTGTAAGAGTGAGTTGCATCAAAAGGAATTCCAAATACAGTTGCAACAGGTTCAGAGTCATCATCTGATGCAGTGATCATTGGGTTTTTGTTCATGTATAAATCAAGAAAACTCATAATCTACACCATTAGTTGTGGTCTCTTTGAGAGATGCTTTGATTGATTTAATCCAGTAAATGGCTTACCTGAAGTTTGCTCGTCAATTTCCTTCATGAAATCATCAAATGATACTTCACGTACATCTCCGGTCTGTCTGTCACGAATACTTAGATTCTCAGAACCTGCTTCTTTTTCTCCAATTACCAAAATGTATTGAATCCATTCTTTTTCTGCTTCACGAATTCTCTTACCAATGCTTTCGTTTCTGTCATCAACATCAACACGAATATTTTGTGCAGAAATTTTATCACACAGATTGTTACAATAATCATAAAATTCTTCTTTTAGGGGAATGATTCGGACTTGTGTTGGTGCAAGCCATAATGGAAGTTGTGGTTTTGTTCCTTTCTTAGAATCAGCAGCTGCCTTTTCTAATAATGCATAGATTATTCTCTCAATTGCTCCACTTGGGGAGTTGTGCAGAATAATTGGATGTTGTGCAGTGTTGTTCTCATCAATAAATTCAATTCCATAACGATTACCATTTTCAACATCAATTTGATCAGTAGATAATGCAGATGCTTTTCCCAAGTTATCAATAAAGTTGAATTCCCATTTTAGAACAAAGTAAAAGAACTTCTCTTTCCACATTTCAACTAAAACAGGTCTACCATGTTTTTTAACTAGTTCTTCAATAGAAGATTTATTTTCATTGTAAAAGTCCTCAGTGAATCTAATTGCCATGTCATAGTCTGATTCATTAATTCCTAGTTCTTTTAGGACACTTTGAGATAAATCAAATCTGACTTTGATTTCATCTACTGCTTGTGGAATGTCTTTACAGAATGCATGACAATCAGGCATTGTAAAGGCACGAAGGCGTCTTAGGCCAACTAGTTCTCCAGATTGCTCACGTCTAAAGCTGTATCTAGTAAGTTCATAGAGTTTGTATGGTAAATTCTTGTAAGACATTTGAAAGTGATTTGCCATAAGGAATTGTCCAAAGCAGGCTGCAAATCTCAAAAAGAGTTTCTTTCCTTCTGAATCAATATTGTATTGTCTTGCAGGAAATCGATTAAAGTAACTGACCATGCTTGGATGCTCTGAATCATACATGATTGGAGTTTCAACTTCGTAACCCCCATACTCTTTTACTCTGTCAGTAACATATCTCTCAATTAGAGATTTGATTAATCGGCCATTTGGAAAGAATCTCATATTTCCTGAATCAGATGCAGGTTCATAATCTGCAATTCCAAGTTTTTTCATTAGTGCGACATGGGGTGGAGGTTCATCTACTTGACGTTGTTTTGCAGATTCGTATTTTGCTAAAACTTCTAATTTTTTATAATTTGAAAAATCAAAGTCACCAATGTTAGTCATTGTTCCATCAGGGGACATTATCTTCCAGTAAGAACGAATAGTTGATTCTCCTTTTAGTGCGTCAGATGTATCGTCTTCATCATCTTTTGCAATAGCAGAATCTTTTGTAACTACTTTGGAGCTCTCAGCTAATGGATGTCCTTTGACTTGTACTTTGTAAGACTTTGTCCAACCAAAAGGAGAATGAGATACTTCAAGATCTGATGCTTCAGATTCCATCTCTAGTAACAAAGACATTGCAGTAGAAGGTTTTGCAAGGTTTGAGCTAAGATGAGCATAAGGATATAACAATAATTTTTTGGATCCAATTTTTTCCATTGAGTTTTTTATTTGAGATATAGCGTTTTTTGCAACAGATGAGTCATCTCCATCTTCAATTGCAACAAATGCAACTACAATCTCCTCTAGTCTCTGAGTTTGAGGATTTTCAATATCCTCAGCTGATCTGATCTCTTTTTTTGTAGGAGTATACTCTATACTATCGCAGTGTAATTGCAATATTCGCATAATTTCAAACAGAAAAGATAATTGAAATAAGTGTTTGCTGAAACAAAGAATTTGTTTTAGGATGTTTTGCCACGTAGAGAAATTACTGAGCGTAAAATCAAGCCAGAGATCCCCAAATTAGATGTGAGAAATTCCGATGCTCGTTTCAATGAATCTTCCCCCCTATACCCTTCATCATAAACCATCTCTACTGTTCCCTTGTCAGTTTCAACAAATGATGTAATTAGTGAGTAATCTCCAAGTTTTTTATCAGATTTTTCTAAATAGAGACGAAGTTCTACTTTGGAAACTTTGAATTCGTCTTGAACAAAACTACCCGCAGAAAATAAAATCATAGTCTCATCAGGAGTTCTATTTACTCTGTGAGGATCATGTAAATCAACTATATCCATCTAATGTTATTTTCAATCATTCCTAATTAAGTAATATTTTCCACAAGTATTATTTACAGCAGAAATAGTTTTTCGAGTGTGGACCCACACAAATTTCATGGTAAAGATATTCCTCACATCAAACTAGATCCTAAAATGACCATAGAAGATTTGGTTAATGTCTTTGCAAGTTCTGGATTTAACGGCAGACAACTAGGTGAAGCTGCAAAACTCTATGCAAAAATGATCAAAGAGAATGCAACAATATGTCTTACAGTTTCAGGCGCAATGACACCAGTAGGTTTTGGCGGAATTATCAAAACATTAATCGAAAGAGGATTTGTAGATTGGATAATAACTACAGGTGCAAATGTATATCATGAAGATCACTTTGCATGGGGATTGCCAGTAAAGCAAGGTAGTTTCAATGTAGATGATATGAAGTTATATGAAAATGAAATTGTCAGAATCAGAGATGTTTATATTAAATTCTATGAAACATTAGAAGCTGAAGACCAAGTAATTCAAAAAATGTTTGAAGATGAATTTACTGACAAGCCATTTACTACTGCAGAATTTTGTAATTTGATGGGAAAAATTAGTAAAGAAAAGTCAAAACATCCAGAGAAAAGTTTCATCACAACTGCGTACGAATATGACGTTCCAGTATACATTTCAACTATGAAAGACTCTTCACTTGCATTAAATCTTGCAATCCATAGACTACAAGACAAGACATACAGTTTAGATTTTGTAAGAGAGATTATTGAGCAAGCAGCAATTCTTTATGATTCTAAAAAATCAGGAATTTTGGAATTAGGAGGAGGGGTTCCAAAGAATACAGCTCAGCAAACAGGTCCATTACTAGACCAAATTCTAAGAAGAGATGACGGAGGACAAGATTATGTCATACAAATCACGGATGCAAGACCAGATACAGGTGGATTATCAGGAGCTACACTACAAGAAGGAAAAAGTTGGGGCAAAGTCCAAGATGCGCACCATGGAATGGTTACAGTATATGCAGATGCAACAATTGCATTCCCAATTCTTGCATTGTATGTTCTAAGTAATCAAAAAACAAGAAAACCAAAAAGACTCTACAAAAAATTGGACAAAATGTATGATAAACTAAGTAAAGATTATTTCAAAAATCCAGCAAACAAGAGAAAAACTAAGAAGAAAAACTAAAACCTATCAAATCTTGCCCGCTCTAGTTCGCGGTCATCTTTAGATTCCTTTTTGTATTCTTTGTAATGTTCTTTGCAAAGAACAGTTTTTTTACCTGCAGAATTTACTCGCAAGCCAGCGTTTTCAACTTTGGTAGTATTTAGTGAACGTGCACCATCATTGTCACATCCATCAACATTACATTTTGCGCCTTTGGATACTACACCCATATCATATCTAATCCAAGATGTTATTTATAGTTGAGATTCAAAAATGTCTCAAACCATAGGTTCATCGTTTATAAGAGGAATATTTTTTTCTCAGTTTATGGGTGGAGCAAAAAAACCAACTGCTGCAAAGAAAGATGGATCATCTAGTCCAAAAGACTCTAAGAAAAGTAAGAAGGACAAAGGTGAAGGTGGTCCAAAGAAAGCAGAGATCACAGTAATGGTTAATGAGCAACAAGCATTAAAGATCATCCAAAACGCCAAAGTAATTACAGTTCAAGACATGGCAAGACAAACCGGTGTAAAAATTTCTGCAGCAAACAAATTCTTAAGAGAATCAGCAGAGAAAGGAATTGTCAAAAAAGTTGGCGGTTATTCAGGACACCACTTGTATCAAGCAGTTTCTTCATAGATACACAATACATCTCCAGATTTAACATCCTTTAACGCATCAATATTATCAGATAATTTTCCAATAGGCGTCATTGTTTTTGCAGATGCAACATCATTTGTGAAAAAACAAAAACTACCAGATGAAGGTAAAAATGCAACATCACCTTTTTTGAATTCAGATCTTGCTCGTTCTATACCAGAATCAACAGAAGTTTCAAAATAAACAACACTTTTTCCCAAAAGATGTGCATGGCCTTCTAATGGCAATGATCTCATAATTGTTCCAACAGTTCTTGGAGACAGATGGCGTTTAAGATCACATGAAATTTTTGCCTTACCTCTAATTTCCAAAATCAGTTGTTTTCTAGATACAGATGAGGTGCTCAATTTGTAGTTTAAAATGATTAGATTATATAACGTTTTAAGAAAAACTCGGTACTTGTCTGATGCCGATAATACTGAAGGAGTAGCAGTTGCCGAAGAAGAAATTCCTTCAACTGAAGAGGTTGCAGAGCCAGAAGTGGAAACCAATGCAGGACTCAACAAAGCACTTGATACTTATCGAAAACTAATTGAGAAAAAAGTTGATGCAGAACCATTAACTGAAAAAGAACAAGATGACCTTGAAAAGAAAATCAAGGAAATTGAAAGTAGGGAAATTGTTGAAACTATTGAAGAACATGACCCAGTAGAGATCCCTTGTGAAAAAAACAAGATTACAATTGGCCCACCAACACTAACTAGATTTGAAAAAGCAAGAATTATGGGTGCAAGAGCATTGCAATTGTCTCTAGGAGCACCACCATTTATCCCAATTCCAAAAACTGCAAGAATATCATTAGATATCTCAATGGAAGAGTTAGAACAAAGAGTGATCCCAATCACGATTAGAAGAGTTCTTCCAAATGGAGATTATCAGAATATTCCTATCGACTATTTCGAAAAATGAATCATTGGTCGATAAAACTTAAAAGAAGACAAAATTGCTGATTGTTGAATAATGCTCATGGACGAGACACGTGAACCGCATGGTCAAGAGCAGACCGAAAAGTCTGATGGAACTATAGTGTATATTGGAAATGATCCCGTAATGCAATCTGCATTAGATGTATTATCAACACTAGGAAATACTAAAAAAGTCACAATCAAATCAAAGGGAAACTCTATTCCAAATGCAGTGGCAGTTGCAAATATCATTACAGAAAAGATGTTAAACGGAAATTCCAAAGTAGAAAAAATTACTCTAGATACTGATGCAGCTGCAGGCATTGGAAGAATGACATCAACTATAGAAATTATTCTAGTTAAAATTTAGTAGACACTACCAGGGCCTTTTAGAAGCATATTTTCACATTCTTTGCATACTTGTTCATCAATATCAGACTCCAAGTTGTGATGTATCTCACAAATCAACAAACTTGATTTTATGTAGTTGCACAATCCAATGAACTTTGATAGGCTTGATGGGGTGTATGCCATGTCAGATGAAAGATTCTCACTGAGCTCATCAATCATATCTGCAACTTGTTTTTCAGCCAAGAGTTTTGCAATCAAAGATGGATCACCTCTTGTACCTCTAATGTAATTACTAACTGCAGCTTGTGTAACTCCAAGCATTTTAGAAATTTCATCTTCTCTAATGTTGTGATCTTCGGCTAGTTTTTTTGCTAGAATTGCACGTAGCGCAGGGATTAGAGTTTTAGATTCAATTTCAGCAGGAAGTAGCATTAACTCAGGGGTGTTGGATAATGGATTTAAAGTTTGCAGAAATTAGTCTAGCCAAACAACCCAACACTAGGCATATCTATTTTAATTTCAAAAGGATCCATTTTACATTGGATGACATCTTCAAAGAACTTTATGATGAACTAAAAGAATCATGTAATTCCTGCAAATCAAATTTAATTTCTCTATCGGGAGGACTAGATAGTTCCATTATTGCGTATTTTCTCAAAGACAAAAAACCAAATACCTTAGCAATAATTGCAGAAGACTTTGTTTCAACAGATCTAACGTATTGTCAATTAGTTTCAAAAGAGATGGAATTACCATTGACAATCTACAATGTAAAAACTGCAGAGATTCTTGAAGCAGTTGAACAAACAATAAAAATTCTAAAAAATTTTAACGACATTGAGATCAGAAATAACGTTGTCATGTATCTTGCCATAAAGTGGGCAAAAGATAATGGAGAAAAATCAATCATTACGGGTGATGGAGCAGATGAATTATTTGCAGGGTATAATTTCCTGATACACAAATCAGAAGGAGAGTTAGAGTCTGAGATAAACAGAGTCTGCTCAATTATGCACTTTCCAACACAAGAAATTGGAAAGGCACTAGGAATTGAGATAGAATCACCATTTCTAAGTGACAAAGTGATCAATTTAGCAAAAAAAATTCCTGCAAATTTTAAGGTAAAAGAAGAGAATGGGAAAAAACATGGGAAATGGATATTACGTAAAACATTCGAATCTCATATTCCAGAACAAATTGTATGGAGAGAGAAATCACCTATGCAAGAAGGTTCAGGAACGTCAGGATTGACAAATCTATTTGAATCAATTATTGAAGAAGAAAAATATGTGGAAAAGAAGTTAACAGTTGAAAAAGAAGACGACGTCATAATTAGAAGCAGAGAGTCAATGCACTATTATGAAATTTTTAAGAAATTGTATGGCTCACCAGTAGACAAGGATGCAAAAACTGCGTGTCCATATTGTAAACACAAAGTTGAAAATTCAAAATTTTGTAGAATGTGTGGTGCCTTTCCTATCTAAGACTATTTGTATTTACGAGGTTTTTTGATGAATATTCTTCTACAACCATTACAACAAAAATAGAATTTTTTACCATCATGTTCATGTAATAATGCTAATTCTTCATCAAGTTCAATTCCACAAACAGGATCTACTGGCACAACATTTTCTTCTATAAATTCTATTTATAGATTCACTAAAAAATAATCCTAGGCGTTAACAATTTCAAGGATTTTTTTTGGAAGAGTACCATAATCAGAGTCAGGTTCTGCTGCAACATACAAAATATCTTCATTGATTGGAACACTAATTGCCAGTGCTCTTTCACGAGAGGCTAATGCAAAATTTACAGTTCCAAGTTGCTTATCAAACTCTCTTCTCATTTTAACACGTAAAGCAAGTTCCATGAAAATCATCTCATCATCTTTTT
Source organism: Candidatus Nitrosopumilus sp. (assembly GCA_003702525.1). GTDB lineage: Archaea > Thermoproteota > Nitrososphaeria > Nitrososphaerales > Nitrosopumilaceae > Nitrosopumilus. The sequence continues at coordinate 94,449 of REGJ01000001.1, forward strand.
CACTTTCCAAAGGTTCAACATTTGGTTTCATTCCACCTGCAACCAATCTACCTCTTTCATTAATTACACCAGCAAATCTAATTTTTGGGTCAACGTCTATAATGGAATCACAAATTTTTGAGTAATCATATATCTTACCAGACATGCGTTCTGATTCAAAGATCCCCCACTTATTAGCTTTCTACAAAATTTTGAAGTTGAACATCCTATGAGGTTAATTTCTTTACAAGACTAAGAAACTCTTCATCTGAATAAGGAGGAATCTTCATCACTTCAAGATTCTCCGATACATGTTCTACAGATTTTTGGCCAACAAGGGGTGCAATAACTCCTGGAGAAGAGCGAATAAACTGTAATGCTCTCATAGAGGGTTTCAAGTCACTAAATTCAGGCATTACACCAGGTTGTAACAAACGACCTTGCATTAAAGGAACGCTTGTAAAGACACCAATATCTAACCTTGTTGCAGATTCTAAAACAGATACAGGATTGTTTTGAATTGTTTGGGTTTTGCCAAGTAATGCTTGATCATAATACAGATTGAATGGTAATTGAATAAACTTGAATCCATGGTTTTCTCCACCTGCTTTTTTTGCCATATTTACCGTATCCTCTAATGAAAGATACTGAGGATTATCATTTGGAACTCTAAAGCACTCCCAGGTAGCCATTCCATAGAATTTGATTTTGCCTTCATCACGTTTTTGTTCATACAATTCAAAAACGGATTGTAAATTTTTTAGAAATTGTTCTTTTGAAACATCTTTGATTTGACCTTCTACAGCATTGTGTAGATACATCAAATCAACACATTCTAAATCAAGATTTTTCAAACTTCGATCTAATTGATCTGAAAGGTAAGTAGGGGTCATACAATGATAGCCAGATGTGATATCTCCTTCTTTGACAACTCCTTTGTCAGTATACTCCTGTTTTACAAACTCCCAAAAACCTAACTGAACATCAGCATCATTTGTAACATACCCGTTTTTAGTTGAGACAAAAATCTGATCACGTGTGATTTTATTTTCTTGGATTAATTCAGATATTGATTTGCCCACAGAGCGTTCTGCCTTTTGAGCACGATAATTAATGGCAGTGTCAACTACATTAACACCAGACAAAATAGATTGCTTTACTGCTGCAGATACTAGTTCATCAGTTCTAGAATCAGCATCACCAAGATAGGTTCCAATTCCAACATTTGACAAAGTCAAGTTCTCAAATTCTTTGAAATTGTCTTGATTTACGCTTGAATTTTGGGCAAATTTTTTGGTTCCTTCAGGAGTTGCAAATCCAGAAATCATGTTTTAAGATAATTTTTACTAAATTTATGATTAACTTCATTTTTTCTATACTAAACACTACGGATTTGGGTACAAAAAATTGAAGATTCTAGTTTGAATCCTTATTATCAATAAAATTAGTGATTTCTTGATTATCCGTCAGATAATTGTTTTTTGACAATGGATCAAAGTAGCCATCAGAGTCAATAATTTACTCAAAGTGGAATTTATCAAAAAACAAGTTTTTGATAATCTGTTGGGAGGTGAAACGAAATAGCAACGTTAGCAGATTATGCAACAGTAGGCGATTCAGTCAGTTTGGCAAAAATTGGTGATAAAGCATTTACAATTACATTCATTGAGGATTCAGATTATACTCAAGGAGATCAAATCACAAAAGGAGTAAAGATCACAACTAAGGAAACTTTTGAGATTGAAGGGAATTTTCTAAATAAATTCCATACAACTAGAGTAGCAATTGTAAAGAAATTCAGTAATGAGAAATTGCGTTCTGATGTGAATAAGGGTAATTCCTTAGGACCAGTAAAATGTGTCTCTGAGAAATCAGCCTCTGGAAAAAGCTTCTATAATTTAGTAGATGCATAATTGAGTTTTAAGAAATTAAACTCATTTATCCAATATTTTTTAAAATTATCTAAAGTGCCGCTGGCCCCCGCAAGTATTGACACTTTGTAATCAATATCAAAAATTATTTTAATTTTAAAAAAGAGCTTTTTTCATCCATGGTAATTTCACAGGGCGGATTGAGTTTTTTTATTTATGGCAATCACAACTGCAACTGTTTGGAATACATCTGTGGTTAAGACAGTCTTTACAACCTTTACTTCGTCCACTTTTTACCCTTAACCATTCCTTGTCCACGATTACGATTTAATCTAGTCCATTTTTAACAATATTGCCTATTCTCAAAGAGTTTAGAATCTAATCGTCTTTCTGATCTTCAATGTATTTTTTTAAATTCTTCTTGTTTTAGTCCTTCTTCAAGTATTCTTACCTGTTCTTTTTGTCTGAATTCTTCTTGTTCGTCAGGCATAGTGTATTTTGTCTCTAATTGTATATAACATAGTGATAAATTATTTCCTAGTGCTAAAAATCATCATTTATTGAGAAGAAAAAAATGATCTTTTTCCTCTAGTGTCATTTCACAGGGCGGATTGAGTTTTTTAGAATCTAGTTTATTGACACCATTCTGCTTGAACAATACCATCTTTTACTTCTTGCATGCATAATGCATATTCGTATCCATAGCACATTCCAGTATCTTCACTGTCAACCTCAGAGCCCTCTTTTGCTTGGCAGAAACTCTGACATTCAGAGGAATCACTGCATGTCATTTCTCCATCACTAGTTGGCATATTGCAAGACTTGTCAGCATCTATGGCATTGCTCCAGATTCCCCATTGCCCACCTGCCATCTGACACTCTTTACTTTCAGGAATGGATTCGACAAAGTGTTTTCCATCTGCCGTCCTGCATTGTCTTGGATAGGATTCCATGACTGGATTTCCCTCATCAACACATTCTTGGAAGTTAGTAGCTGTAGAAGTTGACTGCAAATCCATTGAGTTGATAAAATTAAAGGTCAAAAGAACTATCATAATTATTATTGCAACAATAATTACTCCAATAAACATAGTCTTCATGAATTGTCTGATAAAGTTTCAAACTTAAGCGTATTGATGAGTTTAGAATAAAAAAATCAAAATAATTTTTGATATTTATTACAATTTGTCAATACTTGCGCCTAAGATTTTTAATCCAGAAATATTCAGTGTCTACATGTTCTCATTTTTCACTACAAATGAAGCAAATGAAGCACTTCCTGATGTCATAAAGAAATACGAATATGCGTTGGCAAAACAAAATGAAGTGAAAAAACTTGAACAGCAATTACAAATGAGCGTGTCTACTACTAACTCCTTTGAGGAATATGTTACTTTAAAGCAGCAACTAAACTCTTCAATCACAAAATTCTATGAATCAGTTGAAATCCTTGAGAATACTGGAGTTGTAGTAAAAAGCATTGATCAAGGACTGCTTGACTTTCCATCCAAACGATTTGATGAAGAAGTCTGGCTATGTTGGAAATATGGTGAAACTGAAATAAAATTCTGGCATGAAAAAGATTCTGGATTTATGGGTAGAAAGCCTATTGAAGTAAATGATGAATCTTTGGTTTAATTTCTAACAAAATTTTTGACATCAATTGTTTTGAGTATGCTAGATGTTTCACATAAGAATTTAGACAATGTGTGGATGTTATCTCCCATCTCAGTTGAGTTTGCACAAAGTGAAAAATCTGAATCTGCACTTGAATGCTGAAACGATGTTGCTGAATCAAACATTATCATTTTCTTGTCTTTTTGAACAATCAATCTTACTTTAGAAGAAAGTTTTCCAATTTTGGTTTCATTGGCATTGAATCTTTTTCACAAATGGTAATCTTTTCAGGAATTATACTGTGATACATTCTTGAAACATCATCTAGTGTTGTAACTATGTAAAGTTCATCTGTTGGTTCTTCAATCATTTGACATTATCGAAATTGTTGAAGGTTATGCTGAAGGACAGGATTCTTTTACTGTAAATGTTGATGCCCCTCAAAAAACATTTGAAGCCATTGATTTGGAATTGCCTGAATGGATGATCTATCTTGCAATTGCAGGAATTCTCATGGTTGGTGCTGTTGTATTTGTGTTCTTAAAGAAATCCAAAACCAACATTGAGGAAGAATGGGGAGAGAATGAAGAACTCTAATCCCTTCTCTTTTTATCTCGACAAATACCGCATAGGTAATTTTTCTTAAAATTCTCTAGTTCTACTTGAAACTCTTGCGTTTGATAGTATGATTCTCCTGTTTGGAGTCCGCCTGGTACCTTTTTGCCACAATTTGTACAGATAATTTCTACATCAAATTTTATTTTTTTCTCATTTTCCAAAACTCTCCCAATTATCATGATTGGATTTGGTTGATTTTTTTAATAAACAATGGCCCAAAACCCAATCTCATGAAATATTATACTGAAAAACTTTATTGTTTTTGATGCTCTCAGTATGGTTTAGAGTCATTAGAATCCGCTTTCTTTTGGCATCTGTAATTGCAGTATCTGTTGGACTAACTCTTAATTGGTGGCAAAATTCAACCATTCAACCATTTGATGCACTTTTGACTTTTGCAGGAGTTATGGCATTACATGCTAGTGTTGATTTACTAAATGATTTTTGGGATTTTAAACGAGGAATTGATGCAAAAACTCCTAAAACAAAGATGAGTGGAGGAACGGGAGTTCTTCCAGAAGGATTACTCAAACCATCTAGTGTCTATCGTGCAGGAATTGCGTTTTTGGTAATTGGCTCTGCAATCGGAGCGTACTTTGTAATTACTGATGGAATAATCATTGCAATAATTTTGGGGTTTGCAATATTGTCTATTTACTTTTACTCTACTAAAATTGTTGATTCTGGACTAGGTGAATTTTTTGTTGCAGTAAAAGGCTCTATGATTGTTCTTGGTACATTTTTTATTCAATCTGGACAGATAACTGTAGAATCTATTCTCGCAGGTATAGTTGTCGGAACTTTATCTGCATTGGTTTTGTTTATTGCGTCATTTCCAGATCATGATGCTGATAAATCAAAAGGAAGAAAAACGCTAGTCATTACTGTTGGAAAACAAAATGCAACAAAACTGTTTTGGATATTCCCCTTTGTTTCCTATGGTGCAATAATTGTAGGTGTCTCTTTGAATTTATTTCCGTTAATTTCTTTGATTACTTTTCTTAGTATTCCATTAATGATAAAATCTGGATTTGGTTTGCAGAAAAATTATGATTCTGTTGATGAATTGGTTCCTTTCATGTCTTCTACTTTGATGTTTAGTAGGATCACTGGTGCATTATTTGTTCTAAGTTTTCTAATTGACTTTACAGCCTAAACAGTTCTTTAACTATAAGTTTTAAATTCTAAACTCTTTGAGAATTAACAATCGACTTTTATTCTAGAATTATGAAGTTGTGAATATTGAAACATGTAGTAATTGGAGCTGTAGGAGGCGGAGTTGCAGTGCAAAGAGCTGGATTGAATTTGGGTTCTGTCAAGCTTGTTGAGTAATCATTTGAGAAATGGTCGATAATTACTTTCAATCCTGATTATTTCCTAAATTCTTAAATTCACAGTTTATCAAATATATCTAGTCCTTAAAGTCCTACGCAATGAATTGCAATCAAGCGTATCTTTTTGGACTACTGTAATTATTCCACATAGGATAATCTGATATACAACATAAAAATTACTAATATTATGGAAAATTCAGATCACTCTGATCAAAAATCAAGAGATTCTGAAAAAGATAGATCTACTTTTTTAAAAAAAGCTGCAGATTTACTTGTAGAACAAAATAAAGATATTGCAGAATTATTGCTAAAACAAAATACTGAGACATCTAATTTCTTAATGGAGCAGAGCAAGGATATTACAAATTTGTTAGTAACACACAACAAAGAGATTCTCAAATTAGTTGAAATAGGCTCTAAAAATAAAGAGTGGATAATTGAACAAAGACAACAAAATACTGAATATCTATTAGAAAAAAGAACTAAAAGAAGTTCTGATTTACTTTTAGCAAGAAATAAAGCAATTTCTCAAATATTGATCAATAAAAGAATAGATGATATTAAATTGAAAATGATGCAATCGGAAGCAGACCTGGATTTTGCAGGTTCTCGAAAATTTAATGAGTTTTCTAATGAATTAATACAAAGACAACAAGATGAAGCAAGAGAATTATTAGAGCAACAAAACCAAGAGGCTGCAGAGTTATTATCTAAACAAGACGAAGAAGCAAGAGAATTATTAAAAATTCAAATGGATACTGTCAAAACTATGCCTGAAATTAATACAGAATTAATTGAATTAATCTACAAACAAAACCAAGAGGCTGCAGATTTGTTATCTGAACAAGCAAGAAATGCTGCAAAACTACTAGTGGAACAAAACAAGGATTTGGCAATACTAGTCTCAGACCAAAATCACGCTACAATCAAATTATTTGTTGATTATTACGGAAATAATTGATCTTAGATTCACTGCGTTTTTGTTCGTAATAGTGAGTCTAGTGAGTCTATTATCTTTCTTAGGACAAGAATGAAGAACAGTAGTAAATCTTGTCAACTATTAGGCGCAAATTTATTAGTAAAACTCTATGAGAAAAAATATGAGTGAAGAGCAATTAGAGGCATTAATAGTTCAAACAATCAATGGAGCTGTAGCAACAATTCCAGCATACTTGGATGAAATAAAAGAAAACAAAGAAGTTCTAAAAGTTGAAGATCCAAAAGAGTTTGTTTATGGAATTGTTATGGGCATGGCATTAGGAATGAGTGGTGCAATACTTAGTGCACAAAAAGAAATGCCAACACCAGAAGATCAAATCAAAGTCAGAGATATCGTCTACAAACATATTCCAGAGATAAGAGAACGGATTTTCAGTTGATTGAATTTAGTGAAACAGAAACAAAGTTTCTTAATTCATTAGAAGAAGCAAGAATTGCCACATCGCATGATGATATTCCACATGTAAAACCAGTATCTTTTGTGTTAGAGAATAATTCAATAATAATTGCAACAGACTATGAAACAAGGACATACAAGAATCTCAAAACAAATCCAAATTCAAGTGTGGTGATTGACATTTACAAATCAGGAGGACATAAAGCAGTTCTAATTCAAGGTAAAACAGAGATAATAGAAAACGGAGAAGAATTCAAAAAACTATACGACATATTCTATGAAAAGTTTGAATGGGTCAGACGTGATCCTTGGAAAGAAAATGAAGCCCCATTTCTAAAAATCATTCCAAATAACAAAAGCAGTTGGGGATTAGATTCCAGGTAATACACATTTCTGTGTTATGCCAATTTTTTCAACTGTAGATACTGAAATCAAAACTGCTTGTTCATCACAAATTCCATCATGATCAAAGTCAACTGAGACATAGACTTTGCCTTCAGGGGCAATAGAATCAGACACTATCTTGATGGGAAATGATTCGGCCATTGCTGGAAAAACCATTCCTATACCAAACAACAAGGCAATACTGGTAACACCCAGTAGAGGCAACACTACATTTCCCATAATGAGGGTACGTAATTTTTTATCTTAAAATCGGTGGAATTTTTGGACGATCAAGAGTTCCAAAGAGGATCATTCAGAGATCATAAAGTTACAAAATCATCGCTTACTTTTCTTTACTTTTTTTGCTCGAGGTTTTGTTCGAAGCAATCGCCCACAGCAAGGACACCATAATCCTTCCCAGTTAATGAATAATTCACATTCAGGACATCTTTTTTGTCCCAACTCATATCGACCACCATCAACACTAGTGCTAGTTGCCTTGTATGTTTTACAAGTTCCAATACAGGGCATAAGAGATTATGAAGCAAGGATATAGAAAAACAGTTTCATTATTTTCGAATATGCGAGAATAACATCCTAACAAATAAAGCGTGCAAAGAAAAGATAAAGTCATGTCAAATAAAATCAAATGTTCTCATATTCTTGTTTCAAAACAAAGTGAAGCACTTGCAATAATGGAGAAACTAAAGAGTGGTGAGAAATTTGGCAAATTGGCAAAAGAGTTATCCACTGATTCAGGTAGTGCAAAAAAAGATGGGAATCTTGGATATTTTACAAAAGGAATGATGGTTAAACCATTTGAAGATGCAGCGTTCAAGCTTCAAGTTGGGGAGACTTCTGAACCAGTAAAATCAGAATTTGGCTATCACATAATCAAAAGATTTGGATGACTATTCAGATTTCAGGTGAAGTGTTTTTTTAAAATAATCATTGATTTTTTACTTATTTTCTTAAAGTCAACACGAATTTCTTTGTGTAAGAATTTCTCTTTTTTGATTAATTCTTCCATTTCTTTGGTTTGATCAGATTTAATTAAAATAAAATCTAAAAAAATATTTCAGAGTAATTGAATCAATTTTGACTTCTAAAAAACCAAAATAAAATAAACATGTATTTCATGCCTAAGTATAGGCATGGCAGTATTAACAGAAAAAGCAATTGATGAGATTTTAGAGTATTTAGAAAAATCAATTACAAATCTAGCAAAAGATGCATTTGAAAATTTGGAAGTTGCAGGAGGATTTGAAGGAACAAAAAACTTTCTAGAAAATCAATTTGAAATCAGATTAGAAAATCTGCTTGTGGCAAAAGGTTCCAGTACGCATCATTTAGAATCAGGAATGAAAAATAAAATCATTCAGAAAAAACAAGCAATAATTCATGACATTACAAAAGAATACAAAAATTAGATAAATGCATCAAGACCTGTTTTTTTAGCAATAACTTCTTGGTTTTTTTCCAACACTTTGGTCATTTTATCACCCATCGCTTTTGATGCAGACATTTTTCGTTTACCAATCCAATAGTATGTTTCATCAATAGTGTTTTTGGCAATCAACACAACCAATTTTCCAGTATCTTTTCTTCCAGTTCTACCTCTTCTTTGAATGAATCTAACAGAACTAGGCACATTATCGTAAAAGATAACTTGGTTTACCTCAGCAATATCCAATCCCTCTTCACCAACACGTGTTGCAATTAGGACATCAAATACACCATCACGAAACTTTTGAACAGTTTCAATCTGCTTTTTTTGTTTTAGACCTGTTTCTCCAGCTTTTCCAATCAAGATTCCTGCAGAAACTCCAAGTTCAGTTAGTTTGTTGTAGATTAAATCAACAGAATCACGATAACTTGTAAAAATCAAAGCTTTACCCGGAACAGATTCTATGATGTCTTTTAGTTTAGGAATTTTAGAGTGTTCAATTCCTTTTGATTGTGCTTCTTTTGCAAGTTGTACTGCACGAGTAAAGTTTGGGTCAACTTCAAAGAGTTCCTTTACCCCTGCACCTTTTTTGGCTTTTGCACGTTCACAAAATTTCAAAAATGGAGTAATTCCATGAGCCTCTAAAATGTTCAAGGCATAGTGGATTCGAATTGCAGTGAATAATGGTTTTGCAGAACGTCTATTCTGATTTAAGACAAATTGTCTGATTCTCAATAAAGCAGAAAGGGATTGTTGTTCTGCTAGTTTTATTCCATTATCGCGTAATGTTTCATATCTTTGATCAAGTGCTGATTTCAATAATGTTTGAATGGTTTTGAGTTCAGGAGGAAGTTCAACATTTATCCATTCAGTATTTGTCTCTTGAGTATAGGGTTTAACATCAGGACTGTTCTCGGTTCTCTCAGCAACACTTGCAATTTTTAATTTGGTCAGGATTTCAGTTGCCTTGTCTTTTTCACTTGGTAATGTTGCAGTCATTCCAACTATTCTTGCATCAGAATTAACAAAGCGCTCGGCAATACCAGAGTATGCATAATCCCCAACAGTTCTGTGTACTTCATCAAATATTACAAGATTAAACTGATTAGATGATACGATTCCTCTATCCAAATCATTTTTAGCAATCTCAGGAGTAGCACAAATTACACTAGCGTTCCAAAGTTTGGTTCTCTTTTGAATGGTGTCTTCTCCAGTGATTAAAGAAATATCATCCAAGGTCAGATTTTCTTTTAGGAATTCATAATGTTGATTTACAAGTACTCTTGTAGGTGCCAAAAACAACATGCCACCAGTACCTTTTGATAAATATTCAGCAATAACTTGTAATGCAATTGCAGTTTTTCCAAGACCAGTGGGTAAAACGACAATACAATTTTCAGAAATAGCTTGGTTTGCAAGATTTACCTGATAATCCCGTTTTTCAATAGAGTCTTTTTTGACATATTTTCTTTCAATAAATTCAGTCAACGTACAAGGAAAATTTACAATTTATTGATTTTATGCTTTCGTGTAGTTATGCATTGACAAATGGGTACCATCTGGTTTCAAATTTATTAAAATTTGTGCCTAGAATAGACATTTTTTCTGAAAAAAAGCAAAAAACAAGTCCATTTTTATTCAATCACAATACAATGCAAGCATGAGTGAAAAAAATCCCAATGAAGAATACTTTCAATCATTATTAAAATCTCTGAACAAAGATCCCAATTGGAGAATAGTGGAAGAGCAATTAGAAAAATATGAATTAATCAAAAAAGATCTTACACAGGAACAACAAGCAATTATTTCTGAGATGGGCAGAGCCATGTTAGCATTAGCAGATTCTCAACCAAAAATAATAATCGATAAATTTTTAGAGTTAGTCCAAAATCTCAACAAAAAATAAAAAAAGAAAAAAGAGAAAGAAACTATTCTAGTTGTTTCTTTGCTCGGTTAATCATAGCAGTCTCCTCACGGAGGTGTTTTTTGAGTAATCGCTCATGTGCTTTTTTATGAACGCTGTAGGCTTTGTTCAAAGATTTTTTGGTTTTTGCCTTTTTTACAGCGGCATTAAATTTTTTGTGAATAGCGTTTACTTCAGCAGTATAACTTGCCATCAAATCACCAATTTACCAGAAGTAAAAGAAGTTTGTGGAGGGGTTATTCACGAACATAATGATCGCTAAAAATTAGATTTTAACGTGATCCATATATTGAACAGAAAAACAGAATTGTTGTTGAGTACTTTTGAGAGACCAAATTGGGACGAATATTTTATGTTACAAGCAGAACTTGCAAAACTACGTTCAAACTGTGTTACAAGACAAGTAGGAGCAGTAATTGTTAGAAACCATAGACAATTAGCAACAGGGTATAACGGAACACCTCCAGGAATCAAAAATTGTTTTGATGGAGGATGTAAGAGATGTCAATTAAGAATGGAAGGGAAGATAGAATCAGGAGCATCACTTGACAGATGTCTTTGCAATCATGCAGAAGCCAATGCAATAATGCATTGTGCAATATTAGGGATTGAAGCTGGTGTGGAAGGGGCTGTGCTATACACTACGTTTGTTCCATGCCTAGAATGCACCAAAATGGCAATCACAATAGGAATTAGAAAATTTGTTTGTCTTGACTCGTATCCAGAAACTGATTTTGACTTGTTGAAAGAAGCTGGTGTGGAAGTGATTCAATTAGATAAAGCAAAGATTGCAAAATGGGCTCAAGAACTAGTTAACAAATACAATTCTGGATGATAAAATGCAAGTTAACTTAGAAGAAACAGAAAAAATTGAATCCATGCCACCATCAATGTTGGTATCAGCTACATATGATAACAATTCAAAATCAGCAGTTTTAAAATTCTACGAACCAGAATCTCAGAAATTATTTTTGTGGAAAGATGAGATTGGTCACAAACCATATTGCTATTCACGATTAGCACCTGAAGAGTTAGAATTCCTTCAAGAAAGAGATGATGTTTTAGAAATCAAAACAACTCAACGTTATGATTTGATGAAGGATAAAGAAATTAACATGTCAAAAATTACAGTGGCAGATCCTTTAGCAATTGGCGGAACTACAGGAGACAAGAGTATCAGAAATGTGATAGAAACATGGGAGTCTGACATCAAATATTATGAAAATTATCTGTATGATAGACAACTAGTGGTTGGGAAATATTATGAGATCATAGATGGAAAAATACAATCACATGATTTGGAAATTTCAGACGAAGTAAAGATTGCCCTGAAGAGTTTGCTGTGGGATAAAGTAGATAGTGAAAGCATGGTGGATGCAGAAGAATTCAAAAAATTTGTTTCAGAATGGGCAGACTTGCTTAATCAACCAATTCCAAAAATAAAACGACTTAGTGTAGATATTGAAGTAGAAGCAGAGATTGGAAGAATTCCAGACCCAAAAATAGCTGAAAAGAAGGTCACTGCAATTGGAATGAAAGGAACAGATGGATTTGACCAGATTTTTGTGCTCAAAACAGAAGGAACAGAGCAAGGCACAAACGAATTAGACCCCAACATCAAAGTGACATTTTATGATTTAGACAAAGAAAAAGACATGATTTATGATGCATTTAAGATAATCAAAGAATTTCCATTTGTTGTAACATACAATGGTGATGAATTTGATTTGCCATACCTATACAACAGAGCAGAAAGACTTGGAATAAAAAATTCAGAAAATCCATTTTACATGATGAGGGATTCTGCAACACTCAAACAAGGAGTTCATCTTGATTTGTATAGAACATTTTCAAACAGATCATTTCAAATCTATGCCTTTAGTCAAAAATATACAAACTTTTCATTAAACGAAGTCTCAAAGGCATTGCTTGGAAAAGAAAAGATAGATTATGGATTAGAGTTTGATGAATTAACACTCTACCAAACTGCAAACTATTGTTACAATGATGCTCTATTAACATACGAACTTACAAGTTTTAACAGCGAACTGCTAATGCAGTTACTTGTAATCATTTCAAGAATTGGAAGAATGCCAATTGACGATATTGCAAGGATGGGGGTCTCTCAGTGGATTCGTAGTTTATTGTATTATGAACACAGAAAAAGAAATTGTCTGATTCCAAAAAGACAGGAGCTTGAAAGAAGATCAGAAGGAGTAATGTCAGATGCAGTAATCAAAGATAAAAAATACAGAGGAGGATTGGTAGTTGAGCCAAAAGAAGGAATTCATTTTGATGTAGTTGTAATGGACTTTGCTAGTCTATATCCAAGTATTATCAAAGTTAGAAATCTATCATATGAAACGGTAAGATGCCCACATGAAGAATGTAAGAAAAATTCAATTCCAGGAACAAATCACTGGACATGTTCAAAGAAAAATGGCCTAACATCAATGATTATTGGTTCATTAAGAGATTTGAGGGTAAATTACTACAAGAGTTTATCAAAAAAAGAGACATTAACTGAAGAACAAAGACAGCAATATACAGTAGTTAGTCAAGCACTTAAGGTAATTCTAAACGCAAGTTACGGGGTAATGGGTGCCGAAATATTTCCATTGTATTTTCTACCAGCAGCAGAAGCAACTACTGCAATTGGAAGACATACAATTTTAGAGACAATCAAAAAATGTGAGGCAACAGGGATTGAGGTACTTTACGGAGACACAGATTCATTATTTATTAAAAATCCAACTAAAGAACAAATTCAAACAGTAATTGAGCAGGCAAAAAAAGATCATGGGGTTGATTTAGAGATTGATAAAACATACAGGTATTGTGTACTAAGTAACAGAAAGAAAAACTACCTTGGAGTCACAAAAGAAGGCAAAGTAGATGTTAAAGGACTAACAGGGAAAAAATCACACACACCACCATTTATCAAAAAACTATTTTATGAATTACTAGACGTATTATCAGAAGTTCAAACAGTAGAAGGTTTCGAAAAAGCTAAAAAACAGATTTCTGAGAAAATTTCCACGTGTGGTAAAAAAGTAGAAGCAAAAGAAATTCCGTTAGAAGATTTGACATTTAATGTCATGCTTAGTAAAGCACCATCAGAATACACAAAAACCATTCCACAACACATACGGGCAGCAAAGCAATTAGAAACCATACGAGAGATAAAAAAAGGCGACAGAATTTCTTATATCAAAATTCTAAACAAGCCAGGTGTAAAACCAGTTGAGATGGCAAAAAAAGAGGAGATTGATTCTAAAAAATACATGGAGTTTATGGAATCGACACTTGAACAAATCACATCATCAATGGATTTGGATTTTGATACAATCTTAGGAAAACCAAAGCAAACAGGATTAGACGAATTTTTCTGGAACTAGTGTGAATAATGGAAATTGATGGAACACTACTTACAATTCTAGGAGTAGCTGCAGGTATTCTAATTCTTACAGGATGGGTTGAGCAAATCTACAAAGGATACAAGACAAAAAGCCTTAAAGACGTCTCAAAATTTTTGATGATATTCATATCAGCAGGGGCAATTCTATGGTTGATTTATGGAATAATAGTAGAAGACGTCTTTATCATTGGAACAAATATAGCTGCAATTGCTTTGATGATGATAGTATTAGCAATGAAGAAGATATACGATAAAAGATTAAGAAGTTAAATTAAAGATTAAATACAATACAAGAAGATTCAAGGAAAGATGTTTGTAATTAACTGTAAAAATTATGAAGAAATTTCAGGAGAAAAAATCATCAAATTTGTGAAGACAGCTGAAAAAGTTTCTAAAAAATTAAAAGTAAAAATTGTAATTTGTCCACCACCACATTTGATTGGAGTTGTAGCAAATAGTTCAATTCCAATTTTTGCACAGCATGTTGATGATTCTAAAGTTGGCAGTACAACAGGTTTTATGATTCCAGAATTACTAAAAAAATCAAAAGTTAATGGTTCACTAATCAATCACAGCGAGCATCGAATTTCAGCAAATGAGATCGAAAAATTAGTTGTGAAATTAAGAGAGTTGAAAATGACATCAGTTGTTTGTGTAAAAGATGTTGCAGAGGCCAAAAAATACGCCAAACTAAATCCAAACTATATTGCAATAGAGCCACCAGAGCTTATTGGCTCAGGAAAAGCAGTGTCTACTGAGAGACCAGAATTAATTACAAAAGCTGCTAGTGCTGTAAAAAGTGCAAAAAACAATACAAAACTTCTTTGTGGAGCAGGAATTGTTTCAGGGCAAGATGTCTCAAAGGCAGTAGAGTTAGGATCAAAAGGGATCCTCGTAGCAAGTGGCATAATCAAAGCAAAAAATTGGGACAAAATAATTTCTGAATTTGCCAAGGCATTAGTTTAAAAAGCCAAAAAATTTACGCATTCTTGCATGGCAAAAACAAAACCAGTTTATGCATTTGAAGAGGCAGACAGCAAAAAACGAATGCTTCTAGGCGGAAAAGGGGCAGGATTAAGCGAGATGACTCGACTAAAACTCCCAGTACCTCCAGGATTTACAATTACAACTGAGGTTTGTAACAAGTATTATGAAAACAATAGAAAACTTCCAAAAGATGTCATGCCATTAGTAATGAAAAACATCGAAAAAATAGAGAAAAAGACAGGAAAGAAATGGAATTCTACAAAGAATCCGTTACTGGTTTCAGTACGTTCAGGTGCTGCAATATCAATGCCAGGAATGATGGATACAATTTTGAATTTAGGATTAAATGAAAAAACAGTAGAAGGGCTAGCTTCACAAACAAAGAATCCACGTTTTGCATGGGATTCGTATCGAAGATTCATTCAATTATTTGGTAAAGTTGTATTTGGAGTCAATGATGAAAAATTTGATCATGTTCTAGACTCTGCAAAGGACAAACAAAAAGTAAAAGACGATAGTCAACTAAATGTAGAATCATTAAAACAAATTGTATCAGAATATAAAAAAATCTGTGAAAAACACACCAATAAAAAATTCCCAGATGCTCCAAATGAGCAATTAGGATTAGCAATTGAAGCTGTTTTTAAAAGTTGGATGGGAGAAAGAGCAATAGTTTATCGTGAAAAAAATAACATTACAAAAGATATCGCAAATGGAACTGCAGTAAATGTTGTTACAATGGTATTTGGAAACATGGGAGATGACAGTGCAACAGGTGTAGTATTTACGAGAAATGGTCATAATGGTAAAAAAGAAATCGAAGGCGAATATCTAATCAATGCACAAGGTGAAGACGTTGTTGCAGGTGTTAGAACTGGAAAGAATGTTTCTTTGCTAAAAAAAGAGATGCCAAAATCTTACAAAGAATTAAGCAATGCATGTGCCAAATTAGAAAAACACTTCAGAGAACCACAAGATATTGAATTTACAATTGAGCAAGGTAAATTCTATTTATTACAAACTAGAACTGCAAAAATGAGCGCAGGTGCACTAATCAAAACATCAGTAGACATGGTAAAAGAAAAATTAATTGATAAAAACAAAGCACTTGCAAGAATTCCTGCACAGCAACTAGAAGCATTACTACATAGAACAATGGATGAATCCAAGGTTAAAAATCACAAACAGTTAGCAAAAGGAATTGCAGCATCACCAGGAGCAGCAAGTGGAATTGCAGTATTTGATGTGAAAAAAGCAATAGAATTAGGAGAAGCAGGAAAGAAGATTATTTTAATTAGAAAAGAAACAAAACCTGAAGACGTTCCTGCATTCTTTTCATCAGAAGGTGTTTTGACTAGTTTAGGTGGAAAATCATCTCATGCTGCAATTGTTTCAAGAGGAATGGGAAAACCATGTATTGTAGGATGTTCAGAATTAAAAATCAATTACGATAATAATACATGTAATGCAAATGGCATTACTGTAAAGGAAGGTGAAACAATCACCATTGATGGTAGTGCAGGCATAGTCCTTATCGGAGAAGTGCCAACTGTCGAACCAAAAGTAACAAAAGACTTTGAACAGATTTTAGGATGGGCTCAAAAAACTAAAGCATTAGGAATAAGAGCAAATGCAGATACACCTGAGGCTGCAAAACTTGCAAGAGAGTTTGGAGCTCAAGGTATAGGCCTATGTAGAACAGAAAGAATGTTCAATGCAAGTGATAGAATTGGTCTTTTCGTAGACATGATCATGGCTGAAAACATAGAAGAAAGATCCAAAGTTCTCAAAAAATTAGGAGCGTTACAAAAAAGTGATTTTATTCAGATTCTAAAAGCCATGGAAGGATATGAGGTAACAATTAGATTGTTAGATCCTCCACTACATGAATTCTTACCAAACCCTGAAGAATTGGCAGAGAAAATTCACAAACTAGAGAAATCAGAAGATACAAAAGAGCTTGAAAAAGCCAAAGTTGTTTTAAAAAGAGCAAGAGAATTGGCAGAGGTAAACCCAATGATGGGACATAGAGGAGTAAGAGTAGGTGTAACATATCCAGAAATTTATGAGATGCAGATTCGTGCAGTTTTTGAAGCACTAGTGGAATTGACAAAAAAGAAAGTAAAAGCACATCCACAGATTATGATTCCACAAATTAGCAGTATTGCAGAATTAAATCACATTAAGAAAATTTACGATGAAATTAAGAAAGAAGTTGAAACCAAAAACAAGATGAAATTAACAATTAACTTTGGTACTATGATAGAAGTAGTAAGAGCTGCTTTAACAGCAGATGAACTTGCAACTACTGCAGAATTCTTTAGTTTTGGCACTAATGACTTGACACAAGGAACATTTAGTTTTAGTAGAGAAGATGTCGAAGGGAAATTCCTTCCAGAATATATGGAAAAAGAACTACTTGAGAGAAGTCCATTCCAATCAATTGATGTAAACGGTGTGGGTAATCTGATTGAAATTGGAATTACCAACGGTCGTGGAGTAAGAAAGAATATGGAAGTAGGAATCTGTGGAGAACATGGGGGAGACCCAAGTTCCATCAAATTCTGCCATAAGGTAGGACTTAGTTATGTTAGTGCATCACCACATAGAATTCCTATTGCAATTGTTGCAGCAGCTCAGGCAGCAATTGAGAATCCAAAAAGAAAATAATTCAGTATAGTTTAATAGAGATTTAGTTTTACTAAACCCAAAATGCTTCCAAACGTAGAATCAATAAAGCAAATGAGACTGAAATTAGGAATAACTCAGAAAAAACTTGCTGGAATGGCTGGTGTTAGTACATCTATGATTAATCAAATTGAATCAGGACGAAGTCAACCAAGTTATGAGACTGCAAAAAAGATTTTTGAGAATCTATCAAACTTGGAGACTAGATCATCATCTCATAAAGCAGGTGATTTTTGTAGTCAAGACATTGTCAAGTTAAAACCATCCAACACACTGCATGATGCAATCAAAAAGATGCACGAATTATCAATTAGTCAGATTCCAGTATTTGATGGAAAAGAGATAGTAGGAGTTGTGTCAGAAGACGGTATTGTCAAACATCTTGCAGATGTTGGTGAGGCAGAACTAAAAAATGCAAAACTTGCAGACACAATGGATCCTGTTCCACCAACAGTAGACTTTGAGACACCTGCAAATGTTCTTGTTCCATTGATTCGTTATTCCAAATGTATTCTTGTAACAAAGAAATCAAAAATTATGGGAATCATTACTGCTTCAGATACACTAAAGATGATGGAATAATTACTTTGGGTGAGCACAAAGTTCAGCCAAAACACCGTGAAGTGATTTTGGATGAATAAAGGTAACTTTGGTTCCTGCAGAACCAGGTCTAATCTTTCCTAAGAATTGAACACCACATCCCTCCATTCTTTCAACTTCACCTTCGATATTGTCAGTTTCTAATGCCATGTGATGTAGTCCTTGGCCTTTTTTCTCTAAGAATTTTTTGATTGGGCTATCATCATTTGTTGGTTGCATCAATTCAACGCGACCGTTTTCTAAATGAATAATTGCAACTTTAACGCCTTCAGATTCTACTGTTTCAAATTCTACAGAATCAACACCTAGTGCTTCTTTGTAAATTTTGGCAGACTCTTCAACATCATTTACTGCAATTGCAATATGATCAATCTTCATCTAGAATACCTCTTTTGGACGATACTCACCAAATACTTCACGGAATGCATTGCTAATTTCACCAGTAGTGGCAAAAGCTTTTGCTGCAGTAATTATGTAAGGCATAAGATTTTCATCAGTATCAGCTGCGCTTTGCATTGCAGATATTGCTTTTTCCCATTTCTTTTTGTCTCTAGATGAGCGCAATTGTTTTAGTGCTTTTTTCTGTTGAATCTCTACTTTACCACCAATTCTAAGCAATTCTGGTTGTTTTTCTTCTTCAGCATATTTGTTAACACCAACTAGAACTCTTTCTCCATCATCAGTTTCTTTCTTTAAGCGATATGCATTTTGTCTAATTTCAGATTGGAAGAATCCTTTCTCAATTGCTTTTACAGAGCCACCCATCTTCTGAATCTTCTTAAGATACTTCCAAACACCATCTTCAATTTGATCAGTTAGTTCTTCAAGATAATAAGAACCGCCAAGTGGGTCTGCAGTCTTTGTTACTCCACTCTCATGGGCAACAATTTGCTGTGTTCTCAAGGCTATTTTTGCGGATTCCTGAGTAGGAAGTGCCAATGCCTCATCTCTAGAGTTTGTATGTAATGATTGAGTACCACCTGCAACAGCTGCCATTGTTTGAATTGCAACACGAATAATGTTGTTGTCAGGTTGCTGTGCAGTCAATGACTCACCACTAGTTTGAGTATGGAATTTTAGTTGTAATGATTTAGGATTTTTTGCATGGAACATTTCTTTTAGAATCTTTGCGTAAACTTTTCTTGCAGCTCTAAACTTTGCAACTTCCTCAAAGAATTCTATAGTACAACAGAAAAAGAATGACAAACGTGGTGCAAAGTCATCAATCTTTAGTCCTTTGTCCAAACAAGTTTGAATGTATGCAATTGCATTAGCTAATGTGAATGCAACTTCTTGTGTTGCAGTACATCCAGCTTCTCTCATATGATAACCAGAAATTGATACAGGATACCATGAAGGAACATTTTCAGCACAGTAACCAATCATGTCACCAATTAATCTCATTGAAGGTTGTGGAGGATAGATGTAGGTATTTCTTGCAATGTATTCTTTGAGAATATCATTTTGAGTTGTTCCACGTAGATCATGACTTTTGAATCCTTGTGATTCTCCAACTGCAATATAGTATGCAAGTAATGTTGATGCAGTAGAATTGATTGTCATTGAAGAACTTACCTTTCCAAGAGGAATACCATCAAAGGCAGTCATCATATCTTTAATTGATGTAATAGAAACACCGACTTTACCAACTTCGCCTTCTGCTTGAGGAGCATCGGAATCATATCCGATTTGAGTTGGGAGATCAAATGCCATAGAAAGACCAGTCTGACCTTTTTCAAGCATAAACTTGAAACGCTCGTTTGTAAGTTTAGCATCGCCAAATCCAGAATATTGTCTCATAGTCCAGAATCTGTCACGGAACATTCCAGGGTGAATTCCACGTGTAAATGGATATTTACCAGAATCTTCGGTAGGTCTCTTTTTTGTAGACTTTTGATAGATTCGTTTTACTGCAAAATTAGAATCAGTAAAGATTTTCTTTTCAGGTTGTTTTGATTTTGATTTTTTTGCCACCATTATTTTCTCACTTTAACATTGATTTTGTAATTTTATCTCCTGCGTCAAAGGGGTCTATATCTTTTGATTGTAATTTCTTTAAATATTTTGCAAAGGTTTTATCAGAATCCAACATGTCATCAATCTTTTCTCGTATGTTATTTAAAACAATATCTTTTAGTTCTGCCTCTAATCTCTCTTGGTCCTTTTGTTTCTTTGATTTCTTTTTTAATGCCATCATTTTTTTAAGAGTTTTGGCAAATTCTGTGATTCCAGTGTTCTTTTTTACCGAAGTCTTGAGAATTGCAGGATTTCTTTCAGAATCCCCAATAAAATCACGGACTGCGTCAAATAGTTGGTTTGTTCCACTAAGGTCACTCTTGTTTACAAGATAGATATCCCCAATTTCAGTAAGACCCGCTTTGATTGTTTGAATGCTGTCTCCAGTGTTTGGATTAAACACTACAACAGTAATGTCTGCAATGTTAGAAATTTCAACTTCAGTTTGTCCAGCTCCCACACTTTCAATAATGATTGGATTAAATCCTGCGTATTCTAAAACACGAATACTGTTTCGAAGAGAACGAGATACGGCTCCTGTTGCGCCACGAGATGCAATACTACGGATGTAAGTTCCAGAATCGGTTGATTCAGTCATTCTAACTCTATCCCCTAAAATTGCACCACCAGTAACATGACTAGTTGGATCTACAGCTAAAACAGCAGGTTTTGTGCCTAGTTTTTTCATTGCAACGGCAGTTTTGTTTATCAGGGAACTCTTTCCAGCTCCTGCAGGACCAGTAATTCCAATAATAATTGAAGTTCCAGTGTTTTTGAAAATTTTCTTTAGTAGTTTCTTTGATTCTTTTTGATCATTTTCAACTATAGTGATAGCTTTTGCAATTGCTCCACGTTTTCCTTTCTCTAAATCAACAAGCAAATCCAATACAAAATAGTCTTTTTAGGTGCAATAAAATCTTGTATGTGATCTAAGGTCTTGAGTAAATCACAGGTGGTGCAGGATCACCTAGTGGACGTATTTCTGTTTTTAATTGAACATGTCCTAGTTCAGGATGTTCCACTTCTAAAACAACAGGGTGAATTTCCCAACCATATTTTGGTTCATTTGGGAACGGAACAATTTCTATAAAGTGAGAATTAGAAAATGATTTTTGAAATGTCTCTTCCATTCCAAGAATTTCCATAACTACAGAATCAGTTTTTTCAGATTTGTCTAAGAATTCAACTTCCACATGACCTGTATCATAGTATACCGCATTTACTTGAAACGTTTGACGAAGTTCATCCTTGTCATCAGAGCCGCCTCCAGTTAACAGCACTATAGCAAGAACAGTGAATACTCCAAGAAATATCGGGGAAAGTAGTTTTCTTGCCATGTTACCTGAATTCTTTTCTCATCTGACGCAGAAACTTTGAGTGAATTCTGATTTTTTCAATTGTCTGGGCCTGAGTTCTTTCAGTTCCAGGTGTGGGATGAGATTTGAAAAATGATTTGATATCTTGTTCCATAGAATCATCTGCAACTAGAGCAATACTAGCAACAATTCTATTGAATAATGGATTTCCATGTCCAACTTTTTTGCTCAGTTTGCCCCAATTTTTCTTTAGCCAAGGCCAAAGAATCTTCTTACCATGAGGGTTTGCAGCAATCTTCATGATTGGTAATTGCATGTTTTGAGAACGAACTTCAGATGTTTGAGAGAATTGTAATGTCTTGATTAGTAGTTTTTCATCTTGGAAGCTACACATTGCACCCAAGAATCGGAGTTTCTCTTCAGTTGTTTTTGCTTTTTTGTATAATGTAATAAATTGTGAGTGAGTTTTTGCATTACCAGTCCATGCAACAAGTGAAAATACAGGTTCTCTAATGTCAGGATGTAATGATGAAGGGTTTTTCAAAAACTCTTTGAATTTTTTCTGGGCCTGTTCTAATACATGTTCATCTCCAAGTTTTCCTAGCGCAAATATTGCAAATCCCCTCAGAAATGCATCAGTATGTTTATCTGTTTTTTGAGGAGTCCATCCAAGATTGGATAAAATCTTTCTAAAGTAATTGATGGCATAACTTCTGATTTGTTCTGTGTAATCTTCAAAGAATGTCAACAGTGACAAAAAGTTGAGATTGTTTGCAACATTTGTTTGTGGAAGGTAAGAGTCTTCATCAAAATATGCATCTGAAAAGTCTAAATAGTTTTCAACATCTTCTTTTCCTGCAACACATAAGGCAAACAAATCGTTTTGTATTGCCCATCTATCAACGGGAGGAATTTGTTTTTGATCAACTAGCATTTTAAGATCAAGTAAAATGCCATCATCATATTTTACACGATAAAATCCTGTACGGCCAATGTTTGCAACAAATCCAGGTCCCTTAGGAGCTTTGACAGTCAGGGATTTTTTTGTCAAGAGTTTTGTTTGGGTTTCTTTTCCAAGACCATAGGTTATTGGAACATGCCACAATCCTTTCTGGGTTTTTTTGGTAGGCTCCATCAAAAAGCGATTCTGTTTGATAATCAAATCATTATTCTTTTGAGAGATATCAATTTGAGGAAATCCAGGCTGTTTTAGCCATGTATTGACCATGGAACTGACTGGCATTTTTGATGCTTTGCCAATTGCATCCCACAAATCTTGTCCTTTGGCATTTCCATACTTGAATGTAGATAGATATTTCTTGAGACCAGTTCTGAAATTCTTTTCGCCAACATAGTGCTCTAGCATTCGCAAAACACATCCACCTTTATCGTAGGATATAGCATCAAAGATTTCTCTAATTTCAGCAGGAGAGTTTACTGTAACATCAATGGGGTGAGTTGTTTTTAGTGCATCCAATCCCATTGCAACATTCATTGCATCTTCAATGAATTGGTCCCAAAGATTCCATTCAGGGTAAAATTTGTCAACAAACTTTGTTGCCATAAATGTGGCAAAGCTTTCGTTTAACCACAAATCATTCCACCACTTCATGGTAACAAGATTGCCGAACCATTGGTGTGCAATCTCGTGTGAAATTACTTCGGCAATGAACTGTTTTGTTCTTGTAGAAGATGTTTTAGGATCATAAAGTAGGATAGTCTCTCTAAATGTAATTGCACCCCAGTTCTCCATTGCACCTGCAGCAAAGTCTGGAATTGCAATTAAATCTAATTTGGGTAATGGGTATTTTATTCCAAAATATTTTTCATAAGAGTTTAGTAATTTCTTTCCAAGATCTAAAGAGTATTTTCCTTTGGATTTGTTTCCTATAGTTGTGACAACTCTAATCTGAACTTTACCAGCATTTCCAGTAAGATATTCAAATTCGCCAACACCAAGATAAATCAAATAAGTTGAGACAACGGGGGTCTTTCCAAATTTGTATAGTGTTTTGTTTTTGAGTTTTTTCTTGGATGTAACTGGCATGTTTGAAATTGCAGTGAATTTGTTTTCAGCAATAATTGAAATCTCAAATGTAGCCTTTGCTTCAGGCTCATCCCAGCAGGGGAATGCACGTCTTGCGTCTGCTGCTTCAAATTGTGTGGTTGCAAGATACTTTGTCTTTCCACCTTGTTTGTATTGACTTCGATAAAATCCAAGTAACCTATCATTTAGAATTCCTTGAAATTCAAGATGGATTGTTGCTTTGCCCTTGATTTTTTCACCCAGTCTAATTGACAGTCTCTCTTTTTTCTCATCAGTCTTTGGAGCGGATTTTACTATTTTAGAGCCAGACTTTACAGTACAAGATGTAATTTTGATTTCTGCACAATCCATAGAGATGAGATTTGTTGATTTGTTGCAAGAAACAGTAATGGTTTCGGTTCCCAGGAATACGAATTTTTTAAGATCTGGCTCAAATGTTAACTCATAATTAATGGGTTTAACGTCCACGATTCTGGTTTTCGGATACTCTTTAAGTAGATTTTCTATTAAATGTCCATTTCAGAAAATCAAATAAAGGTTTTAAAATATACTAAATATCAAGAAATACCATGAAACAAAAAGCACAAACAAGAAGCATCAAGATTCTAGTTGCAAAATTGGGTCTAGATGGACATGACAGAGGAGCACTTGTTTTGTGTAGGGCATTTAGAGATGCAGGAATGGAGGTAATCTATTCAGGACTATTTGCAACTCCAGAGAGAGTAGCACAGATTGCAGAAGACGAAGACGTAGATGCCATTGCAATGAGTTTGCTTAATGGTGCACATGGGACACTATTCCCCAGAGTAGTCAAAGCCCTCAAAAAGAAAAAGATCAACGACGTCCTAGTTGTTGGCGGAGGAGTAATTCCAGAAATTGATCACAAAGATTTGATTAAAGGGGGGGTTGATCACGTATTTGGACCAGGAACGCCATTACCTACAATTATTGATCATATCAATACAGGTGTAGGTAAATTAAGAAAAATATAAGAAAAAAGAATTATTCTGTGGAATCAGGCCACATCATTTTACGCATTTCTTTACCAACTTTTTCAATTTGGTGTTCGTCATATTGTTTCATGTATTTGTCAAATGCATCTTTGCCGTTTTTCTGATATTCAGAAATCCACTCGTTGTTGAATGTACCATCTTGAATCATGGTTAGAACTTTTTTCATGTTCTCTTTGTTTGCAGAATCCATTACCATTGGTCCACGTGTTAAACCACCATATCTTGCAGTCTCACTAACACGTCTCCACATTCCATTGATTCCATATCTTTGAATCATATCTACAATGAGTTTGAGTTCATGTAAGACTTCAAAGTATGCAATTTCTGGTTGGTATCCTGCTTCAACTAGAGTTTCAAATGCATTTGTTACCATGGAAGCTGCACCACCACAAAGGTCTGCTTGCTCACCAAACCAATCAGTCTCTACTTCTTCTTTGAAAGCAGTTTTGATTAATCCAGCTCTTGCACTTCCAATTGCTTTTGCAATTCCCAATGTTCTATCCCAAGCTTTTCCTGTAAAGTCTTGTTCAACTGCAACAATAGCTGGAGTTCCAAAATTATCAAGATATGTCTCTCTTACTTTGGAGCCAGGTCCTTTTGGTGCAATCATGATTAAATCAACATTGTTTGGGGCTTCAATCCATTTCCAATAGATTGCAGCTGCATGAGAAAATGACAATGCTTTTCCTTCAGAAAGATTTGGTCCGATTTCATCTTTGTATACTTGACCTTGAATCATGTCTGGAATCAAGATGTGAATAATGTCTGCTTGTTTTGTGGCATCAGCTACTGACATTACCTTGTGACCATCAGCTTCGGCTTTTTTCCAGCTATTACCGCCTTCTTTAAGACCAATTATGACATTAAGACCAGAGTCTTTCATGTTGTTTGCTTGTGCGTCACCTTGGATTCCATAACCAATTACAGCAATGGTTTGATCTTTTATTGGATCAAGGCTGATATCGGTATCTTTCCATGTTTGTGCCATG
>REGJ01000031.1 GCA_003702525.1 Candidatus Nitrosopumilus sp.
ATTAATCTAGCTTCAGGTGCCTTTAGTTTACCAAATTCACTAAGCACTTGAATAGAAATTGCAATACTGGTAGCTGTAAGCGCTGTTGCAATCAACATTGACTCTAACGCTTCAAACCCAAACAATCCAAAAACTACAAAACCTGCAAAGAACGGGACCACTACCCCTAATGTCCCAACTGTAAATGATGCTTTTCCTCCTTTCAAAAATTCTTTTG
Source organism: Candidatus Nitrosopumilus sp. (assembly GCA_003702525.1). GTDB lineage: Archaea > Thermoproteota > Nitrososphaeria > Nitrososphaerales > Nitrosopumilaceae > Nitrosopumilus. Next base: position 218 of record REGJ01000031.1, read on the forward strand.
GCGTCATTTCCAATCCTGCCATAAACAAAATTACAATTGCACCCATCTCCCCTAGAATTTTTATCTCATCGTTGATGTGCAACAATTGTTTTCCATCTAAAATGAAAAATTGACCTAAAGCAAATGGTCCTACAATCATTCCTGCTAATAATTCCCCTAACACAATTGGAAGCTTTAATCTCAAGAAAAGCTCTGCCATGAGTTTAGCTGCAAAAAGGAGAATTCCTACACCTATGATTGTTTCAATAAAGTGTGCTTCTGCAGCCATCTCTCTGATAATTCTGGAGAAATGTGTAATATAAGGCGATACTAGGTTGAAAATTGTTTTGTTATTGTAAAATTAAGCAATTTTTTGTGAATTGACAAAGACACCTTTCTTAGAAACTATCTGACCTATCTCTTGACTTGAGATCTTGTGTTTCTTGAATATTGATTTGATTCTTGTCACCTGACCTTTTGGTGCTATAACACAAAATCCTACTCCCATGTTGAATGTCTTGTACATTTCTTCAGGTTTTACTCCTTGTCCTTCTATGAGCCCCATGATTGGTGGTATTTTTGGCAAAGAATCAATCTCATAGCCTATTTTCTTGAGGCGTAATAATTTGGTAAATGAGCCTCCTGTAATGTGTGCCAGACCATTGATCTTGCATTTTTCTACCATCTCTAAAACTGGCTTTGTATAGATTTCAGTTGGTTTGAGTAATGCATCTCCTATAGTGCCTACTCCCTTCACTTTGTCTTTGACTGAATATTTTTTTAATAATGCTTTTCTTGCAAGTGAATAACCATTTGAATGGATTCCGGTACTGTTTGCACCAATTATCACATCTCCTGATTTTATTTTATTCCCTAACACCATCTGTTTTTTCTCTACTAAGCCAACTACCATTCCTGCCAAATCAAATGCAAATCCTTTACCTTCTATAACATCTGGCATGATTGCTGTTTCTCCACCTACAATTGGCATTGCAGATTTCTTTGCACCTTTTACTAATCCTTCTACAATTTTTTTGAAAATTGGTACATCATTTTTGTTTGCAGCAATGTAATCGACAAATGATATTGGAGTTGCACCAATACAGATTATATCATTAACATTCATTGCAACACAGTCAATTCCTATTGTGTTGTATTTTTTCATCATGTTTGCAATTACTACTTTGGTCCCAACTCCGTCAGTATGTGTTGCTAAAAGTTTTCCACCTGAAATTTCTACAATTCCAGCATAATGCCCAAACCCATGTGCTATCTTTACTTTTTTCTGAAGTTTGTGAGTTGATGAAATTAATTTACCAATTGCCATCTGGCTTTGTTTAATCTTTGAAATGTCTACCCCTGCTTTCTTGTAGGTTAGAACCATAGTTTGTTGCCCTTTTGTTATGAATAAAAGAATTTGCCCGTTATCTCGATCACATGTACATTCCAGCTATCTCTTCTCTATGTTCTACATATTTTTGAGATAACTCACTAAATTCTGAATGAATTCTATCTTTTTCTTCTTGCAGATCCTTTGTGTCTATATCTGTGTCATAGAATCTGTTTAAAGCCTCAATTAGTGTGGCTGCAGCCCCCGAATCTGTGGTATCTCTGCTTGCCTTTGCCAATAATGTTAATCCTTGAATTTCTCTTACCAAACATTCGTTTAGTATTCCTCCTGGAATTCCTGTGATGAATCCTTGTGGAATCATACTGATGTCTTTATCTGCCATAGTTCTTACCAAATCTTCTTCTGCTGCACAGTATGCTTTATCGTCGTGTTCAGTACTTGCAACTCCGTCTAGAATAACAATCTCTTTTGATCCCTTTACTGCAGCCCAATCTAAAATTGATGCTACTAACGAATACAGACCTTCCATTCTTAATGTAATTTCACAAATTATTGCACAAATTGTGCCTTCTTTGTTTGCATAGAATCTAAATGGATGGCGTAATCTTCCTCTCATAAACACAGTTGATGGTGGTAGATACTTTGATCTCATCACAGCAATTTCATCCATCTCTAATTTTTCAATTATGTGATTAATTGCAACTGGTCCTACAAGACCTGCACCAACAAACCCTGCAAAAATTACTGGACTCTTTAACTCTCTTTTCTTTATCTCAAAGACTTCAGCTTCTGGGAACTCTTTTGACACTGTTTACGTCGATTTGTTCTGTCTAATTACTTTTCTGCATAAAGAGATTCAACATTGTATGTCCTTTGTCTGTAATTGTGTAGATCATATTTGATCCAACTGCCTCTTTTTTTACAAAGTTGTAATCAACACATAAGTGAAGATAGTTCAGAAATGACTTTTTCATTCTGATCTTTGATTTTGAATACAATTCTGAAAATGTCATAGGATTTCCTCTTAACTGATATAATAATTTCAGTAATGACAAAGTACTGTAATCTCTAGTTCTTGCTTTTACTGCACCTAGAATTTCTTCATCTCTTTTGATTATGAAATCTTCGAATTGTTCTGCCACTTCTAGTGGTACGTATGTTAGTCTTGCTCGCATCATACCGTATGGTACGGTACATTACTTTATTAGTCTTTAACTTGAGCTTTGTTGATCTTTCTAGCTGATTTTTTTACACCTGCATTTGACGCATAAAATATCAAATAATCATATATGATCTGAATACGATCTGCTATTGTTGGTTATAATGGCATAATGTCATAAATAACCCCTTTTTTGAAAATTATTTGTGAAGAAAATAGAGGCTGTAATCAAAAGAAAGAATTTTCCTACGATTAAAAGCCACTTGCATCTTGTTGGTACGTACATTATTGATAAACGAAATTTAGAAGACAGTAACATCTATGATGAATCCAAAGGCTCTCGTGTTGGTTCAACCGGACTCAAATCCATTCCATTAGCTAAAATCGAAATGGTAGTGCCAGACAAAGATGCCCGAAAGGTAGTTGAAATGATTTCAAAAAATTCTGGATTAACTGCAAGTCATGGCGGAAAGATCTTTGTCTCTGAAATGGAAGAAGTAGTTGACATGGAAACAAATGATGCTACCCAAGATCTTGAACTAGTTTTAGATGAAAAATCTCATTCAATACAACTTCCAAAACGTAGTAGATTTGTCCCATTACAAAAATTCACTTTACATAAACTCCAAATAATCTATGAGGAAAACAAAGAAACTCTTAGAACCGATTACAGAATAAAATCATTTAGTGACTTTGTTAATCATTGTATTATGAAATACCTCCCAACATTAGAAAAACAACTAAAGAATCCTACAATTGTTTACGAAAACAATTTTGGCGATTTTTAATTTCTAGAAAATATAATCTGAAAATAACCACAATCCAACCAAAGTCAAACCTACTCCTGCCATAGCTAACTTTGCAATGAATATTTTTTTGGAAGTTTTCATATAAAGAATAATAAAATTGGTGGTATAACAATTATTCCAATGATTACAGCTACCTTTGGGTAATCTTTAGCCTTGATTGGTTGCATCTTTTCTCTATGAAATAACTTGTTTTTACGAATACTCATATTGATCACATAATTGTTGATTCGCCTTCGTCACCTGTGGCAATATCTACTGCACGTAACACTTGTGAGATGAATATTTTTCCAACCCTACCTTTTTCTTTGATGATTTTAACTACTTCATCTTCTTTGGAATCAGGGATGATTGCCTCAATAAAGTACTTCTCACTAAATTGTGGGATAAAGATCTCACTACCTTTGGAGGCGTGAATTTCTGGACCTGGTCTCTTACCTCTACCTCTAACTTTGGTAACTGTAAGGCCGCCAATTCCTACATTTTTTAATGCTTCACTAATTGCCATGACGTCGTTTTCACCTAGAATAACTTCTATCTTGAGCATTTGATAATTGTAATTGCAACTTGATAAATATAATTTCTGATTTTGTATATCAAATGATTATCATTTGACAATCAAATTAGGATATTGTTATTAATCAAAAAATATTTTTTTTTCTCATGGTACTTGATTCTGGAGATACAGCATGGATGCTTGTAGCTGGAAGTCTTGTATTACTTATGATCCCTGCATTGGGTCTTTTTGAATCTGGTTTACTAAGAAAGAAAAACGCAGCTTCAATTTTCATGCAGATATTTTTCGGATTGGCACTTTTGAGTGTCATGTGGTTCGTATTTGGATTTAGTTTATCGTTTAGCCCTTCAGAACATGGTTTAATCGGAGATATGCAATGGACATTCCTTAAGGGTGTGCCTTCTGATGATGCATTACCATTTGCTCCAACTATTCCTGGTGTGTTATTTGTAAAGTTCCAATTGATGTTTGCATGTATTACACCCTTGCTCCTTACAGGAACAATTGCTGAAAGAATGAAGTTCAGTTCCTTTATCATATTCATCTCTGCATGGTCTATGCTGATCTATTATCCTCTCGTACACTGGGTATGGGGTGGAGGTTGGTTAGCCCAATTAGGTGTTGTAGACTTTGCTGGTGGTATTGTAATTCACACTAGTGTTGGTATGGCAGCTCTAGCTGCTGCAATAGTATTGGGCAAGAGAAGAAATTACGGTCCTGCCATTATGATTCCTCACAGTATTCCACTTGCAGTTCTAGGTTCGTCCTTGCTATGGCTTGGATGGTTTGGCTTTAACGCAGGTAGTGCACTTGCAGCATCAGGTGGTGTTGCAGGTAACACTGTAATTGTAACTCATATGGCTTCTTCTGTTTCAGCTTTAATTTGGGCTGGACTTTCATGGATAAGAACAGGAAAGCCTTCAATTGTTGCTACTATTAACGGTGCAATTGCAGGTCTAGCTGGAATTACTCCTGCCTCAGGATTTGTTAGTGCTGAACACGCATTTGTAATTGGAATTGCAATCGGTGTAATCTCCTACTCTGGTGTGGTGTTATTCAAAGAGAAACTAAAGATTGATGATGCCCTTGATGTCAGCTCAGTCCACGGTGTTGCCGGTATTGTAGGCTCTCTTGCAATTGGTATCTTTGCAAGTACCATGATTAATCCTGGCGGTGTTGATGGATTACTATTTGGCAATCCTGATCAATTATGGATTCAAGCAGTAGGTGTTGCAGTTGCTGCAGCAATCGGCTTTGGTGGAACTTGGATATTGATGCAGGCATTAAAACATCTTATTGGAATTCGTGTTTCATCTGAAGTTGAAGATGTTGGTCTTGACATAAGTGAACACGCGGAATCTGCATACTCTGATGAAGAAGAATTCATGTTGGATATGGATACTTACACTGATGAATTACAGGAAAAGGATGAAATATTCCGAAAACGAAAGTAATTTTGGTGTAATTATTGGTAACTGACTATAGTGAATTAACTCAAAAAATCCTTGATCTAGATCCTCAAGTGCGATTTGCTGGTGTTGCAAACAACAAAGGTGAACTTGTTGCAGGAGGACAAAAAGATGATGTTGAGAAATTACTTGCTGAAGATGATGTCAAAATGTCTATCCATTATGCTTTACAAAAACGAGATTTGTATACAAACTTGGCTTATAGAATAGGAAATGAGACTTCATCTATTACTGAATATGAAAAAGTTACAATGATTACCGTCCCAATAAGTTCTAGTGAATTATTCTTAATTAGTACTGAACCTCGTGCAGATTATCTAAAAATTATTGATACTGTACGTTCTGAGATTTCCTCTAGTGATTAGTTTAACCCGACGAGTCACCGTCACAATGGATGATGAATTAATAAAAAAGATCTATAACCTTCAATCAAAAGAAATTAGTCTCAAAAACATGTTAGTTTTTCAGATATCGTAAATTTTCAATTAAAATGAGCCATGAAATAGAATTTTGACTTATTTTGTGCCTGACTGGTGCTGGTGTTTTAGAAATTAACTCTAATTGCTTGAATTGTAAAATTCTAGTGAATGACTCCATTTAAACCCCTAAAAACTGAAACTTTCTTGTGGAAGTCGTAATCAGTGCAGTTCTTACTGTTGTAGGATTAGTAATGCTATGTTTTGGTGGTAATTGGTTAGTCAGTGGTGGTGTTGCTATTGCACGAAAATTCCGTATCAGTAATCTTGTAATTGGTATGACTATTGTGGCATATGGTACCTCTACTCCAGAACTTGCTGCAAGTATTGCAGCTGCTGGAGAACACAGTGCAATTATTTTGGGAAATATCGTTGGAAGCAATATTGCAAATGTTGGTATGGTGATTGGTATTGCTGCAATTCTTGTTCCACTTGCAATTCACAAATCCGTACTTCGAAAAGAAATCCCTATCATGCTAGGTGTTTCTGTTTTACTAATTTTGATTTCAATTGATGGTGAAATATCAAACTATGATGGAATTTTGTTACTTGTTGGATTGGGAGTATTTGGATATTATACATTCAAGGATGCAATGAAACAACGACAAAAGAACAAAGATGATGTCCCACAGGGTGGCAATAATATATATCTCAAATCTATTGGATTAATTGGACTTGGAATAGGTCTTTTGTATATTGGTGCAATTTTGACAGTTGATAATGCTGTGGTTCTTGCAAAAGAATTTGGGCTGTCTGAAAAAATTATTGGCTTGACTGTAATTGCAATTGGAACTTCACTTCCAGAATTAATCACTTCCATTATTGCAATTAGAAAAGGACATGGTGATATTGGTGTTGGAAATATCATTGGAAGCAACATCTACAACATCTTGATGATCATGGGAGTTGGTGCTGCTCTTGGCGGTGTGATGATTTCATCTGATGTCTATATTGATTATGCCATAATGATCATGTTCAGCCTTGCATTGCTAATTGGTCTAAAGACGGGCGTAATTAACAGGGTCATGGGTGTATGCTTGACAATTGGATATGTTACATATCTTGTAGTGACATTTTTCAAATGATTTGTACTAGATAGAAATCACTTTGATTTTTTCAGCCTTGATTGATGGTGTAATTGATGGTAGTGATGCCCATTGGATAACATTTTGTTGATTATTCCCAATCTCTGAAATATTCTTGAGCATTACTGGAAGGTTGTGAATTATTCTAACTGATTTTCCAGGATTTTTAATTTCTCCATCTTCAATAATTCTAACTCCACTTCTTGCAGTACATGAAAAATCCCCTTTGATTGGATTTACTGCATATGTGTACCATAACCTTCCAACTAGAATCCCATGTTTTGTATCTTTGATCATATCTTCTTGAGATGAATCCCCTGCATCAATTTTCAGATTATGTGGTGCTGAAATAGTAATTGGCTCTGAACTTCTACCCATTGGAGAGCCCATTCTAGAACCATTACCTGTCGAACTTTTGTTTTCTTTGTAGCTGTCATACATATTTGAAAATGTATTTTTGAAGATTCCATTTTCAATTAAATTATTTTTTTGTGTACTAATCCCTTCATCATCAACTGCTTTTGTTCCTACCCCTTCTGCAATGTGAGGATCATCTGTTAAATTGAAATTACTAACTGCAATCTCTTCGTCAAAATTGTTTGAAAAACAACTCTTCTTTTCTGAATATGTCTTAAAATCAAAATTTGATGATATCACAAATGCTAATAACTCCCCTACAGAATATGGCTCAAAAATAATATCATAAGTATCTGAATCAATTTTTTTAGGGTTTATTGATTCAATACACATTTTTTTTGCATCTTTGCCAATTTGCTCTGATGAAAAGTTTGCCAAAGTTCTACCGCTTGCATGACCAATCCCTGATACTGGTAAAGCACCTTGTTCAGATTCTGCATTAATGATTCCTGAAATGTATGTTGATTTATCATTAAATGAGAGTCCATTGGAATTTGCAACTTCAAAAAACTCTGAAACTATATTTAATGAACCTGTAATCGTATTAATTTTCTTAGAACTTGCTGAATTTATCATAGATTGTGCGATATCCATCATTTCTGAGCCTGAAATTTTCTCTAATTTTTCATCAAATGTTCCATCTATGTTTCTATTTTGTGTCGTTGTGGGTAACCCTTGCCAGAACTCTCTTGGCTTGAGATTTGGAATTGTTGAAAATGCTGAATCTACCGAATCTTCAATGGCTTCTTTTTTTGTTGTTTGAATAGATGCAATTTTTTTATTATGAATTATTCTAATTCCGTAACTCTCATCAAAATTCTGTTTAATCTCTGCAATTTCAGAATCCGTAATTCTTATTGTTGTGATGTTTTTTTTAACAGAAACTATTTCACATTCGTCGATTTGTTTTTTCTTTGAATGTTGTAATGCCTTTTCTAAGGCAGACAATTATTTTCTCCTTGGATTTTCATAATTGAATTTGTTTATCTTAATCAATTCTGTATATGATCCAAACTGTGATGTGTTTGTAACCTTATCTAATTCATCATCAGGTTCTAAACCATCATCAAATTTTTTTAATATTTTATATTTCGTGTTTCTTTCTGCTGGAATTCTTTTAATCTCTCTTATCATTCGTCTAATCTCTTTTGGTTTTAGTAATTGTCCGTGCTCTGAACCTGCAGATGTTGATATACTTTCATTGATCAGAGTTCCTCCAAAATCATTTGCTCCCCACATTAACAATAATTGAGACATTTTTTGTCCTTCTTTTACCCAAGACATCTGTATGTTATTGATATGATTATTCAGCATTATTCTTGCAATTGCATGAGTTAGTAAAACATCATTGCCACTACCTCCTTGTTTGATTCCTTCATGTAATTGGTGTTTGTACATTGGTGCTTCTGTGTGAATAAAGTTTAGTGGGACAAACTCTGTAAATCCTCCCGTCTCTTTTTGAATATCTCTTAATTTCTCAATGTGTTTTACTCTGTCTTCATGTGATTCCAAATGTCCAAACATCATAGTTGATGTTGTGTTTATTCCCATCTTGTGGGCATTTTTGATTACTCTCTCCCAATCTTTTACGCTTATTCTACCTGGTGAAATTTTGTCTCTGAGTTCTTGGTCTAAAATTTCAGCTGATGTTCCTGGAAGTGTGTCTACTCCTGCCTCTTTCATTCTCTTTAGAAATTCTTCTATTTCTACTCCGGAACGTGTTGCACCATAAAGAATCTCTTCCGGTGAAAATCCATGAATGTGGATATCTGGAACTTCTTTTTTGATCTCTCGACAAATATTCTCATAAACATGTCCTTCCATGTCTGGTGGAAGACCTGCTTGAACACAAACTTCTGTTGCTCCTAACTGGTGTGCCTCTTTTGTTCTACGTACAATTTCTTCAGTTGGAAGGAAATATCCTTCTTCTTCTCTAAAGTCTCTACTAAATGCACAAAATCCGCATTGCTTTATGCAGACATTAGTAAAATTGATGTTTCTATTTACTACATATGATACAATGTCTCCCACTCTTCTCCTTCTTAGTTCATCTGCAACTAGACCTACTATGTGAAAATCAATACCTGCAGTATTATACAACTCTAGCCCTTCTTTAGCAGTAATTTCTTTTTCAGAAAGTGCATTGTTTAGAATTTCTGAAACAACTGGGTCTGCATTTTTGAAAAGTGAGTCTATGTTTATTGTCATCTCCAATACTCCTCTTTGACTAGCCCTTCCTCATTTTGAATCTCTTTCATTTTATCCTGTAGTTCTTTACTAATAAAAGAAAAGAATTCTGGATATATTGGGAATCTGCATTTTAGTTTAAATCCTGCACTCTTTGAGTTTTCATCTACTTTACTTATCTCTGGCCAAGAAAATTCCGGATTTACAAAATCAGGCGTCAAAGGTGAAATTCCTCCCCAATCATTAATTCCTACTGATAAAAAACTCTGATATGATTTTGGAGATAGATTAGGTGGAATCTGTATGTTCATCTCTGGCATCATTATTCTAGATATGGCAACAATTGTTTTGAAGTATTTTTCATCAGCAGATGGTTCGTCTTTCATTCTAGTATCTTGTTTTGGTTGGAAATTTTGTAAAATGACTTCTTGAATATTTCCGTATTTTTGATGTAATTCTTTGATTGCTAACAATGAGTCGATAATTTCTTCTATGGTTTCTCCAATTCCTATCAGAATACCTGTAGTCATTGGAATACGTAATTTTCCAGAATTTTCTAAAATCTCTAATCTTGCTTTTGGTCTCTTACTTGTTGCCAAATAATGTGGCATTCCTTTTTCTGTTAATCTTTTACTAATGTTTTCAAGCATCAAACCCATTGAAACATTCGTCTTCTTTAGTTCCCTCATCTCATCGTAATTCAAATTCCCTGCATTGGTATGTGGGAATAATCCTTTTTCTAATGCTATTTCTGATGCATGGATTAGATATTCTGATGTGGATGAAAATCCATTTTCTTTTAACCAGTCTCTTGCTTCTTGATATCTTTGTTCAGGTTGTTCCCCTGTAACAAATAATGCTTCAACACATTTGTATTTTTTTGCAAGTTCTAGTAATTCTGTGGTTTGCTGATTTGACATTAGTGATAATTTTTCTTCCCCTGGTTCTGCTTTATATGTACAATACGAACAACTGTCTTTACAGAGATTGATAATATTCAAAAATGCTTTTTTTGAAAATGTGACAGAATTTCCTTTGTATTTCTCTCTTAGAATTTGGGCTGTTGAGAAAAGTTCAGTTGGGTCTTTTATTGCATTATGATAAATTTCCAAAATACTTTGACGAGAGATTTCTTTATTTTCTAAAACATTGTTTAAACTCTCAGAATTTAACACAAGTTTGCTCAACAAAATGATTCTTGACTATGACTATTTATTCTTGTATAGGACTAATTACCATTTGGTCTTTCTGCGAGAATTATTGAGATGTTTGTAGTTCTACCATCTCTTAAAACCTCTAAAATCATCTCATCTCCAACTGATTTTGCTCTTTGAAGATGAACCAATATATCATCAATTTTTCTTACTTCAATTCCATCCACTGATAAAATAATGTCTCCTCCCATTGGATAGTTTACTCCATCGACATCGATTGTTTTGTCTGAACCAATCAACCCTGCTTCTGATGCAGGGCTATCTTCTACCACGGTTACAACCAAAAAGCCAACTGCATCTGGTAACTCTAGAACTTTGGCCAAGTCAGGATCAATGTCTCTTCCAGAAATTCCAATCCATGGATGTTTGTATTCGCCATCTTCAATTAATGTAGGGACTATTTTTGCAACTGTTTGTGATGGAATTGCAAAACCTACTCCGGTAAATTCACCTGTTGCCGATTGAATTGCTGTATTAATTCCAACTATTTCTCCTCTCATATTCAATAGTGGACCTCCAGAATTTCCTGGATTGATGGCTGCATCTGTTTGAATTACATCTGGAATTGAATATCCCGAACCTGATGGAAGTAATCGTCCTAGCTGACTAACTATGCCTGATGTCATAGAACCTGATAGTCCAAATGGATTTCCAATTGCTGCAATTTGTTCTCCTACTTTGAGATTTGAAGAGTCTCCAATTGTTAATGGATGTAATAATGCCAAGTCAGCATTTACTTTGATAACTGCAAGATCTGTAAATTCATCTGTTCCGATAATATCTGCATTGTATGATCTTCCATCAAGAAATGTTATGACAACTTTTTGTGCATCATCAATAACATGCTCATTTGTAATAATATGACCTTGTTTATCAAATACGAAACCTGAACCCACTCCTCCCGTCTCTGAAACTTCTCCTCTTTGTACATTAACTCTAACAACTCCTGGTTCTGATTTTTCAAATATTTCAATTAATGAAAGTCCTTTTGAGTAAAGTGGCGTAGTTTCACCTACTGTACTTGGTCCATGACCATTACTTACTATAATATCTGGTTTCACTGATTCAGGTGGTGATACAAACAACACTGCAACAATTACTATTGTTATTGCAGCTCCTATGGCACCACCTACAAAAACTCCTGATTTGTCCATGAGATTTTTTATTCGCTGTTTTACATCTAAAAGGATTGCTATATGCTAATCGAACTTTGAGAGTGATCTTTCATAGAATAATTCCTTCCTCTCCAAGTAACTGATGATGTTTTTTTAGCTTGTAACAGTCCACTCAAAAATCCTAAAACTACAACAAGACTTCCCAATGGTGCAAACAAAGCATGAACAAATCTTAATTCCAGTCCTACTTTGGCTTCAATCACTGCTCCAATGTAAATCAACAATGATGCTACAAATGCTGTAACACAAAGTACCATTGATGATACTGTTTCTGAAGGAAGTATAACTGATGTTGCTAAAATTGGAAATGGCACAAAAAGCAAAAACAAGACTGCAAAGAAAATCCCGATTGCGATTTTTCCACTTTGAAGATACAAAGGTACCATCAATCTTTTTAGTGCATTCCAAAGTGTAACTTTGTCTCTTGCCCAAACTGCTTCAACTAGATGTTCTCCTCTTACCATTTTCATTTTGTACCCTGACTCCTTTACTTTTTTTCCTAGGGCTCCATCTTCAATTATTTCGTGTTTGACTCCTTCATGCATCCCAACTTGTTCATACGTGCTTTTCTTTAAAATGAAAAAACTACCAAAAAAGTAACCTGTCTTTTTTGCAGGATTGTTTACATTTAGTGCAGAGAATCTTGTGTGCAAAAATGTTGAAATCATTGGGAGTGTGATGTTTGTCCAAAAGTCAAATGTTAGCATTTTTGGTATGGTCGATAATGCATCTAGTTTAAACGATAATAGATGTGAGACTGCAAGTGATATTACATTTGATTTGTGTGTAGTATCTGCATCTGTAAATAGTAGTAACTCTCCTGTTGCTTTTCTGTACCCTTCCATACATGCCCAATTTTTTCCCATCCATCCCTCAGGTTTTTCTCTTGCTGAAACATGAATTACTTTGGAATTATTTTTTGCATACTCTGAAATTATTTTTCCAGTAGAATCTTCTGATGAATCATCAATTACTATGATTTCATAATCTTTGTAATCTTGATCAATTAACGAGTCTAAACACTTCCCAAGAAATTCTTCTTCATTTCTTGCAGGCAAAATTATTGATACTTTGGGAAATACCTTTGATTTATTTTCAAATCTGTCCAAGTATGGTGTCAATCTAAACGAATCAACCATTGTTTTTATCAAAAATACCCATGCTCCGCTTATTCCAATTAGAATTGCAGATAATGAATAATTCAAAACATCAAATGCTATTTCCATAAACTATCTCTCTATCTCTTCTTTGATTT
>REGJ01000050.1 GCA_003702525.1 Candidatus Nitrosopumilus sp.
AGATTCCACTGGTAAAATCACTGAAGTGGGTACTGGTGATCCTATATCTGATTTTGCAGATATTGAAGAAGAACTAATCATGTGGTATCATAAAATTCTTGAAGGAAATCGTGAGAAAGTATCAAAATTAGTAAATTCTGGTTCAGAATTAATTGATGCTGTAACCGATCTTTATCGTGGAATTGGTGTAAACAAATTTCATGTGAAGGAATCTCTTGTTGCAACTGGTCTTGATGAAAAAAACTTTGATAATTTTGATATGGTTGATAGCAAAAAGTTTGCATCTTATTTGAGAAAAATCTCAAAACCTACGTTAATTGTTGCAAATAAAATTGATGTAGATGGGGCAGACAAGAATTTTGCTCGATTACGTGAACGCTACAATGATTCTATTGTAATTCCTGCTAGTGGTGACAGTGAATTTAGTTTAAGACGTGCTGAGCAGAAGGGTCTCATAAAATATTCCCCAGGCTCAGAACAATTTGAGATCCTAAAATCTGATGAACTAAATGACAAACAAATCAATGCTTTAGATTTTATCAAAAAGGGAATTATGGGTGAATACATGCGTACTGGAGTTCAGTTTGCCATCAACGTTGCAGTATTCAAATTACTCAAAATGAACTCAATTTATCCAGTTGCAGATGAAACAAAACTAGCAGATAAGAAAGGTAGAATTCTTCCGGATTTGATTCTCCTAAAAGATGGTGCGACAATAAATGATTTGGCAAAAGAGATTCACACTGATTTAACAAAAGGTCTTCTTTATGGAAAAGATTTGAGATACAATCTCAGATTACCTGTTGATTACCAGCTAAGAGATAGAGATGTAGTGTCTCTAGTTAGTGCTGCAAAAAAATAATCACTTTTTCTTACTTCTTGGTTTTGTTCTTAACACAGCTTTACAACACATACATCTTGCATCAGATGTTGACATGAATATGCCACAAAATGTACATCTTTTCTGTCCAATTTCGTATCTGATTTTGTTTGGTGCTGGTTCTGCTTGATTCATTTCACAAATACCTCTACATGTTCTACCCATTAATCTCACCTCCGACTTTTTTCAAAATTTCTTTTGTTCTGTCTCTGATTGTAACTGCACTTATTCCAGAAACTTTTGAAATTTTTAACTGTGAAACCTTTTTGCCACTCTTGATTGATGCAAGATATGTTGCAGCAGCTGCCATAGCCATTGGATTCTTACTGGCAGAAACACCATTTTTTGCTGAAACATCTAAAATCCTGTATGCTAGTCTTTCAGTTTTTTCAGGAAGGTTTGCAGCCTTTGCTATTCTTGAGACAAATTCTGTGGGCTGATATGTCTCAATAGATAACTCCAATTCTCTGGCAAGAAATCTGTATGTTCTCTGAATGTTTTTCTTGTTTAGGTTTCCTGCTTTTGCAACATCCTGTAATGTTCTTGGGGTATTTGTCATCCTACATGTAATGTAAACGGCAGCACATAGAATGCCTACAGTAGATCTACCTGCAAGAATCTTTTTTGCGGCAATTTTTCTAAATAAATAAGCCGTTTGCTCGATAACTGATTCTGGGAGGCCTAGTTTTGCACCAATACCATCAAGCATAGTGAATGCCTTTTGGAATGATTTTGATGAAGTAGCTGAACGACTGTTCCTATCCCACATTCTCAGGCGATAAAACATGCGTCGATTTTCAGCAGATAGACCCTTTCCTGTAGAATCTCTGTCTTTAGACTCTATGATTGTTGACAAACCCATGTCAATCATCTTTAGGGAAATCTTTCTTCCTACTCTGCTATTACTCTGATATTCCTCTCCAGTCAATCCAATACTTTCAGGTCCGCTGTCGACAACTCTTTCAGATAATACTGCACCACAGTTAGTACAAGCAATCTCACCTGTATCCAAATCAGTGATCAACTTGTTCTTTTTACAAGATTTTTGGTGCACAAGCTCAGTTAGCATTTCTTTCTCTCCCTATTAGTGCTCCGCAATCTTCACATGAAATTCCAAATTCATAAGAATCAATTTGTAAACTTCCACAATTTATGCAAATTAGAACATCCTTGTTCTTTACTGAAACTTCGTTTCCACTAACAATGAGTAATTCATTCATACATAAAGTGCGTCTAGAAATTATTTAAGAGAAAGAAAAATTTTCACCTAGTGGTAATTCATTCCACATGAATTTGTTTTCTAAAACTCAATAAAATAAATACAATGCCCAATACTATTACACCAATTGAAATTTTTTCAGCAGTAATTTCTGAAGATGTATAGAAATGATAAACAAAATCAGGACCCCAGACAATTAAATTTTGAATAGGAACAATGGCTGCTGAAATTAAAAAAATTATTCCAAAGGCAGTAAGTACATTAGGCTTGTATGACTTTAAAGAAAACATGTTGTTTAGGATACCTTGACTACTGTTGCAAGTGTTTGTTGAAGCATCACATCTTTAGAGAGTCTCTTTGAAATCTTTTTCATCAACTCCTGCTTTGATCCTACAATCTCTGCATATGTTGGTTCAAGATACACTTGTTCCATACCATAATGTACCCTTCATCCTATTTTAATATCGCAAATTTGGTCATTCTAGTGCTAATTTTAGTATATTTTTGTTGTTTAATCAAAATTTTTAGCACTATGAGGCATTTTGAATTTTTTTTATATGTTATAATTTCGCATTTCTTTTGATGCCACACATTGTATTTAATCAAAGAATTAATCTAAATGATTTTAAAAATGAGTTTAGTCCAATTTTTCAAAAAGAACCAATTTTGATTAAAGTTCAAACTATTTTTGTTGATAAAGATAATTTGACTGCATTATTACCGTCAATAGTAATTTCAGACTTACATCAGGAATTTTTAATTGAACTTTCCACCAGACAAGAAAAAACCACTATTCGATTGTATCCTGGAACTGATCCTGAAAAAACAGATGATGTAAAAACTGCAATGGCATTATTAGCAAAACAAATAATGAAACTACATCCAGATTATGAAGTTACAAAAACTAATCTTTCTGACTATCTAAACATGGTGATAAAAAATTGAGTAATTTTAGTATTCAAAGATGTTCAGTATTGCCACAAGAAAAAATTTTTGATATAAGTATTGATGTAGAAAATTTTCATAAAATTATGCCAAATCATTTTAAATCTTTAGACATTATTGAAGAAAACAAATATGGAATGATTGTAAATGAAAAAATTAATTTCCTTGGAATGAATTTGAATGTAAAAACCAAGCATGTTATAATTTATCCCAATATACACGAAGTTCATATTCTTAGTGGACCTACAAAGGGAACCTCATTCATAGAATCTTATGATTCATCAGGTAATGGAACTGTAATTACAATTAACGTTAATCTAAAATTTAATGGAATTCTCAAATATTTTCCATTTTTACATGGAATT
>REGJ01000008.1 GCA_003702525.1 Candidatus Nitrosopumilus sp.
CTGATGAATTTAAAATTCAAGGTTATCATCCTTGGGCTGATCCTGATATTGTTGCAGTAGAAAAAGCAATTGATATGTTACTTCATTCTCAAAAACCTGTTATCTTAGCTGGTGGTGGAACAATCATTTCATCAGCTTTTGCTGAATTACAAGCTGTTGCTGAAGCATTAATGCTTCCTGTAGTAACTACCTTCAAAGGAAAAGGTGCATTCCCTGAAAACCATCCTTTGTCATTAGGTCCTATTGGAATGCATGGGCATGCAGAAGCAAATAGAATCATGTCTGAGGCTGATTGTGTTTTAGCAATAGGAACTAGATTCTCTGATAGGTCTGTTGGAACTTTTGAAGAATTTGAGAGAGGTCTTAAGATTATTCATATGGATGTTGATCCTGCTGAGATTGGCAAAAACCAAACCGCACAACTTGCAGTAGTTGGTGATGTACAGATGAATCTCAGAATCATGGTAAAATTACTTTTGCAAAAAGCAATCAAAAAGACTGAAGAGACTCCATGGGTAAAACATGTTAAAGAAACCAAAGCCTATTGGCAAGAAAATTTAAAACTTCATCCAGGTGAAATGGGTGCAGCTAAAATTTTACGTAAACTTCGAGAGATATTACCTAAAGAATCAATCATTACAACTGAAGTAGGACAACATCAGATGTGGGCATCACTATTTTATGATGTAATCCAACCTGGAACTTTCTTTAGCTCTACTGGACTTGGTACTATGGGTTGGGGATTCCCAGCTTCAATTGGTGCCAAAGTTGCAAAACCTGACGTTCCTGTTGTAGATATTGCAGGTGATGGAAGTTTTGCAATGACTGAAAACTCTCTTGCAACTGCAGTGTTAGAAGATATTCCAGTAATTGTATTTGTATTAAACAACTTTACCTTGGGAATGGTAGCTCAATGGCAAAGAACATTCTATGATAGAAGAATGATTGGTGTAGACCAAGGAAAATACTGTCCTGATTATGTTAAACTTGCAGAATCTTACGGTGCACAAGGAATACGTGCACAATCAATGGATGAACTTGACAAAGCAATCAGAGATGCATTGAGCAGTGATGTTGCAACAGTAATTGACATTCCAATTGATCCTGAAGAAGACGTATTGCCATTTGTTGCACCTGGAACTTCGCTTAAGGATATGATCTTACCATCATAGTGATTAATCATGTGGGCAATTCTTTCTATCTTAGTTGAAAACAAACCTGGAATCTTATTCAAGGTAACACACCTCTTTCGTGCAAGAGATTTCAATATTGACAGCATATCTGTAGGTGTAACTGAAAATCCTGAATATTCCAAAATGACAATTACTACTTTTGGTGATGAAAGGCAGATAGACCAAATTGTAAAGCAACTTGATAAAATGATTGATACTGTAAGAGTAGAGCGTTTAGATGAGCACAAAACCGTCTACAGAGAACTTAGTATTTTTAAGATTAAACTAAGTAATGCTAATGATAGTATGGAGGTAAACAAATTGGCTAATGCATATGGCGGAAAGGTACATGATGTCAAAAAGGACTCTATCATGGTAGAATTATCTGCAACCCCTGATCAAATTAAAGCATTTGAAGAATTAGCAAAACCCTTTGGAATTATTGATGTTGCAAGAACTGGAGTTGCCGCCTTACAAAGGAGTGGCGCTGAATGAAAGTTAGGATATTTGATACAACATTAAGAGATGGAGAACAAACAATCGGTGTCTCTTTATCTCCAGAACAAAAATTATCCATTGCAAAAAAACTTGATGAGTTAGGAGTAGATGCAATAGAAGCAGGTTTTCCTGTAATTTCTGATGGTGAATTAAAAGCAGTAAAGATGATTACTTCTGAAGGATTATCTTGTGAGATTGCTGGATTAACAAGAACCATCAAAAAAGATATTGACGCTGCAGTTGATGCAGGATTAAATTATGTACATACATTCATTGCAACTTCTGATATTCACTTGGAACATAAACTTCAGATGACTAGAGAGCAAGCACTTGAAAAAGCAATTGAAGCAGTTGAATATGGAAAATCTCGAGGTCTTCAAGTAGAATTCTCTGCTGAGGATGCATCAAGAACTGATAGAGAATTTTTGAAAAAAGTATTTGGTGAAGTTGCAAAAGCAGGTGCTGATAGAGTAAACATTCCTGACACTGTTGGATATTCTACTCCTGAATACATGGCACAAATTACAAAAGACACAATCGAAGCTACAAAACTTCCCGTTAGTGTTCATTGTCATAATGACTTTGGATTGGCAGTTGCAAATTCTTTATCTGGAATTCATGCAGGTGCTGCATGTGCTCATGTCACAATTAACGGAATTGGTGAGAGGGCTGGTAATGCTTCTTTAGAAGAACTCTCTATGGCCCTCAAATGCTTACCATATGACCAAAAATACGAGACCAATATCAAATCAGAGTTAATTTATGATGTATCTAGATTCATCTCAAAAACTGTGGGCATAATTGTTCAGCCTAACAAGGCAATTGTTGGTGCAAATGCATTTGGTCACGAATCTGGAATTCACACTCATGGTGTATTGAATAATCCACTTACCTACGAGCCAATCAGTCCTGAACTTGTTGGAAGAAAAAGATGGCTTCAAGTTGGAAAACATGCAGGTGTTCATGGAATGAATGCAATGTTGGCTGAGTATGGTGTAAAACCAAATGAAGAACAATCAAAACAAATCTTAGACAAAGTCAAAGTAATTGGTGATCAAGGAAAACAACTTACTGATGTAGAATTACTTTCTATTGCCAGTGAAGTTATGGGTGAAAAAGATCTTAAACGAATTGTACAATTAACTGGTTTTTCAGTATCTACAGGAATTGGAACTATGCCATATGCATTTGTTAAATTAAACGTAGATGGTCAAGATCATGTTGGAACTGATTATGGTGTTGGTCCAGTCGATGCTGCACTCAATGCAATCCAAAAAGTTACTGGAAAACTCTCTGAAATTAGAATCAAAGATTATGGATTAGCATCTATTTCTGGTGGTTCTGGTGCATTATGTGAGGTTACAGTAAAAGTTGAGGATGCATTAGGAAACAAAGTTTCAGCAAAATCAGTTGGTGAAGACATTGTTACTACTTCAGTTAAAGCAGTCATTGATGCTATTAATAGAATAATGCTCAAAAAATTACTTCAGGAAAAACAGATAAGTTAATCTCAAAACTCTGATAAAGTGATTCTATGTACAAAATCTCCTTAATTACTGGTGATGGAATTGGTCCTGAATTATCAGAATCTGCAATTTCAGTACTTAACACAATTAATGACAAACTTGATTTGAAATTTGATATTACAAAATTATCTGCTGGTGATCATGCATTAGAGAATACTGGAAAAGCACTTCCTGATGAAACTGTTGAAGCAATAAAACAATCTGACGCCTGTATGAAGGCCCCCGTTGGAGAAAGTGCTGCTGATGTGATTGTGGTTTTGAGACGAATGCTTGATCTTTATGCCAACATCCGACCTGCAAAATCATACCCACACATGCCTGCATTACGTGATGATATTGATATGGTAATTGTTAGAGAAAACACTGAGGATCTTTACACTGGAAAAGAATTCAGTTTGGGTGATTCAGCAGTAGCATTGAGAATAATCTCTGAAAATGCGTCAAAGAGAATTGCAAAATATGCATTTGAATCTGCAAAACAGAGAAATTTAAAGAAAAAGGTAACTTGTGTTCATAAATCAAATGTAATGCGAGTAACTGATGGATTATTTGCAAAAGCATGTACTGAAGTATCAAAAAATTACCCTGATATCAAATTCGAACAAATGTATGTTGATGCATGTGCAATGAACTTAATTCGTCAACCTCAGGAATTTGATGTTGTAGTTACTACTAATCTATTTGGAGATATTTTATCTGATGAATCCTCACAAGTAGTTGGTGGATTGGGAATGGCTCCAGCTGCCAATATTGGTGATAACTTTGCATTGTTTGAACCAGTTCATGGTGCTGCATTTGATATTGCGGGACAAAACATTGCAAATCCTTCCTCATTCTTACTATCAATTAAAATGATGCTTGATTGGCTTGGAACGAAACATAATGATTCAAAATGTTTTGAAGTTGGCCAAAAATTGGAATCTACAATCTTTGATTTGGTAAAGACTGGAGTAAAAACAAAAGATATTGGTGGAGATAAAACCACTTCTGAATTTACAAAACAAATTACTGATAATCTCTAACCCTTTCTTTTCTTAACATCTGATTTTGGTGGATTCAATGACCAAAAGAACATGGCCAAACATACTGGAATCAAAATCAGAACTGCTGCAACAACTGAGATAATGTAAAAGCCTCCCTCTAATCCGGGCATAAATGGACCTGGAAACACTGCATAAAACCACAAAACTCCTATAAACACGAAAACAAGCCTATTTTTTCTTACAAGTTGTTTTACTGATAATTTTCTTTTTTGGATGTAGCACTCTTTACAACGTGTTCTGTCATCTACCGTACATGATGTACAACAATTTTTCTCGCAAAAGTAACAAACTCTGTCTCCAAAACTTGATCCACAAAAATCACATTTGTACACTACCATAGATCAATTTCTTTGGATTTATCTCTTTTTCAAATTCCCAATTTTTATTAATCAGATTTTTCATGAATCCTTAATGGCAAAATGTTGTATCTGTAAACTTGTTGAAGGTACTCTCAAAATTAAAGAAGGCAACCCAAAATACAAAGGAAAACCTATCTGCAAAGAATGCCAGGGTTATCGTAAACTATTGTTAGAAACAAAATAATCTATTCTGATTTTGGCTTGTTCTTTTCTGCCCATTCTTCATACATTTTGATTAGTTCATCTACATCTTTCCCGTCTTCAGAATATGTTACAATCACTCCAAAATTTCCTTTCTTATCGTGACCTCTGGCAAAATATCCCCAAAAAGAATCTGGCAGTTTTTGAAAACTACTTGAATCATGTGAAACTCCAATCAAATTATTCCCTATGACTTCAACAACTTTTTTTGCGTCTTCTTGTTTTATCATAAACTAGTGTAATTTTATTACAATAAAAATCTGAATGACTATGGACTTAGTCTGTCAGGATCTCTTGGATATAGTACCACTTCACGAACATTGTCAATCCCAATTAACGTGGTCATCAATCTATCTAATCCCATTCCCCATCCTGAATGTGGAGGCATTCCCCAATCAAATGCTTTAAGATGGTCTGTAAATTGTGCAGGATCTAAATCTTGTTCTTTTAGTCTAGCCTTTAGCATCTCTGGATTGTGAAGTCTAGTTCCACCTGAAGATAATTCTAGATATCCATACTGTAAGTCAAATGAGCGTGATAATTCTGGGTCTTCATCTTTCTCTCTAATGTAAAATGGTTTTAGTTTCATAGGCCAGTCTGTCAAAAAGAAAAATCCTGGATGGTTGTCTCCAATGATTCTAAGGTGAGAATCAAGCAAATCATCCCCAAATTCTATCTTTTCACCTGCACTCTTTAGTTCATCAATACATTGATTGTATGTAACTTTCTCAAATGGTGATTTTGGAACCTCTATTGTGTGTCCAATTACTTCTTGTTCCTTTTTACAATTTTCTGCTGTAAACTTGTACACATCCATTACTAGTGACTCTAAAACATCCATGACATCATTGTAATCCATGAATGCAGCTTCAATATCGATACTGGTAAACTCACTAAGATGTCTTCCTGTGTGAGAGTTTTCTGCTCTGTAAAAATTTGAAATTTCAAATACTCTTTCTAACCCAATTGTCATTTGCTCTTTGTATAGTTGTGGACTTTGTGCCAAGTATGCTTTCTTTCCAAAATATTCTAATGAAAAGAGATTTGCTCCTCCTTCACTTGCACTACCAATAATTTTTGGAGTGGTAATTTCTATGAATTTTTTCTCTGCTAGTGTTTTTCTTAATGATTGTAAAACATGGTGTCTTAATTTGAAAATAGATGCTGTTTTTTGATTTCTCATGTCTAGTGCACGATGATTTAGTCTTGTGTCTATGTTGCTTTCTACTCTTCCAATAGGATCAACTGGTAATGGATGAATTGCTTTTCCTAACACATCAATTTCTTCAGCTTTAATTTCAAATGCAAAGTCTCTTGCTTTGGTCTCTTGTACAATCCCTTTTACACTCACCACACTCTGACGATTAATTTCCCCTAGATTGTCATTTAATTCACCTTTTACAATAACTTGAGAAATTCCAGATACATCACGTAATGTGATAAATGACATTTTTCCTAATTTTCTTAAATCTTCAATCCATCCACCTAAAACAACTTCTTTTCCAATTAGTTCTGATGTAAGTTCTGAAATATCGTGAGTTTTTACAAAGACCATTATTTTCTACCTTTATCCTCAAATTCTATCTCAATGTCAAGGTTTCGGGCATTTTTTACAATCTCGACTACTTTTTCAGTATCGATTGGGAATTTAGGCGTCCATTTGCCTGATACCACTGCTTTTGTTTTCTGAACTCCTCCTGGTGCCCAAACTGAGTTAATTGAAAGAATTTTGGTCGGAAAGAACAGATCTTCAATGAATTTCTTGTCTGTTTCATCTGCTTCTACAAGCCAAATTTTGCCTTTGAATTGATCTTGGAGCAGTCTGTATAGTGTTCTACTTTGTCTAATAATCATGATATCGTTTTTTGCCAAAGATAGTACCAAATTCCCTTGAAACTCTTTGCATGAATATAGCGTAAAATTTTCAATTTCATTATTTGTTTTTGCAACTTTAGCTAAAATTATTGATGCATCGACATCTGCTTGTGTTAATTCCCCTGATTCAACTTTACCTTCACATTGTGGACATAGTATTGCATTTTTTGCATCAAAGCCACATATTGGTAATTTCATTTGAATCGCTTTTTACATTCTGACAGAGTTGTTTATATCCCTTAGTGCAAAACAAAAATTCTAGTTTGGATGTAACAAATTATGGGATTCCTAGTTGTTGACGGATTAACCTCTAGATATGATTCTTCCAATGGTCCTGTGTATGCTGTAGATGATGTAGATTTTTCTCTTGATGATGGGGAATCCATAGGAATTGCAGGTGAGAGTGCATGTGGAAAAAGTACTCTGGGATTGTCGATTATTCGAATGCTTTCTGGAGGAAAAACACAAGGTAAGATTGTCTTTAATGATGAATCCATTTTAGATGTTGATGAAACTGAATTTAATGAAAATTACCGATGGAAGAAAATTTCTATGGTATTTCAAGGTGCAATGAACTCACTTGATCCTGTTTTTACAATTAATGAGCAATTTCTTGAGATTCTAAAACAACATAATTTTGAAGGTGATTCAAAACAAGTAATTTCAGATGCGATGAATTCTGTCAACCTTGATGAAAATGTTCTAAAAAAATATCCTCATGAACTTAGTGGCGGAATGAAACAAAGAGTTGTAATTGCTATGGCATTATTATTAAAACCAAAATTTGTTATTGCTGATGAGCCTACTACTGCACTTGACGTCTTAATTCAGGCTCAAATCATCAACCTTTTGAAATCTCTAAAGAAATCTGGTATGTCATTCATGCTCATCACGCACGATTTAGCAGTATTATCTGAGATTGCTGACAAAATTGGCATAATGTATGGTGGACAAATAATTGAATTTGGTTCTTCAGAAGAAATTTACAAAAACCCAAAACACCCATACACTCAAGGACTCTTAAAATCAATTCCTACACTGCACGGAAATAAACCAACATACATCAAAGGAATTCCTCCTAGCTTACTTGATGCTCCTACACAATGCAGATTCATTGATAGATGTCCACTGGTTGTTGAGAAATGCAAACAACTTCCACCTAAATTCAAAACTGAAACTGGTTATGTTAGATGTTGGTTGTATGAAGACCAATAATTTATTTTGATTTAAGATATTCTTTGTCTATTTTTTCTAAATAAATTTCTTGGATTTGTGTAATTTCTCTTTGTGTTGTATTTTTACAAATCATTTTAGCATATTTTATTAGGTCGGGATTCTCTTGTGTTTTTTCAAACTCTTCTATTTTCTTAAAAGATTCTTGCTCAAACTTCATTACCTCTCTTAACTCTTTTCCTATTTGTTCAACACTCATTTTTTCATAATCTTTAGAATTTGATTTTCTAAAACTAATATCATCAATTAATTTTTGAATCTCGTCAGGCTCATCCATACTATTACGTGTTCCAAGTAATACAAAAAAGTTAATCTTGATTTTCTTTCTTATGCTCTAAAACATGTTTTAATCCATCTGTCATGTTGAGTGAATCTAAATCAATTTCACAATATGGGCACTTCAACTTCTAAGAATATTTCTTTACAATTGGTAGACATGAATCAATAATTCTGAGCATTTCTGATCTGATGACTTTTTTATCAATTGATATCCAGACCCTTTGCTTTTTGATTGCAAATGATATGGTTTGAACTTTCTTTCGCTCTTCCCATACAAACTCAATTTCACCTAGATTTTTATCAAAAAACCCTTCCAAATCTGTCTTAATGGCAATATGTGAGAACTGATATTGTGTATTTTTTTCATTCAATAATGGTACTAAATCTTGTCTTCTTTTGTATGCCCGTAATTCACCACTTTCCCCTATCACACCTACAAATCTGATGTATGGGCTAATTGATGCTATCTCATCACAAATATCTCTGCAATCTTTTTCTTCCATTTACTGGAGTTGTAAAAATATGATATTTTAATGATTGTTACATTTTCTGATCTAGTTTTAATTAAATAATACATGAAAACAGTTTGAACGTGGATTTTGTTGATCTTTTTCCATTCGCCCCTGAAGTGGGTTATCTCAGCTTAGCACTTGTTAATTTCTTTGGCTCACTTGTCCCGTTTGTTCCCTTACCTGGTTTCTTGTTGTTAGCTACAATGTCTGTTGGTGATCAATTTGATCTACATGTATTGGCAATTTTATCCGCAGTTACTGCCACTGTCGCAAAGCAGATCATATTCTATGTAAGTTATGGTGGACGAAAAATTATCAAAGAAGAGACTCGAAAAAGAATGAGACCCTTTGAGAGGTTGGTAAAAAGATATGGTGCAGGTGCTGCATTCTTTGCAGCTGCTACTCCTATTCCTGATGATTTGGTTTATGTTCCATTAGGACTTGCAAAATACAATCCAAAACGATTCTTTATCGCAACACTAACTGGAAAATTTGTTCTAAGTTATACTATTGTCTTTGTTTCTCACTATCTTGGATTGTCTTTAGTTGAACCATTTTTAGAAAACATTGATGATGCTACTCCTGTTTACATTGGAATTATTATTTTTGGAGCCATGATGACTTCAGTTGTTGTTTTACTTTTGAGATTAGATTGGCAGAGAATCCTTGGCAAATTCGCCCCTTGGACTTTGGATGAAAACAACGAAGACTAGATACTTATTTTAAAATTCCACAACTTGTCTGTTGCTTGTTTTATCCCTATTCTAGGTGATGAAACAATCTTTTTTGCTTTGATTCCCTCAGTAATGTATAACTTTGAATTTTTTGTCAAATCTACACCGTAATGCGCTTTTGTAATTTCCATGGCTTGAGTTAGTTTTGCAGGTCCATTTGTAAGATCTTTCAAATCTTTTTTGTTTCTGTTTTTTTGCATTTTCTTTATTCCTTTTTCTGGTTCTATTGCACGAATCAAAACTGCACCTGCCGCAACTTTTGGATTTCTAGCTACAACATTAAAGCAGTAATACATTCCGTATGTGAAATAGACGTATGCCATACCAACATCTCCAAACATTGCTTTGTTTCTGTCAGTGATTTTTCTATGTGCATGACTTGCTGGGTCATCTTTGTGTCTATAGGCTTCTGTTTCTATAATGATTCCAGAAATTTCTGTTCTTCCTATTTTTCTAACAATCTTTTTTCCTAACAGGTTTTTTGCAACAGTTACTGTATCTTGCAGGTAGAATTTTCTAGGAAGTGTATTCAATGTCTATTGAAACTGGTTTGTCGTTTTTTAACTCTCTGATTAAATCAAAGAGTTTTACAATATCGCTGTTTAATGTTGAGATTAACTCTTGATTGTATATTGTAGCTGCAGGATGAATTGTAATAAAATAAAGTTGGTTATCTTTTCGTGCTATCTTTCCTCGAAACTTTGTAATTTCAGAACCCCCTAAAACTGAATTAAATGCAGTATTTCCTAGCACACAAATAATTTTTGGTTTGATTATTGAAATTTCTTTTTTTAGATATTCTTTACAGGTGTCTCGTTCTGTTGTATTTGGCACTCTGTTGTTTGGAGGCCTGCATTTTACAACATTTGTAATGTATACTTGTTCTCTTGACATTCCTGCACCTTCAAGTGCTGCAGAAAGCTTCTTTCCTGCTGCTCCTACAAATGGCTCTCCATTCTTGTCTTCGTTTCTGCCTGGCGCTTCCCCTACAAATATTACATCGGATTGAAAATTACCTTTTCCTGGAACTGAATTTGTTCTTGTCTTACAAAGTTCACATTTTGTACATTCTATTACATTTTGTTTTATTGTCTCTAGTTTGTTCATCTAATTCACACTCTTTACAGTTGCAATGCCTCTGATTGATGGACCTCCGTTTCCCATAATCATTGATTGCATTGGATCCCCTTTTCCGCAATTAGTAATTGGTCTAACTGTAAAGTCATTTCCGCATGCGTCAATTGATTTGAAAAATTCTGGAGCAGTTCCCATAACAATAACGTCTCTGAGCAAATCTGTCACTTCACCGTTTTCAATTTTTTGTGCATATTGACAAGATATGCTCCAATTGTATCGTTTCATATCAATTGATGGTATTTTCATATTTGAAATTAAATACCCATTTTTTACTTCCTTTATCATTTCATTTACATCTCTATCTCCATTCCCAATACACGTGCATGCCATTCGAATTAGTGGCATGAAACGATAGTTTGTTGCTCTCATGTTTCCTGTAGGTTCTGTGTTGAAAACTTGGCCTGTCTCTCTATTTTGCATGTGATTTTTCAAAACTCCTTCTTCAACTAGAGTCGTTTTTTTCGTTTGAACCCCCTCATCATCAAAAAAATACCATCCTAAACTTTCTTCTATTGTAGGATCATCAAAGACATTTAGATTTTCAGAACCAATTCTTTCTCCGATCTTTCCTTTCCACCATGCCCCGCCTGCCCATGCCATCTCTTTTCCCAAAACCCTGTCTGCCTCAGATGGATGACCTAAAATTTCATGCGTAAGTAATGATACAAAGTCTGGATTCATGACTACTGTTGCTTTTTCTTCTTTTGCAGGCTTTGCAGACAACAATTCTGATGCTTTTTTTGAAATGTCTTGTGCACTGTTTTGTGCTTTATTGTTTTTTGAAATTTGCTCCATTCCTCCTCTCCCCCCTTCAGTGATGTTGACTGATTGAGTTAATCCTGACTCATGTGCTGTTGCAACCATATCAATTACCACATCTGAAAATTTTTGTAAAATTTCAGAACCTTCACTGTTTGTAAAATATTTTGAATTGTTGGTGTACCATGGATTTACAATTGACTTGATGATTTTTGGTACATCTGAAATGATTTTGTTACACTCTGTTCCAATTTGAATTAATTTTTCTAGTTCTGGTTTTTCCAAAATTGTATAATCTATTCTCTTTTTTACAATAGAATTTGGATATAGATTGAATTCATCTCTTTTATTTTCGGCATAATGGACAGAATTTTTAATTGATTCTTCAACTGCTTTTTTTATTTCTTCTTTTGATTTTGGATTTGTAATTGAACAAAAACTCCATGTCCTATCTTTTACTAGTCTGATACCTATTCCTACGTCATTAATTGTTCTGACATACTCTGTTTGCCCATTTTCAATTAAGACTGACTTTCTTTCTTGTTCTTCTGCTCTGACATCACAATACTGTACACCTGAATCAACTGAATATTTTATGGCATAATCTGCTAATTCTTGTAACTGTGTATCCATATGCTATGGAACTTGGAGGTATTCCTAAGTCTTCTGGTTTCTATTTGTTTGAGATAGCTGGCATGGTAAAGTAATACTCGTCTTCAAACTCATAGTCTTTCTTTCCTACTTTGCGCAAAAATTCAAAGTATTGAGTACAGTTTGTGTAAAAATCTCTGTTTTTTTCGTGCTCATTCATGCTGGATATTGTCAAATTGACATTTTTTGAGGAGAGTGAGTGATTTTAGTTCTCAGAGCTTGTTTTCTTTAAGCAGTTCCTATTGGACTTCTTGGTTGGTCGCCAGAGTCATCTTTTGGTAGTGTTAATGAAAATATGGCTCCTTGATTTGGACTGCTTGTTACTGAGATTTGTCCTCCATGATTCTCTACAATTCCTTTACAAATTGCTAATCCTAGACCACTTCCTCCAGTTTCTCTTGTTAAGGTAGCATCTACTTGATAGAATTTCTTAAACAGATCTGTTTGTTTATCACCTGGAATGCCTATTCCGTTATCTTTGACATTGATTTTGATTTCTGTTGGGGTTTCTTCCATAGTGACTTCGATTTTACCTGAACCTTGTGTCACTGCTGTCAAGCTGTTTTTAATCAAATTTGAAATCACTTGTTTAATTCTTTCAGAATCATGACTTATTTCAATATCTTTGACGTTTGAAGTTAATTCAACATTATTACGTTCTGCCTCAGGCAATAATGCATTAACTGAACTACACACTGTTTCATTGATGTTTCTAACCTCTTTTTTCATTCTTAGTTGACCTAACTCTAATTTTTGTGCATCAAGCAAATCTGAAATGATTCCTAACAATGTCTCAGAACTATTTTTGATAATTGCAATTCTTTCTTTTTGCTTTGCAGTAAGTTTTCCCAAGTGTTCATTAAGTAAAATATCTGCATATCCTTGAATTGGAACTAAAGGAGTTTTTAGTTCGTGTGTGATCATTGCAAGGAATTCATCTTTTGCAATATCCGTTTGTTTGGCTTCTTCTTCTTTTTCTTTAATGGTATCTGACATTATGTTAAAGTTAGATACTAGTTGTCCTACTTCATCAGAACCTGAATATTCTATTTTTTCACCATACACTCCTTCTCTTACTCTGGAAATTGCTTGTGTGATTGATTCTAGAGGTGACATTGATTGTCTAATGACAAATACAACAATTATGAAAATTGCAATATCTACTGCTAAGAGTATTTCAACAATAGTTTCACCTGTTGAACTCTCAGAAACTAACTTGTCATTCCATTTGTTAATGGTATGATCAACATGTTCAAACAATTCTTCTTTTTGAACATTCATTTCATTTTTTGCGACATTAAATTCTGGTGATAATAGTGCCCTTTCCTCTAGAATTTGTATTCTGACTTGAATGGATTCCCATAATGGTTCTAATTCCCGTAATGACTCTGAATTTGCTCTTGGAATTGGTTCTAAATCTTCATGTTGTTTTCCAACACTTTGAACATCTAATCCCCATGTTGGAATTCCTAATAGTTTTCTAAGTCCAATCTCAAACTCTAATCTCTCTCTCTTTAGAATTTCTTGTGAATTCCCTTCTTCACCAATTGAAATTAACAAAGTCTGTTGACCTATTTCCCTGGCATATTCTGCTAATTCTTCTGCAATAATCTTATGTCTATTGTAATCTCTGTCTAATCCCTCAAAATCACTAATTAATTGATCTGTTAGTAAAACAAGATCTTGGTTCTTTTGTAATACGTAATTTACTGCATTTGTTGCTTCATCATCAAATACGGATGTAGATTTCACATTCTCTGCTTTTAATCGATAATCCTCCCATGCTGGATTGATGTGATTATAATGATCCATTACACTTTGCGGTGGACTTGCAAGTGTCATGCCCTCGTATTCTCCTCCTCTGCTTATTTTTTCTATAATTAGTCCAACACTTTCAATTTCTTTTTCTAAATTTTCTTTATCATCCATGTGTCCATTTGCAACTGATATTGCATATGCTGAAATGGATTCAGCTTTAACTTTAATGTCTGCTATCTTGATGATGGAGTTTGATTCATGATGTTCTCCTGTTCCTTCTTGATATAACAAAAATAGATTAAATGCAGCTACCGCCACTAATACTGATATCAAAAGATATGTCTTGGTAACTATTTTCATATGAAAAAACGGGACAACATAGAGTATAAAAGTAATGGTTAGATTTTAGCTGGTGGTATTGTAATGTCTGATGAGTTTATCAAACTAGCAACTAAAGAAATCCGTGAAGAAATTTTAGGCATAGAAAATATTCTAAATTCTTGTTCTGATGATGATGGAGTTTTTCAAAACTCTGAAAAATTTGAAAAACATACTCACAAAATCAAAGGGCTAGCTCCAATGATGGGAAAAAGTAGTATGGGTAGTTTGGCATCTGTTCTTGATGACACTTTAAAGCAAATCATGGCTGGAAAAACCCCTCAAGGAATATTTGATTTGGTGACTGTTTCTCACGAAAAATTGGTACAAAACATGAACAGCGATTCTGATTTGGAGCCTGTTATTGAGAAGGCAAAAAATTTTCTTAGTGATATGTAATTCTAAATATTTTTTACGTGTGATGAATTTTACTTTTTGATGACAAAAATCATGATAGCCGATGATTCTGATGCTATCCGTCTAGTCTTGAAGGATATTCTATCTATTGGTGATCATGATGTAATTGCTGAAGCAGTTGATGGTGCTGAAGCAATTGATTTTTACAAACAACATCATCCTGAAATTCTCTTACTTGATTTGGCTATGCCAAAAAAAGATGGATTAGAAGTAGTAAAAGAAGTAATCGCATTTGATTCTAATGCAAAAATTGTCTTGATTACTGCTAGTGATGATCAAAAAATAATCAATGAATGTTTGAAATCTGGTGCAGCATCATACATTTCAAAACCCTTTGACTTTAACAGTGTTCTAAAATCAATTACTGATATTTCAGGAAACGATAATTAGGACACATTATACTTAGAATTTGTAAGAAATTTGTCAAAAATTGTCGCTGATACTAGTGTTATAATTAATGGTCAACTAATAAACCAAATAGAGAATGGAACTGTAAGGAACTCTCAAATCATTATCCCTCAAGCAGTTTTAGATGAATTACAATCTCAAGCATCTAACAATAAAGAACAAGGTTTTGTTGGATTACAAAAGATTCGTAAACTAAAGGATCTATCTGGAAGTTTTGGATTAGAAATAATCATACAAGGTCCTCATCTATCCTCTGATGAAATTAAACTTGCTGGAGGTGGGAGAATTGATGCAATAATTGCAGATATGGCAAAACAAAATGACGCAACACTTTACACCTCTGATCATGTTCAAGATTTGGTTGCGCAAGCAGAAGGCATTCCAACTGTATTTCTAAAGAATGAAATGAAAAAGGAAACTTTGGAATTTCTAAAGTTCTTTGATGCTGAAACAATGAGTATTCATCTAAAAGAAAACCAATCCCCTCTTGCAAAAAGAGGTAAGCCTGGTGCCTTTTTACTCACAAAAATCAATGATGATGCTCTTTCACGAGACTATTTGGAGATGATTTCTTCTCAAATTCTAGATGTTGCAAACACAAATGATTCTAGTACTATTGAAATTTCTAAAACTGGTGCCTCTGTCATTCAACATGAAGATTACAGAATTGCAATCACCCACCCTCCTTTCTCTGAATCCTTTGAAATTACAATTGTTCATCCAATTATCCAAATGTCTCTTGAAGATTATGAAATCTCTGAAAAATTAATGGATAGATTCACTGACAGAGCTGAAGGAATTGTAATTTCTGGTGCTCCTGGTTCTGGAAAGAGTACATTGGCTTCAGGGCTTGCAAACTTTTATCACAACAAGGGGAAAATTGTAAAAACGTTTGAATCTCCACGTGATTTGCAAGTTGATCCTGGTATTACACAATACAGTAAACTAGATGGTAGTTTTGATAATACTGCTGACATCTTACTTCTTGTCCGTCCTGATTACACTGTGTTTGATGAAGTAAGACGACGTGAAGACTTTAGGACGTTTGCTGATTTACGATTAACTGGCGTTGGAATGGTAGGAGTAGTTCATGCAAATTCTCCTTTAGATGCAATTCAAAGATTCATTGGAAAAATTGAACTTGGCATAATCCCAAATGTTTTGGATACTGTAGTCTTTGTAAAAGACGGACAAATCCAAAAAGTATATGATCTTGAATTAAAAGTCAAAGTACCATCTGGAATGACCGAGTCTGATCTTGCTAGACCCGTTATTGAAATACGAAATTTTGTTGATAACACATTAGAGCATGAAATCTACACCTTTGGCGAAGAAAATGTGATTGTTCCTGTAGGAAAAAAGACCAAAATGGGAATAGAAAAGCTGGCTGAGGACAAAATTCGTGAGACTTTCAAGAAATATGATCCTCGAGCACAAGTTGAAATTCTTTCTGAGAATAGAGTTAAGGTACTAGTTGATGAGCAATACATTCCGTCTATCATTGGAAGAGGTGGCTCTAACATTAATGAAATTGAAAAACAATTACAGGTACATGTTGATGTAGTTCAAAAAGACTCTGAGCATTACAATTTAGATTCCAATGATTTGCCTTTTACATTTTCAGAGTCAAAAATAGCTTTGATTTTTACTGTCAGCAAAGAGTATACTGCAATGCATGCTGATATTTATGTCAATGATGAATACATCACATCTACTAGAATTGGTAAAAAGGGGCAAATCAAAATCCCAAAACGCTCTGATATTGCAAGAAATTTGATGAAACTTGCATCATCACAAAATGATATTCAATTATTTCTCAAAGATTTTTAAAATTATCAATAATCTTTGGGTTTGCCTTTAGAAAAGTAATGAATTTTCTTAATTGCTTTATTGTCTTTGGATTTAGATGATGTTCAATTCCTTCTGCATCTTGATTTGCAGTATCATAACCAACACCCAGTATTTCAAAAAACTCTAGTAATATTCCGTGTTTCTGTCTTATTCCGTCAGCTACTTCTGTACCTTTTTTTGTTAAATTGATTCCGTGATATTTTTCATACTCTAGATATCCTCCCTCATCTAACCTTTGTAGCATTTTGGTGACACTTGGGGCACTAACATTCATGTGTCTTGAAATATCTAAAGTGGTTGCATATCCTTTCAACTCTACTAATTCTGAAATAATCTCCAGGTAATCTTCCATTCTTGTACTAGAACGAGCCCTTTCAGATTGATGTGCGGCTTTGATAGAGTCTAATCTCTTGGAGTTTTTACCTTTCATGTAATCTTTGTATCTAAATCAAATCCACTATAATTGAGTGTCTTTTTCAGAGAATTTTAGTTACTCTTTGTTGACTCAGAAGTAATCGTTGTTGATCTTTGAATCTTAACTATTTTTTCCAATATTTGGTATAGGAATGGGAGACCCACTAAAGGAACGACTAGAAAAACTGCGAAAAATATCCGAATCTGCAAAACGAAGAGCAAGTTTGTACTCTGATGTTGCAAAAATGGATGATTCTCATACTGCCCGTTCATTAGGTGCACTTCAAAAAGCCCCTGCACCTGGTAAAAAACTCCAAAAAATAGGATTCTTGATGTTGTGGATTCCAGAACCAACTGGTGTAACATGCGCAGTTGGCGGTCCTATGATAGTTGCAGGTAGATACTTGGAGAAGAAATACAACAGCGCCACAATTCATGATATTGGTCACCAAACAAAAAATACCATGTCCTCATTAAGTGATTTTAAAACATCTGTGATGAATCACTAGATTAGAATATCTTTATCTGAACTTACTAATGGTTTTTTTGGAACATCAAATATCTTAAATGAATCCAAATACTTCAAATGCTTTGAAATTGATTTTTCATCCAAAGTAATTAGTATTCTGTCATCATGTTGGATTTCATACTGTGAAATATCTGATGGGAATTTTTCTCCATTAAGATACACTTGAACAGTTTTTCTCTCATCTGTGCAAAACTCATTAGCATTTTTAGAAAAACCATATTCCACGAAAATACAATCATATGTGACTTTTAACCCGATTGATACAAAGAGCATCTCTAATGGCACTCCTGTCGCATGCTTGTGGATCAAATATGGATTGTGATCCTCAAAATGAATGTATTTACCAGATAATTGGAATTGTGGTAATCCAAAATTCAATTGCTCTCCATCTAATACAACAAGTATTGCAGCATGTGCATGATCACTTCCATACTCTCCAATGTTGTATTGATTTGCCAAAATTTGTTCTGGACTCATGTTCAGTGTGTTTTGTACAATTTGTGAATCGATCTCATTTTGATTCAAAAAATAGTATGAAAGGAACCCTGCAGATATGATTGTAAAAGCTATTACTCCTATTGCAAGACCTTTGCTTTTTGATTTTGGTGTACTTTCGTATGGTGCAATTTGCTGTTCATATGTAAAATTACTTTCTTCATAACGACCTGGTAGACTATAATCTGAATCACCATCTTTTGGCAGTACTTTATCTTCAGACAATTATATGAAATTCCTGATTGTTTGTATAAATGTCCTCAACCTCATGATTAACGTATTTTAAAAGGCCAGGCCAAATTGTAGTGTGACTACTAGGGCTCAGGCACTAATTCCAATTACAATTGCTGCTGTAATTGTTGGAATTGTAGGCTTGATGTCTATTCCTAGCGAGAGTAAGTTGGAATCAGTAGAATTTCCTAGAGGTACTATACTAGTTGATGATGTCCCGCTTGAGGTGCAAATAGCAGATACTGAACCTCGTAGAGTACGTGGCTTGATGTTCCAAGATCAACTACCTTATGATCAAGGAATGATCTTTGTCTTTGATGAACCAGGACTTTATTCACTATGGATGCTTAACATGCAATTCCCACTTGATATGATGTGGTTTGATGAAAATGGCAAAATAGTTCACATCGAACAAGATGTCCCTCCGTGCAAAGCTGCACTGGAAATTGCTACTTGCCAAAGTGTAGTTCCTGAACAAGAAGCAGTATATGTCCTTGAAGTAACTGCTGGATTTATTGAACAAAATAATATTACAAAAGATTCTGTTCTAACTATAATTTCTATCTAGAATTGCAAAACCTTATCTTTGAATGTTATAGTTGATGTTTGTGAATAAATTAATTATGATTCCGATAATTCTTGGTATTGCAGCTGCTGCATCATATGCACTGTTAGTTCCTGAAGAACCATCTGAACCACTTACTACTCCAATCTACAATTCTGGTTTTACTTACTATGATATTGAAGACATTCAAACATCTCTACGAGAACATGAAATTTTTGTATCTTCTCCTACTGCAATAACTGATCACACTATTAGCCAATACTGTACATTTTTTGAAAAAGGTCTTCCGAGAAATGTAGAATATTGTACGACTACAGCTGTTCTAGATTCAGATGGTAATACTATTGGTAACATTAACATTGGCGGAAGCACTGCATCTCCAATTCTAGCTATTGCGAACCTTGAAACTGATACTTTGGAATCTGATAAAGAAACAACATATACAATATTTGAAACTGTACTTGAGACACTTGTTTGTGATTGTTGGGAGGAAGAAGAATCTATTGGCTTTGAAACTATGTCTGAATGGCTAGATACTGTGCACACTTTCTATTATGATTCAGACGAGCGTAGCATCAAATCAAAAATTGATAATTTAGCTGACACTGAAATTCTCTTTGAGATTACTCCAAAAGATGATTCTGTTTTACAGACATTAATCATTACAAAACACGTCTAATTATATACGACAAAATTCTTTGATTGGCGATTAAGATGATTGATCAATTATGGCTTATCCTCTTAGGCTTTGCAGGAGGAATCTTAGGTTCTATGATTGGACTAGGTGGAGGCATTATTGTAGTTCCAGTTTTAACTTTCTTGGGATTTTCACCAACTGCTGCTGCAAGTAATAGTTTGTTTGCAGCACTTAGTAATGCTGTCGCATCTACTATTTCCTATTCTAAACAAAAACGGATTGAATATTCTTTAGGATTAAAACTTGGATTGTTATCTATTCCTGGAACTGTTTTAGGTGCAGTTATTTCATCTAATGTTGCTCCTGATGTTTTCAAAGTTTTGTTTGGATTGGTATTGATAGCTTCGGCTGCATACATCTTTCTTCGAAGAAACCTCGAGAACAAACAAAAAACTATCTCAAAACAAATGATGATCTTTGCAATTGGTGCAAGCTTCTTTGCAGGAATTATTTCATCATTTTTTGGAATAGGAGGGGGGATAGTCTTTGTTCCATTAATGGTTGCTGGTATGGGAATGGCAATGAAAAGAGCTGCACCTACGTCTCAATTGATTTTACTTTTTGCATCTCTTTCTGGTGTTATTACTCACAGTTTACTCGGACATCCTGATTTCACACAAGCTGGATTTTTGGCAATTGGCTCATTTGTTGGAGGATTAGTTGGAGCAAGACTCTCAATTGACATCAAAGAAAGATATCTGCAAATTCTAGTTTCAGTTGTAATCTTAATTGCTGCTGCAAAACTATTCTATGATTCAACAACTGGTTCTGGAATTGTAGGATTTTAGCCTCAAAAATTTTTCTGCACTTTTATAGTTATTTTGTGATGTATAGTGTTCGTTAGGTCTTTGACCTAAGGGCGGGGGAGACTAGTCGGCTCTCCTGTTTTATTCTTTTGTTGAATTTTATGATGCTTTTTTCTGATTAAATTAATGTGTACAATTACAACGGACAAAATATGAATCAATCAACATAAATCCCGAGACAAAAATTCTAGAGTGGAATTTCAGAATTACATAGTGAATAAATTCAAACTTTTATTCAAGATTAAGAAGACAGTTAGTGTGGAGTTTTCAATTTTAGCTGATACATTTTACAAAATGGAATCAACTAGAAAAAGACTGGAATTAACCCAGTACCTGGTAGAATTATTTGAAAAAACCCCCCAAGAAGTAATTTCAAAGATAGTCTATCTATTACAAGGAAAACTAAGACCCGATTTTGAGGGAGTAGAGTTAGGAGTTGCAGAAAAACTTGCAATAAGAGCAATTTCAAAGTCATCAGGAATTCCAATTAAAAAAATTGAAGATGAATACAGAAAAGGAGGGGACTTGGGACATGCTGCAACTGTAATTCTAGAACAAAAAACTCAGACAACATTTCTTGTAGAAGACATTACAGTAGAACGAGTTTACGAGACACTGTTCAAAATTGCAAAACTTGAAGGGAATAGATCACAAGACATGAAGATGAAATACATTTCCAGTCTACTAAATGACGCAAGTCCGTTAGAAGCAAGTTTCATTCTAAAGCTATTGTTAGGCACACTAAGACTAGGAATTGCAGAAAATACCGTGATGGATGCACTAGCAATAGCATTTTCAGGAAACAAAGAGAATCGAAAAATTTTGGAACATGCATACAATGTTTCTAGTGATTTAGGAAAAGTGGCAGAAGTTTTAGCATCTGAAGGATTAGAAGGAGTTAAGGAATTCAAAATAATTTTGTTTAATCCAATTAGACCAATGCTTGCAGACAGAGTAAAGAGTGAACAAGAAGCAATTGAAAAAATGGGAAGCGAGTTTGCAGCTGAATACAAACTAGATGGAGAAAGAGTACAACTACACATAGAAGGAGATAAAGTAGTTTTGTTTTCAAGAAGTCTAGAAAATATTTCAAGTTACTATCCAGACATTATAGAAAAAATTCCAAAAACAATTCAAGCAGAAAACATCATACTAGAAGCAGAAGCAGTTGCAATTAATGAAAACACTGGAGAGTTTTTACCATTTCAGGAATTAATGCATAGAAGAAGAAAATACAAAATAGAAAAAGCAGTGACTCAATACCCAATAACAGTTAATCTCTTTGATGTTTTGTATTGCAATGGAAAAAGTTGCTTGGAATTAGACTACAAAGAACGAAGAAAAAAGATGGAAAAAGTGGTAAAAGAAAATGACTTTGTAAAACATATTCCAATGACCATAGTCAAAAATGAAAACGACATTGAGGACTTTTTTGAAAACAGCATTAATGCAGGAAGTGAAGGGTTAATGCTAAAGATACTTGACAGTCCATATCAGGCAGGTTCAAGAGGAAGTCACTGGTTAAAACTCAAAAGAGAATATCAAAATGAACTCGGAGATAGTTTAGATCTTGTTGTTATAGGAGGATTCTTTGGAAAAGGAAGAAGAACAGGAAACTATGGCACTCTTTTGTTAGCAACATATGAAGAAGACGAAGACACATTTACCAGTATTTGTAAAGTTGGTACAGGATTTTCAGATGAAGATTTAGATCAATTATATCAAATTCTAAATCCCAAAGTTACAATCAAGAAAAATCCACGTATTGACAGCGAGATGGAATCTGATGTTTGGTTTGAACCAGAATTAGTGATTGAAGTTGTTGCATCTGAAATTACACTCAGTCCAATTCACAAAGCAGCTAGAGATAAGATTAGAAAGGGAGCAGGACTTGCATTGAGATTTCCAAAATTCACAGGAAAGATGAGAATTGAAAAAATGGCAGAAGATGCATCTACAAATGAAGAAGTGATCACATTATACCAAGGTCAGAAAAAAGTAGCACATGACAAAAGTCTCATGTAATTATGCTCAAAAAATATCAAAAATCATAGAGGATTTAAATTACCTTGGGATTAGGTAGTTTTTGTTATGTATAGCGGAGAGCTTGAAGTTCAAGCAAAAAGAAAGGCTATAGCAGTTTTACAAGACGAAATCAACAGAATTCTAAATGCTTCCAGAGAACTAGCAACACTTCCTGAACTAATGATGAAAAAAGACAAGACAGCAATCAAAAACACATTAGAACAAATTTCTACAATTGAAGAAGAAGTAGAAAACCTAAGAAGAAAAATTACACGCGAAGTAGCAGATGTTGGAGGTTTGATCATGAACAGAGAGAATCTTCTAAACACAGCATATACAATGGATGAGATTGCAGGTTACATTACCGGAATTTCATTCAAACTTTCAAATGTAAAACCAGCTACTCTAAAAAGTGCAAAACTAGACAAAGACTTGACAAAACTAATCGAATTAGTTGTAGATGAAGTCTACAAACTAAATGAAATCATTAGAAGTCTCAATACAAACACTGCAAATGCAATTGAACTAGCACAAGAAACACAGACAATTGAAAGAGAAATCGACATCAAATACAGACAAGCAACAATTAAGCTTCTAACAGAAGTAACAAACACCAAAGAATTGATGTTAATGAAAGACGTGATTGAGGGAATTGAAGAGATGGCAGACAAATGCCAAAGAGTGTCAGATTCTTTCATTTTGTTAGCATTAAGCCTATAAGCAAATCACATCTACACTTTTACTTTATTTTCTATTTTCATAAGCATCAACAATCTAATGAATTCATATACACTAGAAGTATTGAATGGTTATGAAAGGCGAGTTAATTGAAAATAGAGTAATTGTATGGAACATTGAAGATTCTCGTAAACTTTTCAGTAATGGATATTATGGAAAGCCAATCGGGATTCCAAAACCAAAGATTGAAGAGATTGACGCACCTTTAGTTTTAGACTTGATTGAATCATTATACTTGCTAGAAAATAAAAAAATTACAATTTCAAAATCAAAACACAGAGTTACAGTTGAGCAAA
This sequence comes from Candidatus Nitrosopumilus sp., assembly GCA_003702525.1. Taxonomy (GTDB): domain Archaea; phylum Thermoproteota; class Nitrososphaeria; order Nitrososphaerales; family Nitrosopumilaceae; genus Nitrosopumilus. The sequence goes on from REGJ01000008.1 coordinate 23,588, forward strand.
TGATAGAAATTTGTAAAAATGAACATCATGATTTTGATAAAAAATATCTAGTTTACAAAAATTTTAGAGACAAAGGATACATTATCAATCCCGGAATAAAATTTGGTTGTGACTTTGCAGTTTACGAAAAAGGTCCAGGCATTGATCATGCTCCATTTTTGATTCAAGTTTACAATAGAAACGAACCAATTACATCAACAGGAATTGTACTTGCAGGAAGACTAGCAACATCAGTAAAAAAACAATTCATCTTGGCAATTCCTAAAGGCAAAGATAATGTGGACTTTTTGGCTTTAGATTGGTGGAAAGCCTAAATTGATTTTATGTGACCTGCAATACGATCATAGATATCAAAAAGATCTTTTGTAATTCCAAATGCTAAATGATTATCCCATTTGCTTCTAATTCTTACTGCATTATCTGTTGGTTCAACATAGATTGTTGCATCTTTTACTGATTGTTTTGCAATCATGTCATTTAACTCAGAATCTTGATTTAGTTTCTCTGCAAGAGCACCTGGACCATTCCAACTTACACTCTCAACGGTTTTTGATGCAAAATGACCTCTTGTTTTGAGTTGTGTTTTTGCAACATAGCTACCAACATTTACACCGGCGTCTTTTCTTACAATAAAGTGTGCTTGGTATCTGTCTAGTGCGCCCCAAGGCATTGGATTTGGATCTTGCATTTTTACCCCTTTTGAATAATTTGAATTACGTCAATGTTAGAGTTCTTGACATCAAGACATCCTCTATTTGTTATCATTCTTGCTGTATGAGCAAAATATCTACTGTAATAATCACCTTGTTCAACATCATCAGTTCCGATCTCTTTGGATTCGGAATCTATACCGATCTCCTTTAACATACTACTAAATTTCTCAGGCCATGTCTGATAGACAAATGTATCTGGCTCTGTATCATGCATTAAAAATCCTGAATCATACCCACAAATAAAGATATCAAGAAAAAAGTCCTAGAGATCAATCCAAATAAATATCACAAAATATTTGAGAATTCTATTATGTTAAAATTCCAAGACAAAGTCGCACTAGTAACAGGAAGCGGAACAGGTATTGGAAAAGCCATTGCAACAAAATTTGTAGAAAATGGAGCAAGTGTAATCATTCTGGGTAGAAGAAAAGAGCCACTGCAAGAGGCAGCAACAGAACTTGAGGGAAAAATTCCACAAGGAGTAAATGCTACAGTCAAAATTTTTGCAGGAGTAGACGTTGCAGATGAAACAGCAATGAATGAAATGTTTGATACACTAAAAAATGAAGGAACAAATGTCGATTATATCATTAACAATGCAGGAGTTTCAGGTCCTGTAACGTGTTTTGCAAATTCCCCACTAGATGAATTCAAAAGTACTATTGCAATTCACTTGACTGGAACATTTTGGGGCTCAGTTCAAGCATTAAAAGTAATGAAAGAAGGAGGAAAGATAATTACAATTTCAACATTCTTTACTGAAGAAAAACCATTAGAACAAAGACCATACCGATTTAGAAGTCCATACACAGCATCACAAGGTGCAAAGAATAGACTTGCTGAATGCATGTCATGGGAATTAACTGATAAAGGAATCATATCAATTGCAACAAATCCGGGCCCAGTTCATTCAGATAGAATTTACAAGACAGTATATCCAAAAGCAGCTGCAGAATTTATGAGAGTTAGTGGATTTGAGGATTTGACTCCTGTTCAAGTTGAAGAAGCAAAAGACGATTTGTTAGAATGTATCCAAGCAGATGGAATTGACAAAGAAGGAATTGCAAAAACAGCAGAAAAATTGGCAAATGGAAGAGATGTTGCAAAATTAACAGAGACATTTACAAATCTATTAACAAAAATTAAAACCATAGCTGAGAAAGTACAAAACAACACTTCTCATATGATTGCAAATAGAGAATTTTTGTCACAAGCACAAGTATCTGAAACCGTTCTCAACTTGTGTGATGATGAAATTGCAAAAATTATCAACGGTAAAGTGATTCCAGGAGATAGAGTATTTTATCCAGTAAAACCTCACATAGGAACCACCGCACCAGGAGTTCATCAACCAGACTTTACAGGAAAAGCAGTGGTCTTTACCATTGATGGAACAGACAAGACAGACGCTGAGAGAGTTGAATTTTTGGCAAGCCATGTTGAGAAAAATGGTGGTAAAGTTGCATGTTTCATTTCACAATCAACACCTCAAGAAATTCAAGATTCCATTAGTGGAAAATTCCACTCTCATGTAGTAGACATCAAAAATCCTGAGGAAGTAGAAAGATGGCTAAACACTGCCAAGACAAACATTGGAGAAATCCTAGCAGTGGTTCACGTTACAGGTAAACTGCCAGAAGTAGGAAATCTAACTGAATTAACTAGAGCAGGCTGGGAAGAACTAGTTGCAAAATTCATCTCAACTCCCGCAACTGTTGCTCAAAGAACATTGGAGCAATTTGTTCCAGGAGGAGGAAAAGATCCAAGACTTTACAAAGATAAGACAGGTGCCATCATGATTATCGGTCCAGACTTGCCAGTAGGGAAAAAAGTTTCAGGAACACAAAGAGCCCAAGTGGAAGTTTTTAGAGGAGCATTAAGACCATTTACAACAACAGTTAATCAAGAATTAAGTGATGTTCTAAAATCTAAAATCAGAATGTTTACTGTTTTCCCAGGTTCTGTAACAGGAATCGAGCCAGACAATCAAAAAATTGCAGATGCATTTAATTTCCTAGTATCAGAAAATGCTGCTTCATCATCTGAAGTAACTTTCTGTGTTGACGAATCAAGATAAGGATGAAGAAATTTTCTGAATTCAGAGTAGGTGACGCATTTCATTCTACATGCAGTATTTCAGAAAAAGAATTAGAAGAATACCTAAACTTTTCAAGAGTCAGAAATGCATTCTTAGAAGACAAACAAAGTGGGGAACAAATAGTTTCAGGACGTGCAATTTTATCAAGAATGGAGGGGGAATTTACAAGACTGAGTCAAATTTATGGAAATCACATCATATTTCTTGGAACTGATGGCGACCCCGAATGGAATAATAGAAACACAAGATTTCTCAAACCACTATACGCAGATCAAGTATTGAAATTAAAATTCACAATATCACAAGTAGAAGACATGGATGATGAATTTGGAAAGATTACAGTAGATTATGAAGGAACAGATAATGATGGAGAAACAATTGTTCTTTCTAAAAGAAATATCTACAGAATAAAAAAAGAACCACCAAAATAACAAATACGTCACATAACAAAATATGAAAATATTTTTTTGCATTAACAAATTTAAATCCCGCCTGTGGGTTTGATGGTGTTATTTTAATATGAAAACTTCTTTTAATGAAATGTGAGAGTTTGTAATAATTATGAAATGATAATCATGGGTGATGTGTTCCCAAATGTGGACCCAAATTGTAAAATACGTTCGTTTTAGAAATATTTGTAGGGGTATATGATGTGACTAGATCTATTTCTTCAAGTATTATTGATTTAATGTATGATTCTTGGAATACTCCCAATCCTGTCTCGAATACTTTTTTATTAAATTCAAGTATTGAAGATCTTTTACAAAGTAAAACTGTATATTTTTCTTCAAATCGTTCTACTTTGTTACATGTGTCTAAACTTATTGAATCTGAATGTCTCAAAAATAATCTTCCTTTGTTGATTGATATTCAGAATGAAAAAAGATTTGGTCCTAGCAAAAATAGACTTTTTAAGCTCTTCCAATCTCTTCCAAAAGTAATTTTAATTGGTGATCTAAATGAAGCAAAATTACCTCAAAATGTGTCTTTGATTAATTGTAAAAACAATCCTCTTGAACACAACTGGATGGTATTATCTAAAAATAAAAGAGGTTTTTTTGGAATTGTATGTGATGAAACAAGTGATGGTGAATTTCGCGGGTTTTTTAGTGCTGATCCTACTATCATGAGTTTTGTTCTAACAAAAATTAAATTCCTTGCGTCGGATTCTTTTGATCTTTGAAAAATAATCAAATATATCTGAAAATTGTTGGCTTGTCTGACTTTGGAAGATCTGACACTAGTGCAAAATTGTATAGTGGATAAGACTTCTTGTATTGTTTCATGAAACTCCATGCGACATCATGTGTCTTGAATTCTGTTCTCAATCCATCCATCTGGCTCTTTTTACCATACACATCAAAGACTACTACTGAGTATTGTTTTGGGCGGTTGTGGGGCTTTGCTTTGAGTAGCCATGCAAGTGCAAATACAAAGACTGCTCCTAGTACAACATATTCTCCTGCGACTTTGAAAAAGTCTAAAACCACATTTGGTATGGTTTGGCCAAATAAGACTACCATGAAATTTGAAAATGAGATTACTGCTAATGCTGTGAAGATGTATGTCTTCCAATCAAAAATTTTCTGAAAATACATTTCTGCCTGAATTTGGTTAAGGTCTTTTTTGATTTAACTATTTCTTATGATTTACAGTTGTTGAAATTACTAGTCTGGGTCTTCGTAATTCTCTTTTCTATCGCCGCTAGAAGCAGTTCCTTCCATTGGTTTCATCTTGCTTTCTAAAACGTCCATTCTTGCCCTGTATCCTTCTGCATACTCTAGCTCTGATGGAACAAGTGTTGCTGGGTGGATGAATCCTTGACTTCTAATTGCCATTGCTTTTTCTGTTGCTCTTTCTCTGATTAGATCCCAGTCTGGGGTTGAGAATCCATCAAATGGTCCAGTAAACTTTCCATTATGCATACTAAATACAAGTGCCTCAACGATTGGAATACAAAAGTTGATTGTAGCTGCAGAGTTTAGTTTGACAGGCATTAGTGGCATGTTGTGACTACCTCTTGTATTTCCTGCAACAAAGTGTGGATTGTTAAAGACACTGCCTACTTCTTCAGTTGCAGGGAATTTCTTTTGTGTTCTAACAACACAAATTGGATCGTCTTTTCCAACATATGTTCCTGCAATATTATGTAATCTGTCAGTTGATGCTGCAAGAATTGGTTCTCCATCTTTTGTTGTAACTGAATCTACAACATATCTTCCTGGATACATTAGTGCTGCTTCAATTGTTGGTTTATCTTGCCATAATTCTAATTCTGCAATTTGAGCTTTTTCGACATCCATGATGTTGATTTTTACTCCTTCTGCAAGATTCTTGTTTACAATTAATCCTGTATTGCTTAGAGCATCTACAAACATTCTGTAGATTGGATAGTTGAATGCGCCTGGCTCTGTTTTGTCAGCTGCAAATACTGTAAATGCTTCGTTTGGTCTTTCTTCAAATTCCATCTCTGCAACTCCTGGACCCATTCCTTTTACGTTTCCAGAGAATGAATCTTTAAGCAAATCTTGTCCTGCTCCATACAATCCTTCATCTTTTGCTACTTGAGTTCCTGCCATGAATGCATCCCATGCTAGTTTGTGGATTTGTTGATTGTCCACTCCGTGAGTATGAGACATTACGATATGGGTGTCATCCCCACAATATCCTATGTAATAATCGATAAGCAAATCTGCTGAATTTTTAACGGTATTTTTGATTGCGTCTAATAATCCGTCACTAGGTTTTGTGTGTCCTCCGACACCGCCGACATCGGCTTTGATAACTGAAACTGTAATTTTCATATTTTCCATTTTTGCCCCTTTGATTTATGTGCTTTTAGCAAAGTCTTCTGATCTGAAATTAATTGAAAAATTTTAGATTTTTTTTCAAAAATTCATAACAGTAATAAATGCCCTCAGATACGCACTGTACATGGCAGATAAACCACACTTGAACCTGATTGTTACAGGTCATATTGATAATGGAAAATCAACAACTATGGGTCATTTCTTGATGGATCTTGGTGTTGTAGATGAAAGAACAATTGCATCCCATGCATCCGAATCCGAGAAGACCGGAAAAGGTGATACTTTCAAGTACGCTTGGGTTATGGATAACATTAAGGATGAAAGAGAGAGAGGTATTACTATCGATCTTGCATTCCAAAAGTTTGAGTCTCCAAAGTATTTCTTTACTTTGATTGACGCTCCTGGTCACAGGGACTTTATTAAAAACATGATTACTGGTGCTTCTGAAGCCGATGCAGCAGTCTTAGTACTTTCAGCAAAAGAAGGTGAAACCGATACTGCAATCGCAGCAGGTGGTCAAGCAAGAGAACACGCATTCTTGCTCAAGACTTTAGGTGTAAACCAACTAATCGTTGCAATCAACAAGATGGACGATAGTAACTATTCTGAAGAAGCATTCAAAACAGCCAAAGAAAAAGGTGAAAAATTAGTTAAATCTGTAGGTTACAAACTAGAAAACGTACCATTCATTCCAGTTTCTGGATGGAAAGGTGATAACTTGGTTAAAAAATCTGAGAATATGTCATGGTACTCTGGTAAAACACTACTTGAAGCATTTGATGACTTTACAGTATCAGAAAAACCAATTGGTAAACCACTACGTGTTCCAATCCAAGACGTTTACACCATTACTGGTGTAGGAACAGTACCTGTAGGTAGAGTTGAAACAGGAGTTATGAAAGCAGGAGACAAAATTGTTGTAATGCCTTCAGGCGCTCCTGGTGAAATCAAATCTATTGAAACTCACCACACAGAGATGCCATCTGCAGAAGCAGGTGATAACATTGGTTTCAACCTTAGAGGTGTTGAAAAGAAAGATATCAAGAGAGGAGATGTTCTCGGAAGTCCTGATGCACCTCCAGCAGTTGCTAAAGAATTCAAAGCACAAATTATTGTAATTCACCACCCAACAGCAATCGCACCTGGTTACACTCCAGTTATGCACGCACACACTGCACAAGTTGCAGCAACAGTTACTGAGTTCTTACAAAAGATCAACCCAGCATCTGGTGCCGTTGAGGAAGAAAATCCAAAATTCCTCAAAGTTGGTGATTCTGCAATTGTCAAAATTAGACCGGTAAGACCAACTTGTATTGAAACCTTCCAAGATTTCCCTGAGATGGGTAGATTCGCACTTAGAGATATGGGTGCAACTATCGCAGCAGGAATCGTTAAGGAAATTACCGAAGAGTACAAACCATAGGCGGATTTTTTATGACCCAAACCGCCCGTGTAAAACTCACATCAACCAGTCTACCAAAGTTAGATGGTGTATGTGGGGAAATCATGGGTATCGGGAAAAAAACCGGTGTTAAGGTGAAGGGTCCAACACCACTTCCTGTTAAAAGACTACATGTTGCAACTAGGAAATCTCCATGCGGTAATGGAACTGAAACTTATGAGAAATGGGAAATGAAAATGCATAGAAGAATTATCAACATTAACGCTGATGATAAAGCAATCAGACAATTAATGAGACTAAAAATCCCTGATGACGTCTATATTGAACTCTCATTAACATAATCTCTAAATTATAGAAATTTTGATGATAAACATGGCTGAAGAAAATTTTGATGAAGTAGAAGAAACACCTGTTGAAACATTTGATGTAAACTATTCTTGCCTTAGATGTGGAACCATGGTTTCAAACACCGAGTTGTCTCGTTTACCTGAAATCAAATGTATTTGTGGATTCAGAGTATTCACCAAAGTTAGACCACCAGTAGTTAAAACAGTAAAGGCAATTTAGCTATCTGTCTTTTTTGTAACTGTGTTCTCTTTGCAAATGAGTTCTCATATCTTCCATGTTTGAGAAAAACTTGTTACATTCTTTGCAATCATATTGCAAATCTTTTCCATGAACAATTTGTTTGTGATTCATCAACTCTTCTTGTTTTGAAAATTTACTATTGCACATATCGCATTTATTTTTTTTAAAAAAACCCAATTACCCTAACTCTGCCTTTTTTTCGTCCCAACAATTTCTGCATAATTGACCTTCAATTTTCCATTTCCCTTTTGGATTATATCTGATCAATCCCATCTTGCCCCCACATAATGCACAAAAATTTTTCTTTTTTCCATGTGATTCTTCTTTTTTATCAAAACAAGGTTTGCAAAGAAGCCCTTCCATGTCCCATTGCCATCTTGGTTCCCACAAATCAGTAATTTTTTGAGTTTTTCCACATTCAACACAAGGTTGTCGTACTTTTCCCTCGTAGTACTCTTTTTGTTTATCAAAATGACAATCACCGCAAAGTGGACCTTTGACGTTCCACTCTCTTTTTGGTTTATGTTTGTGAGTTAGTTCTTTATTGCAAATAGTGCAAATTGATGGTTTTTTACTAAATAATCCCATTTCAAATCTACCTAGTACAGCTTATTCTATAAATGTAAACAAAATAAAAATAACAAAAAAGCGTTTATTCGCTTAGGATTTTCTCAAGAGCTTGGCTTGCATTAAGCATACCATTTCTCTTGGCATATTCTTCGATCATTTTGTATTGTTTTTCAGTAAAACATACTGGCATTGAACGTCTTTCCATGAATAACAATAGAATTTTTTACTAATATCCTTTTCTCTCGGAAGATATTTCAAACCACTTGCTATTTTGAAATCATGGCAAAGAAAAGACAGATCCTAGTAATTGGTCATAACACAAATGGTTGTCTGCCTGAACATGAAAAAATGGCCTATGAAGTTGGAGCAGAAATTGCAAAATCTGACTCTGTACTGATCTGTGGTGGATTGGGTGGTGTGATGACTGCAGCAGCACATGGTGCAAAAGATGCAGGCGGTTTGACTATTGGAATAATCCCTCAAAATGATCCTGTGGATGCAAATGAGTATTGTGATATTGTAATTCCAACTGGTATGGGTCTTGCTCGTGATTTTCTTAACGCATTATCTGCTGATGGTGTTGTGATAGTTGGTGGTGGGTCTGGAACTTTATCTGAGACATGTGCTGCATATATGCACAAAAAACCAATGGTTGCAATAAGAAATCTAGATAGCTCAGTTGATCCTTTCATTGATGGATATCTTGATCATAGAGAAAATGTCCGGATAGTTGGCGTTGACACTCCCCAAGAAGCAGTTACAAAAATTCTTGAATTAGTATCTGCATAATCTTCTTTAATCAAAAGCGCCATACATTATACAGTGCCAATTGAAAACGATCAAGAATGCAAAGAACTCATTGATAAATTAGACAAAGGCATTCCTCCTCAAATGATTGATGAACTCATATCTTATCTTGAAAAAACAAAAAACTCTGAATTTACTATGATTCTAATCAAATATCTTAACAACCAAAACATTCAGTCTAGAAATTCTCTATTGGCATTGAGCAGTCAGATTTCGATGCTTGGTGAAGATATCACTGAAATCAAAAAACGCTTAGATGTTTAATTATTGCATAGACACAAGCAGTGGGTCTGGTTTGTAAAACTCTCCATACTCTTCGGCAAGTTTGTTTAACTCGTCAACGATATTTTTGATGCCAATCTCTTTTGCTGTCTCAAACAGTGGCTTTTTCAATCCCAATCCTAATTGGGCAGCTTTTTCAATTTCCTCGATATCACTTGCACCATTTGATACAAGCCATGCTGCATTGTTTAGAATATTTGCTACTAGTTGAATTGGATTAAATTTCTGAGCAAGCTCTTGGGAAAGCTCTACTCTTTCATATTTGTCATCTGAATACTTGTAGTATCCCTCTCCTGATTTTTGTCCTAGTTTCTTTTCATCAAACATTTTCTCAACTGTTGGATGTGGATTGATTACCTTTTTGTCTCTCAAATGCATCTCAACTGTTGCTTTGTGAATCACATCCATTCCTGTAAAGTCTGCTAACTCAAATATTCCCATTGGGAATCCTAGATTGAATTTTACAGCAGAGTCAATCTCTTCAAGAGTTGCGCCTGTTCTGTCTTTAGCATAACATGCCTCATGAACCATTGGAATGAATAATCTGTTTATGATAAATCCTGGAACATCTTTTCTACATAGTACTGCTTGTTTGTTTACTGACTTTACGTAATCTTTAGTCAACTCTGTAATCTCCTGAGATGTTTTCTCACCTGGAATGACTTCTACTAGTTTCATTAGTTGTGGTGGATTAAAGAAATGAATTCCAATGAATTTGTCTGCTCTTGATGTTGTATTTGCAATTTCAGTAATTGGTAATGTGCTGGTATTTGATGCAAAGATAACTTCAGGTGCTGCAACTTGATCTAATTCTGCATAGACCTTTTTCTTTAGTTCCATAATTTCTGGAACTACTTCAATAACTAATTCTGCATCTTTCACTGCTTCTTTCAAATCTACAATTGGTTTAATTCTGCCAAAAATTGCATCTCCTTCTTCTTTTGAAATTTTTTCTTTTGAAACTAGTTTATCTAAACTCCATCTTATTTTTTCCATTGCCTTGTCCAAAAAGCCCTGTTCAATATCTCGTAGAACTACATTGTATCCTGCAGTAGCTGATACTTGAGCGATTCCGTGTCCCATTACTCCAGAACCCAAAATTGTGATATTTTTTACTGTCATGCTCTAGCAAAAATCACGTATCCTTTATAATGTATTTCAAAATTTTAAGAAAATATGGGATTGTTTAATCGTAACAAAGACAAAGATGGTAGTAAAACAAAATGTGATACTTGTGGTACAGAACTACATGATCCTGAGCGTCTTAAAAGACATATGAAAAAAGCACATGGAAATGTACCTGCAAAGAAATTAGACCCTAATGCCGGCGATGGCGGTACTTGGTAAAATGGAACTCAGTTCAGGCCAAAAAGGAGGATTAGTTTTTGGTGGCGCTTTAATTACTGCAGGATTGGTATTGTCTACTCTAGTTTTCCCATTTTGGAATTTAATTCGAGAAGATGTTAATGAAGAAGTAGTAATTTTGACTAATGATGATGGATTATGTTATGTTGAAACTAGTGATAATATCCCAAAAACAATTGAAGATTGCACACTTCAGCCTGGTGATGTGGTAATTATTACCTATGGTGAAGGTTTGGCATGGGCAAAAATTACTGAACCATAATTAATGATTTAATATTAAAAAAAATATGAAATACCATGGATTGCATATTTTGTAAAATCATTGCAAAAGAAATTCCTTGTAAAATTCTTGGAGAAACATCTTCATCAATTTCCTTTCATGATGCATTTCCTTTGGCAAAAGGACACGTCTTGGTAATCCCAAAGAATCATCATCAAAAAATTCAAGATATGTCAAGTGATGAAAATGCTGATCTATTTTCACTTGTGCAAAAGATGATAACAAAAGTTGATTCTCTTACTGGTGCCACATTGGTTGCAGTTCATAATGGAAAAGAAGCAGGACAAGAAGTGCCTCACGTCCATGTTCATCTAGTTCCAAGATCATCTGATGACTCTGCATCTGCTATACACAGTATGTTTGATGGTACTCTGAAATTATCTGAATCTGACTCTGATGAACTTTATAAAAAATTAAAACTCTAAACTAGTAAGGATACATTCTTTCTTTTGTATCGATATCTTCTACAATTATTGCTTTTGTAGGACAAGTCATTGCTGCATCCATAATCTTGTTTACTCCTGCACCTTTTGGATCAATTACTGATGATTTTGGATTCATCATTCTTTCTTTATTGATTTCAAAAACATCTGGTGCAATTATCTCGCAACTGCAACAACCGATACACAGACTCTCATCCACATCCACAAAGAGATTCGGCTGCTTTTTAGGCTCTTGCGCCTTTTCATATTCTCCATTTCTTCCATCTGGGCGAACTCTGGCATTGTATTCTTCCCAAAAATTCTTCTCATACTCTTTCCAAAAATCAGGATCTCCTTCCTCAAACTCTTTTGTATATTTTCCCCAATCTTGCTCTGGAATTGTTTCATCATCTGGTGCTCCCCATGGTTTTCTTTTGAAATCAGATTTTGATTTTGATTGTGTTCTAGATTGTGTAGTGTGATAAACATCATCTCTTTGATGGTGATTCTTCTTTAGATGCTCATATGCTTCTGTAATTTTCTTGAATTCCAAATCTTCATTCTTGTTCTTGTTTTTGTCTGGGTGGTGTTCTAGTGCCTTTTTTCTAAACGCTGCCTTGATCTCTTCTTGAGATGAATTGGAATCAACATCTAATACTTTGAGAGCTTGATAGGTATTCACTGTATTTTTAGAGATTTGGCATATTTTAAAAATAATTTCATATTTTTTTAAGTAGGAATTGTTTATTCTAGCATGATCTCATCGTCAGCTTTCCATGCTGGTTCTACAATACACAAAAATCTCAAATTTTCATTACCAACATTCTTGATATTTTGTTTGGCGTTTGGTGGTACGTATGCAGAATCATCTTTTTCAAGTTCTATAACCTCATCACCAATTCTCAAGTTTGCTTCACCTTCTAGGATGTAGTAGATTTCAGATGATTTCATCTTGTGTAGTTTTGATTTTTTTCCAGGCTCTAAGGTAAATTGTGCAAGACTGTACCCTATTCCTTCCAATGTGTTGTGTGGATGAAAAAATTGTTTGATACTGGTTCCTTCATTTCCTTGAATTGATTCTATCTCTGAATTTTTTCTCAGTGACATGTTTAGATGATTGTAGTTGCTTTTGTTTTAAAATCTGATTCCCACCAAACTGTTTTGTATTCCGCATTCTTTCTTGGCAATATGTTTATGGCAATATGAGAAAATGCTTTCTTCTTATCGACTGAGCCATGAGTGTGTAATGTTTTTGCTGGAATGTGTACGATATCTCCTTCACTAAGTGTAATTTTTTGGGTCTTTTTTATCTTGAAATTATTCTTACTTGTTCCATACCTTCTAAAAATCTCTAAACTACCTTTCCCTTTTGTTGCAATCAATACTTGATTTCCATTATGGGAGTGGAGTTTGGTTCTGGAACCTTTTTCAAAATGAACATGATAGATGTCTTGATCTTGTGATTTTATTTTTTCAGATAAAACTTTCATCCACGTTTTTGATGTAAACCAATTTGGGTTTACATTTCTTTTATCGTTTGTTCCTTGAATGTTTGTTTTTTTCATAATTATATCCGTCCCAAAATTTTCTTTTTCTTTGTTTGAAATTCTTTTTCTGTAATTACTCCTGATTTCCTAAGTTTTCCAAGTTTTTCAAGTGTTGCCAAATCATCTTCTGTACTTGCTGTGACATTTTTTGCAGCAGCAATACCTTCACCAATTTTTTTGGTGCCTCTTTTTTGCAGCAGCTCTCTTTCTTTTTTTGCCTGATTGCGGATCTCTTTGCTTGCTTGAGAAGCCTGTTTTGCAGTCATTGTTCCAAATTCTACTGCGTCATCAAGTACTTCATCTGCTCTTTTCACTCCGTCTTGAAGTGCCTTGTCTGCTTTTTTTAGAAATTTTTCAATATATCCTGCTTTCTTTGTAGCCATGCTTTTTGATTAATCTTAAATCTATTATTCTTTTCCTAGCAGAATTAGTTTAATAGATGGAATTGAGTACTTTGTATAGTTTTGACCAAGTCCTATGATGTAAAGATAGTTGTTCTTCGAAAAAATATTGAACTAGAAGATGCAACTGAAATCGTAGAAGAAAAGAAAACAAAACCATTCAAATCATTATTGTCTAGGACAAAAAAAGAACAAATTCACATTCATTCCATCAAATTATACTATGAATGCATCTTGATGGTTTCAGGAAAATATATTGCTGATTATTATCGAAAGGCAACCCACACAATTTCAGTTCCATCAAATGTTAAAGAAGTTGAACTTGGAGAAGGTGTATTTCAGATTCGCTCAAAGTCTGGATTTGAGAGGACATTTTCTGGAAAGAGAGGAAAAAACAAGATTGACATGAACTTAGAAGAGCATGTGTTTGTTGAGGAGGAAGACGAACTTGCATTTGATCATCACGGACGGGAGATAAAATTCCCATTCAAAGTAAATTCCAAAACTGTGGAAAACTATCCAAAGAGATTACTAGAAACAAATGAGCCAAACGTCAAGAGACCTGAATTGACATATGATGCTGCTTTGGAGAAACTCCAATCACAACTAAAAAAACCTCTTGAGACCGATGTTCGCGAACTTTCTGAGGAATTTGTATTGCGCGATATTACTGAATTGTATGTTCCAATCTTTGAGGCAAGAGTAATTGGTCCAAAAAAGAAGGTTGGAATTATCCGTATAGATGCAGTACGTAAAAAAATTCTATAGTTTTACAATTTTTCTAAATTGATCATTGCTGTGTAATTTTGTAAAAATTGGCTCTTCTTTTGCCCATGTTCGAATCACTTTAGGGCTTACACCAACTGCTTTTTTTAGCAATTCTAATGATTCAGGATATCTTTCTAGTGCTGCCAAACTACGTGATTTTGCATAAACTAGATTCACATTGTCTTTGAATTTTTTAGAGATTTCATCAAAAACATCTAGTGCTTTTTTGTGCTCCCCTAGTTCTGCTAACTGAACTCCTTTTTGGAAAAATGCATCTAGGTTATTTGGATATTTTTTACAGACATTTGAAAAGCAATTCAAGGCCTCTTCATTTCTTTTCAGTTTACCCAAAACAATTCCTTTGTAGATCATAGCATTTGGTTTTCTTGGGTCAAGTGTTATTGCCTTTTCTAGCATTGTCAAGGCCTCTTCATGTTCTTGGAGTTTGTCTAGTAGGACCCCTTTGTTGAAATAAGCAGAAGCATATTTTGTATCTGCTTCAATTGCCTTGTCATAAAATTCGGCAGCTCCTTGAATGTTGCCAGTTTCTGCCATAGATATTCCTCTGTTGTTTAAGGCTTGAGCATCTTTAGGATTAATCTGAATGAGTTTGTCAAAACATGTGATTGCGTCTTGGTATTTTTTTACCAAGTTTAAGGCCAATCCTTTTTGGAGTAGGGCCTCTATATTTTCAGGCTCTTGTTTTAGAACTTTGTTGAAAAATGAAATAGCAGCTTTTGGTTGATTCTTTTCCATCATCCCCATTCCTTCATACATTAAATCTTCAGGGTCTTCTTTTTTTCCAAATAATCCCATATTTTCTACATCCTTTACCGTACTATCAATCCTTGCTAACTATTCAATGATTTGAACTTCTTGATTGCCTCTCTTGCCAAGTCTTCTTGAGATTTTGCATCTGCCTTTGTTGGGTCGTCAGTGGCATAGGCTTCTTTTTCTTCTTTTTTCTTTTCCATGGAAATAATGTATTTGTAATTTTATAAAAATCTGATTCTAACACTCAATTTTAAATTCTAGATCTCCTCAGTAACCACATAACTCCAAGAAAATTTTTCATTTACAAGGCAGATGGAAGTCGTGTTCCATTTAATGAAAACAAGATTTTCAGTACCTGTATTAGGGCAGGTGCTAGCAAAAAAACTGCAAAACAGATTCTCAAAAAAGTAAAATCTGAAGTGTATCATGATATGACTTCAAATGATATCTACAAAACAGTCCTCCGTGTAATTTCTGAAGAAAAAGGATTAAGGGCACTTCATCAAAGATATCAATTAAAAAACGCAATAATGAGGATGGGGCCAGCTGGATTTGCATTTGAAAATTATGTTGCAGCAATTCTGGAGTATTATGATTTTCAAGTTAGAGGAATTCGCTCTAAAATAAAGGGTGAATGTGTAACTCATGAAATTGATCTAATTGGAATGAAAGGAATCAAAAAATTTCTAATTGAATGTAAGTATCACTCAAAACACGGCATCTATACTGGTCTCAAAGAATCAATGTACACTCATGCCAGATTTCTAGACATGAAACCAAAGTTTTCAGGTGAGATGATTTTTTGTAATACCAAAGTCTCAGGTAATGCTAAAAAATATGCAAAATGTGTGGGGCAAGAAATTGTCTCATGGAGATATCCTGCATCAAACAGCCTTGAAAAAATGATTGAAAAACACAATCTATACCCAATTACAATTCTAAACCTATCTCAAAAGGAACTACAAATATTTTCTGAGAGCAATATCCTGATTGCCCAAGATTTGCTCAGATATGATTCGTATCAAATCGCCAAAATGACTGGAATTTCTCAGAAGAGAATACACAATTTACAGAAACTAGTTGAACAAATTTTTAGACCAAAATAATCTAAGATAGGCTTATTTTGAATCTGGTTTTCTCTTTTGGTATTGTCTGAAATTTCATTTTTAGCAGAAAAAGTCTTTGTTCACAGATGGCCTCATGATACACCTTTGTGGGATGATTCAGTAAAGCAGACACTTGATGAGAATATCTCTAAAAATTCTGAACCCAAGAAAATTACTGTTTCTGAAAAATCAATTAAAATCCAAGATTTTGAATTCTCTTCTCTCAAAAAGATTGGCATCTCTGTACCCTTTTTCAAAGATGAATGCAGAATGATTTTTGAGTCTCAATTTGGTGAGTTATTTGCCCATATCCACATTACTGTAAAGTCTTCAGAATACATGGATATTTTTGCCAAACTGAAATCTTGGAAATCCGAATTTTTTCCAAATGATTCTAACAAGTAAATTCTTCAGATGCTTTTACCATTTTTTTGATATCGTCTTTACTATGCGCATCTGATATTGCACCTAATTTTCCAGGCAAAAAGAAGATTCCATCATGGGCTATCATCTTGAAATGATATTTTGTCAATAGTGCCCCATCACATTTGGCAGCTTGAGATGAATTGTTAATTTCAGAAATCCCGTCTTTAAGAAAATGAGTCATAAACAGAGACCCTTTTCCAGTAACTGCCACTTTACCATCAAATGCCTTGCCAATCTCTTTTCTAGCAAATTTACCTAAATCATTAATTTTTGAATAAACTGCCTTTTTTGATTTTAGATGATTCAGTGTAGAATACCCTGTTACCATTGAGGCTGGATTTGCTGAGAATGTGCCTCCTCCAACATAACTTCTCTCAGTCTTTTTCTTGCCAGTAGTATCTGCAAATTCCATGATTTCCTTTTTGCCACACATTACTCCAATTGATAATCCTCCTCCAACAATTTTACCCAAAGTAACAATATCAGGATCCAACTTCATTGTAGGATATAGACATCCATATCTGAATCGAAACCCAGTTACAATCTCATCTAACATGAATAATGAATTATTTTTCTTACAAAATTCTTGTATTCCTTTTAGATAGTCAGACTCTGCTGGGATGCATCCTCCCCCACCTAAAACTGGCTCGATAATCACCCCTGCCAAATCTTTGGAATATTTTCTCAAAATGGATAATGACTTTTCCAAATCATTGTACGGAATTGAAACAATCTGCTCTTCATTTACAACACCTGAACTTTCAGATTCTGAAAATGGCCAATTCACTGACTTTAGTAAATCTGATGTATACCCGTGCCATCCCCCATCAATCTTTGCAATAATTTTTTTACCTGAAACAGAACGGGCCAATCTTACTGCATACATTGTAGCTTCAGTTCCTGATGTGACATAGCGAATCTTCTCAGCTACTGGAACTGCTTTTGAAATTAACTCTGATAATAAAATGGTCTGCTCATTTACAGTTCCATACATCCAAGATTTTTCAATCTGTTTTTGCAGGTTTTTTTTCACATCTTTTGGGCCATGTCCTAAAATCAAAGCCCAGTGACCCATCCAATAATCTGCATACTTGTTTGAATCAACATCAATCAAATTTTTTCCTGCAGATTTTTTCACAACGAATGGATATGGTTCATAAAATCTTATGTTATGAGAAACACCATTGATATGCAACTTTGCAGACTTTGCAAACAGTTTAGCTGATGTTGGAGTTTTCTCTTTGTATTCTTTGATGTAATCCAAAAGCAAATTCACAAAATCTTCTCCATCATTTTAACTATTGAAAATGGCATAGTTTGGCATAGTTATCCTGCACAAATCTCTAAACTGCATAGTTTTGCATAGTTGTAACATTGTAATTTTTACAAGAAATAGAGTCGATCAGGCATAATTTCTCGCATGGTTTATATGGATTCTGGCATGTGATGCTTTTGCATACGTAACGCAATAGGCGGCGCTTGTGATGAAGTATGGTAATATACCATTTTGTGATTCATGGGCCT
>REGJ01000051.1 GCA_003702525.1 Candidatus Nitrosopumilus sp.
CAAAGCCCATACCAGATAACATTGAACCATAAGGATAGTTTTCTGGTTTGTCATTCATAATTGCATCATAAAGAATCTCAAATGCTTGTTTACACAGAGTTCTAGTCAAGTCATTACCAAGTTTGCTATCATAGCCTTCGGTAGCTTGAGCACATGCATCACAGACAGAATTTTTGATGACTTGTTCAGGAGTACCATCCATGAAATATGAATCGACTACTGCCATGTCAGCTAAGAATCTGTCTTCGCGTAACAATTTCTTTTTACCATCGAATTTGAGAACACAATAAGTTGTCATTTCAGCTCCAGTTCCAAAGGTTGTTGGAATCAAGATTTTATCTTTTTTCATCTCAGGTGCAGCATATTTTACTACATCCATAGAACTTCCACCACCGAGTCCAATTAAGACAGATGGATCCTTGTCTTTGAATTGTGAAATAACAGCATTGACATCATCAATTGATGGTTCAGGTTTTACTTGGTCATACAACATGTAATCCTGAATTCCCATTCTTGCAATCCATTTGTCAGATAGTTCTGGAGGAACTGTTGTGACAATTAATGCATTTTTAGGATATTCTGTTTCACCAAGTGCATTTTCTCCAAAGTTGATAACTTTTGGAATGCGTACTGTTTGCATAAATCAAAAACAGTTTCGATTATTATTATATGTTGGGAGATGAAACTCAATAATCATATCTTTGAATGGCGAAAAATGAGATAGAGCCAATTTGTGTGTCTTTAGAGTTTACAGAAACACTATAGCTGCCAGCTTGCCATTCATAAATTATTATTGGAACCGTGAAATATCCATCATCATTTGTAGATCCCCTAACAATGCTCTTTTTACCGTTAGGATCGGTGATTGTGATTGTTACTGCATTTCGTCCTAAATCATCTTGTAGACTTCCAGAGACATCAAATTTGAGAACTCTTTCGGCTATCAGAACATCTTGGTTTTCAATTATTACAGAACTTCCATGTCTTTGAGATTTTATGGTCAAATCCTCCACAGTCTTTTGAATTGTGCCTAAATCACCATCTTGATCATAAACTTTGATAATTCCAGATGCCCATGGATGTATCACACAAAAGTAATTGTAAATTCCCTTTGTATCAAATTGATATCTAAATGAATTTCCAGGTGTGATAATTTCATTGAATTTACCATCAGCCCCAGTCTTTGGAATTCCACTAGTTACTGTATGTAGAAAAGAATCCTGATTCTCCCAAATCACAAATCCACCTTCTAAAATATTTGCAACTTTTGGAGTATAACAAGAGTTTGTGGATTTACAAATTGGAGAGGATGCATCATGAGTTATTTTTACTTCTACAAGAGATGGTATTTCTTCAATTTTTTCTTCAACTAGTGCAGGATCAATTATTTCAAATGCATCATACATTTGTAAATAAGAAACATCACGATTCTCATTCCACACTTCTACAAACAAATCAGTTTCATTCATTGCTTTTTTGAATGTCAAATCCAAAATATAGTAAAAGTCAGTTCCTTCTAAGGAAGTATTTAGAACGATATCATCAATGTATCCTTCAGGATCAACAATTTTGACTGGTTTATCTTTATCAACTATAATGTATGTTAGCGCATCTTTACCAGAATTATCTTGGATATCAAGATAAATTGCCAGATGGTGAATTTCAAGTGTCTGTCTTTCTTGAAGTAATCTAATTTGAATTTGAACAGGTTGGTCTATATCTGCAGAAAATGTTGCAATATCTTTTAGATAGTTGTCAACTAGGAAGTACTGTCCATTTTTTTCATAATTTCCTGTATTTTCATATCGTTTCTTATCAAGAACATCACTATACTTGCTGTATGGGAAATAATCTCCAAATGATTCAGTTGGGTTTTCGTAGTGGTCAGATTTTATCTGTTCATCAGAGATGAAATTGAATTTGTAGAATCCAATTCCTAAAAATTCAGGTGGGAATGATTTATCATCGCTTGAGCTGCGGTATATCTGAAGTGTTTTTGCAAATGAGGAATCAGAGGGAGTGCTTGTGCCAATGGAATTTATTGCAGATATTCGATAATTGTACTCAGTATTTTCAGATAAGCCAAAATCAGTATAATCAGTTTCTGTGTTTCCAGTATCACTAACTAATACAGCCCATCCATCCCCTCTAGGAGATTCACGTTCAATTTTGTATCCCAAAATGGATGAACCGCCATCATCAAGGGGGGCATTCCATGAGAGACTAATTGATTCATAGTTTACCACTGTAGCAAAGAGATTTTGAGGAGATGTTGGTGCAGTACTAAGGTCTATCAAAAAGCTTTCAGGACCAAAATTCTCCAAATCATTTGGAGATGTAGCGGTATCAGTTGGTCTAATTCCAGAATTTGTAAAGGAAATTGTTGGAGAGTCAGATTCTGAGAGGTCACCATCTAATTCCAATTGTAGATCATCACCACTAACTGTAATTGATACAACAATTCGAGTATTTGATAAAGTTCCACCCACTACAAAATCACCAGGAGTTGCACCAGTAGCTGCCATTGCTTCACTGAATGTAACATCAATTCTGTTTGCAATAGTGGTTTGAGCAGATACAAATGTTGGAGAAACACTATCTGTTGCCAAAGTACTTTGATTATGTTCTACCTCATTTCCTACAGAATCAATCGTATTACCAGATGTTTGATTGTAGGTAATTGTAGGTGTTGCATCTGTTTCAGTTATTCCACTTGTTGTAAGAGTCATGGTTAAGGATCCTGAAGGATTGGAATTTGCAGAAACAGAACCGCTAGTTACTGTATATCCAGAACCATCAATAATAGTTGTTTCAACATTCTCAGAGAAAGTAAGAATGATTGTATCACCACCAGTTCTATCTGCAGTAAAAGTTGGAGCAACGGTATCAATTGTCAGGTCATATATGTTTGAGGCCTGATTAGTCCTAGATAATGCATCAGTTGCAACACCAGCGTTAATTGTAACTGCAACAGTACCATCAGATGAACCTCTCAGGACATCAAAGGTGTAAGTTGTTCCAGAACCTGCAAAGTTAGTTGCTGCAGGTGAACCACCATTGGCAGTACCAGAGACTGTGATATCTCCAATAACAAAGTCAGATACGGATTCACTAAATGTTGCAGTGTAGCTAAGTGTGGTATTGTTTACTGTGTCACCATCTGAACCAGTGGAGGAAGTAATGGTTACAGTTGGCCCAGTGGTATCAATTGTCAGGTCATATGTGTTTGAAATAGAGTTAGTATTGCCATAAGTATCAGTTGCAACACCAGCGTTAATTGTAACTGCAACAGTACCATCAGATGAACCTCT
>REGJ01000052.1 GCA_003702525.1 Candidatus Nitrosopumilus sp.
TGGTTCTGGTTCTTCTGTAACGGGTTCTGGAGCTAAATCAAGTTCATTAAGATCAATACTTGTTACAACAGGCAAATCGCCCAGATGATCTAATTCTACTTTATTTCTATCAATTCGTAAGAAGGGATTACCCCCAATTGAAAAAGTGTGAATTCTATGTCCTTTTTTCCAGGAGTTTTTTCCACTGTAAATTGTAATGTAAGAAAGTCCATTTTTGATATCAGATGAGATAGTTAGTCGGTCAACAGAAGTTCCTTTAGTTATTCCCTTGTCTGTATCTTGATGTCTTACAGCAACAGAAATTAAATGATTGGCATCATAACTGACTTCAGAAATTAGATAGTCAGCCCATTTATCCATTATAAAAAATAGTGATTAGTTTCTAGTAAATAAGCGAGTCTAAATCTAAAGAATGCTTGAAAAATAAGATTATAATTGGTTTTTAGGAAACCATATTCAAATGGATATTTCTGTAGAACCATGGAAAAAACTAGTAATTCACGAAGTAATTGAGTACAAATTTGATGATTGGGTAAAACAAATAGCATTTAGTACCAGAACTTCTGGAGGGGGAATCCCTACAATGCAATGGACAAACGGCATTGTTTTTTCACCAGCAAATTTTCCAACAACTAATGCCACTGTCGAAGAACAATTGAAAGGGATTTTACATTGGTCATCAGTATCATTTGCATTAAAAGAAAAATTTGAAAAACAAATAGTCAAGGAAAATGCTACAATAAATCTAGTAGATGTTAGTGTGAATGAAATTTTCAAGGAATTAGCAATTAGTTTGAAATCACAGTCAAAATATACAAATCCTGAATCTGGCAATGGTCAATGAGTATTGAAAAAATTATTGATGATTGCAAAATTTATCAAAAACAGATAAAACAATACGACCCGGATCCTTTCTATGTAAATCATTTTTTTTCTAAATTCATAGATTCTGTAAATATGGTAATGGAAAATATTTTTGATGAAGCAAACAGAGATTTTGGATTATTCATTACGGAAAAAATATCGCAAGGAAGATTTCTCAAAAAAGCACAAGAAAAGAATGATGCTAAAGCAATTAAATTCTCAGAATGGTACATAGACAAAATTAATCAAGAACACAAAAGTAGATTTCCAAAAGCGATTAAAAAAATATGTGAATTAAAAAACAAACAAAATACATTGCCTGAAATAAAAATTATGATAAGAGCTCAAGACAGATATGAGAATGACATTAATCAGCAGATTAAAGTTGGCTTGAACAATGAAAAATTACGCTCAAAAGAAGAATTACAAATTGAAATCAACAGGCAGTTACCAGTATTTTTGCAAGTAATCAACCACAAAAGAACTGAAAATAATGAGCCTAGCGTAAATCAAAATCAGATAACTACATCAGCGTTTATTGATATTCAAGATATTTTTGAAATTGAAGTTACATATGCTGCAGAAATTTACATTCCGGTATTGATTAGAGTAGTAGAAGAATCTAGGAAAAAAATTAAAGAATTAACATCTTGGAATTAAACTAGTCTGAGAATCCAAACACAGGATGTTCATTTTTGATTTTAACTATTGGAAAATATGAGAAGCCATGATCAATAGTATCAGAGAATTCGGGATTTTTTCCGTGGTTGCCTTGATACTTTAGGAAATTTTTTGTGGGTTCAGAATCTAATTCAACGTAATTGAAATTGTAATACACATCATCCATATCCAACGAAGTAATATAGCCAATTACCCAAGATTTTTTTCTAGGCATAGCAAATAATGTCAAGTTCTGTTCATCTGGAAATTCTGGATCATATGTTAATCGGGCTAAGCTGCCTAGATCCTTTACAGGTATTGGATGGAATTGATCTGGAATTTCTTTTTCATTTTCAGGTAAGGGAGAAATTTCAGATTCCATATGGATTACAGGAGCGTAATGAGAAATGTCTTTGGTAGATTCTACAATGTCACAAATTTCTTTTCCACCAGTTACTTGATATGAGATGTATCGTCCAGATTTTTTCAAAGGAGTATAGAAAATCAGTAGAGTATTAGCTAGCATCATACTGCATGAAACAACTCGCTCTCCGTTAAATTCCTGAGAATAAACTCGTTGAGGATATTCTCTAAAGGCACAAGCATATCTTGCTAGATCATCAAAACTCGATAATTCAACAAAGCACTCATTCTGAGATACAGACATAAAAAATTTAGAATAAAAGATGTTTTTATTCTTTCAAAATTTATTGGGATTTTGGCCACATTGAGCCCCATGTTTCGGTGAATTTTTTCATCATTTCACCATATGCATTCATCTGTTCTAAGCCAGATGCACTAAGACTCTTTTGCCAATTTTCAACAAATTGTTTGAAAGTAGACATGTTACTATCATTGAGAGCTTTTTGCCAGTTCTCACTGAATTCTTTTAAAGAATTCATTCCAGCATCAGTCATTGCTTTTTGCCAATTTTCTCCAAATAATTTCATGGTTTCATTACTTGATTCAATGCTAGCTTTTTCCCAAACGTCATTAAATTTAGACTGCATATCATTGCTGGCAGTTTGAATTTGCTCAAAAAGTGATTTCCAATTTTCAAGTGATTTAGTATATTCTTGCCATAATGAATCCCATTCATTATTTTTTTCTTGATCAGACATTAACTAAAGAGAGAGTTCGTTGTTCTTAAATGGTTCTCTAAAAATCACAGATTATTTTTGTCGATTTGCTAATCTTTTTTCCATTCGGATTTTTCCTTCTTCAAACTTGGCTCTGTCTTCATCTGTTTTTAAGGAAAGTTTTGGAACATGCATAGGTTTGCCGTTTTTATCAAGTGCAACAAATGTTACAAAAGCAGTTCCAGTAGTTGTTCTAATTCCTGTAACAATATCTTCAGCTTCTGCTTTAACTTCTATTTCCATAGAAGAGTTGTGGACGTAGTTTATGCGAGCGTTTAATGAAAGCACATTTCCAACAAAGACAGGTTTTAGAAAGTTAACACTATCCATAGATACAGTTACGGCATTAGATTGAGAATGTCGTTGGGCAACAATTCCTGCAACCATATCAATATGTTTTAAAATTTCACCACCAAACACATTTCCAGCTGGATTTGCATCAGACGGAAACATCCTAACAATAACCTCAGCATGTGATTCAGCAGGACTCTTTTCCCTAGTATTTGATTCAGATGACATTTTATCTAAAACGATTCTAATTTATCCAAATTTAATTTAATCAGTTGATTTTGGTTACTTGAAATATTTTTCGAGTTTGATTTTGTTGATTTTTGGGATTTTTGCCAA
>REGJ01000032.1 GCA_003702525.1 Candidatus Nitrosopumilus sp.
ATGAAAGTTTTTGAAACTAAAATTACCATGAAAAATAAACTCGCCGAAGATGCATTAGCAAATTTCATTCTAAAACAAGTACACGTATAATTTGAAAATAGCTGCAATAATTCCTGTAAAGACTTTCTCTAATGCAAAAACTCGTTTAGATTTACCTCCACAAAAAATTGAAGATTTATGTAAAGTCATGTTAGAAGAGATTCTTCAGACAGTTTCAATCTCACCTCAAATTGACAAAGTAGTCATGGTTACAAAAGAAGAAAAAGCAATAGAGATAGGAAAAAAATTCAACACCCATACCATCATTGATGAGAAAGAGGAAAGTGTTAATGGTGCAGTCGCATTAGCAGACAAGTATTTGTTGGAAAATGGTTTTGATGCATCAATTGTTTTTCCACAAGACATCCCATACATCAAAACTCAAGACATTGATTTTATGATGAATTACAAAATGCATCCCAATTTTGCAGTAATTGTACCATCAAGAAGATTTGATGGGACGAACGCACTAGTCAGAATGCCAATTGATTTGATGGAGACTCATTATGATGAAGACAGTTACAAGATTCACATGAGTACTGCAAAAGAGCACACGCTAAATGTTGCAATGGTCTTTGTCAAAAGAATCATGTGGGATGTAGACAATGCACAAGATTTGAAATTTCTATTAGAGCAAAAAGAGAAACCACACATTGCAGAAAAAATTAAACAAATTTTAGAATCACCGTAAAAAAATTAAAAAAATACCCAGAAAATAGCCATTTTTTAGGTACGATCACCAACAGACTTATAAGTAATAATTTAGAAAATGTTAAATATTATCATAAAAGGTTTTGGGAGAGATAAAAAATGGTTAAGACAGTAAATCCAAAGGACAGATGTCCAAGATGTGGAAAGGGTACACTAGTAACTGATGCAAATACTGGTGAGAATTTTTGTGGTAAATGTGGATTTGTAATTACTGACAAAGTTGAAGAGTCAGGTCCTGAATGGAGATCCTTTTCAAACGAAGGTGAAAACAAAAGCAGAGCAGGAGTTCCAACATCACTTGCAATGCACGACATGGGATTAGCTACTGTCATCAATCCTCAAAACAGAGATGCAACAGGAAAGCCATTAACAGCTTCAATGAAAAGCACCATTGAGAGGTTAAGAACTTGGGACAGTAGAAGTCAAGTTCACGAACCAGTTGATAGAAACTTTAGACAAGCATTTAGTGAATTAGATAGACTCAAAGACAAACTAGCAGTAGGTGATGCAGTTATTGAAAAAGCAGCTTACATTTACAGAAAAGCATTAGAAAAAGGATTAGTCAGAGGACGTTCCATTTCAGCACTAATTGCATCAGCACTTTATGCTGCATGTCGTGATACAGAAACACCAAGAACATTAAAAGATATTGGACAGGCAAGCAACATCAAAAGAAAAGATATTGCAAGATGCTACAGACTATTGTTAAGAGAATTAAATTTGAAGATGCCAGTTGTCGACCCAATCAAATGTATTTCAAGAATTGCAAGTAAAGCTGGACTATCAGAGAAAACAAAAAGAAAAGCAACAAAGATTTTGCAAACTGCTGAAGAAAATAAAATTTCAGCAGGAAAAGACCCAATGGGTTTAGCAGCTGCTGCACTTTATGTTGCATGTGTAACAAACGGTGAAAACAAAACACAAAGAGATGTAGCAGAGGCTGCAGGAGTCACAGAAGTCACCATCAGAAATAGGTACAAAGGCCTAAAAGTAGCCTTAAACCTCTAGAGAAGATTCCTCTTTAGAATAATATCTATGCACAAATAGCATTACAACTGATAATACCCCTGATGTTAAAAGTAATAATTCTAAGGTAGACATCAATGAATGAGTGAATGCATTTTCAATTGAGATTGAATTTATCTGAGAGATGAAAGTGGCATAAGAGAAAATGAAATAGTTTGTTGCCCAATGAATCAGTAAAGATGTGACAAATCCAAACCTAAGATAGACCCACCCTAGAATAATTCCACCAGCTGTTGCTTGAGCAAATTTTCCCTCAGTCCAAGATTCTGCAAATGCAATGTGAGCAAATCCAAACAAGACTCCAACAAACACAATCAAGAAAATTGCCTTTTTAGAATCATAAATGTCAAGATTTCTAGGAGACCAGAGACATTTGAAGAAGTATTTTGCCGAAGATCTTCTAGAATATAGTGCAAATAAGGGAATTCCAATCAGAATCAATCTAAATCCAATTTCTTCAATTAACGGCGCAAGTGAGACATAGAAGAATTGTACCAAGTCATTGTCATCAAGTGGTGGAACGGTAACAATTCCAAATTGTTCTTGTACAAAATTAATCACTACAGAAACTAAAACCAAAATGGACAGCCATTTTGTGACACCAACCATATAGTTTGATGTGGTATCGTATTTTCCAAAAGAGATGATAGATGTAAATGATTTTAAGAATCCAGTTTTAGGACCCAAGATTGCAATTACAAACAAGACAATATAGAAAATCCATAGACCAACAAAGACATCACCAATGCTAATATCAGATGCAGTTTGATACACTGAAGTTCCTTCAAATAATTCTAAATGAGTTACTGGAAAGTCGTAATTGATATCACCACCAATATCACTTTCAAAAATTACAAAGATTCCTATTGGAAAAGAGACCAAAAGTAATCCAAAGATTACAGAAAGTAGTGCAGTAAAGGGAATACCAACAGCTTGAAGTAGTTTATTTTGATTTTGCAATTTGCTTTAGTGTAACTCTATACTTTCTTCAGCAAAGCCCAGGCCAGTTAGAGTGTCTTTGATGGTGTCACGATGATCACCTTGTAAGAAAATGTAACCCTCTTTGGCAGTTCCACCACATGCATATTTGCTTTTGAGTTCTTTTGCAACGGTCTCTAAATTATTTAGTTTAGGATCTAATCCTTCGATCATAGTACCTTTTTTCTTAAAACGTCTTGTTTCTAATCGAATTATAATTTTGGTGCTATCTTTGGCAAGTTCACCGCATGCACACAAGTCTTCTGGAAGACCACAAGTATTACAAATTACTGCCATTCGTTCGAAATCAATTCAATTATACGCACTATTAAGCCTTGTTTGAAATGCGACATTTTTGAAAATAATGGGATTTTTTAGACAGAAAATTCAAGAGAAATGGTGTCAAAAGATCTTACAAAGAAAGCTGCAGAGATGTTACTACAAGGAGCAACATTACTCAGTGAACCATGTCCATATTGTAAAGGCGTAAGAGTGATGAAAGATGGTCACGCATTATGCATAAGTTGTGGTCGAGAACCTGAGAAAAAAGAGGTTCCAGTAGTTGATCAAAAAGAAGTTAGAACATCATTATCTGAAACACTAGAGAAGAAACTTGCAGTCTTATCAAAAGAGCTTGAAGAAGAAAAAGATCATACAAAGCAGCAAGAGATACTAAATTCAATCAATTCTCTGCTAGAGGCAATAGATAAGATCAAAAATAAACAATAAAGTTTTTATGTCAAAATCCTTGGTTTTGAATTAGAATGGCAGATAAGAAATCAGCACCACTTCCAGCATCAAGTGGAGGTCTCATGAGATTCTTTGAAGATGAGACAAAAGGATTCAAGTTAGATCCAAGAATCGTAGTATCAATTCCTATTAGTTTAATCTCTATTTCATGGGTAATCGATATCTTTTTAGCTCCCTGAATAAGAAATGGAAAAAGAATCAGACGACGTTTCAAATATTCACAATAGGTTTTCCCTTACCCTAGTTAATCCATCATCACACTACTTTTCATTATTTGTATCATTAGGAGTCGCCACAATAATTTCACTTGCAACACTTTTGGGGTATCTTGGAAATAACATTGAAGATGTATGGTATGTAATACCAGCAGTAGTTACAGTCCTTTTTCTAACACAGTTACTTGATACAAGATTCACAAAGAAAAAAGAATACTCAAAGTCATTACACTCTTCATTATTTGCAAACATGTTATGGGCTGCAACTGTATTGCTAGGATTGCTAGCAAGTTTTGTTCTTGGCAAAGAGACATCATTGTTCTTTGTGACATTTGGAATGATCCTCTTTGCAAGTTTTAGAATTGGAATTTACACAACAACACTTGGAGTAAGTCTCAAAAAAGCATGGGCAATCTGTTTTGTCCAACCATTAGCAATGTTTGCAGTTTTAGTTCCACAAGATTTGTGGATTCCAATGCTTAGTGACCCAATGACATTATTCTATGGAATTTCATTTATGATAATTGCAAGTGTTTGGTCAGTTCTAACAGATAGAGCAGGAAGACCAGGAATGGAGAGCACTCATAAAACAATTCAAGCATATCTTGCTTCACAGAAAAATGATCATACTGAAGCAGAAGAGATTATGGAACAACGTTCTAGTGAAACCAAAGTTGCAACATCACAAATTAGATTATCAGCCAATAACGGAAAAAAAGAATTCAGAATGGTTTTGCCTGAAATTCACCCAGGACCATATCATCCAGTCGGCGGTAGCAATATCCCATATCTGATTTACAAAAATTTGTCATCATCAGCAATGGTAATGCATAGCATTTCAGATCACGCACTAAATCTGCCATCAAAAAATGAGGTTGAAAATTATCTAAAGAATCTTGAAAACAGCAAAGTCAAAGAAGAAGGTCTGCAATGCACAGAACCAGTAACTGTACAAATCAACAAGGCAAGAGTAATTGGATTACTCTTTGGAAAGAATCCTTTACTATTCTTGTCATTATCACCACATGGAATGGAAGACATTCCAAATTACATGAAAAATGACATTGAGCAATATGCAAAGAATAGAAATTATTCAAAACCACTAATCGTTGATTGTCACAATGCAATGGGGGAAGAGATTTCAAATGAAGATGGTGAAGACATGCTTAAAGCTGCAAAGTCTTGTTTAGATACTCTGATTACAAAAGACAGTTTCCCAATTGAATTCGGATATGCAAATTCAGATGACATGGATGTCTGGACTGAAGATTTGGGAATGGGAGGGCTAGGAATAGTTTGTCTCAAAATTAATGATAAAAAATACTTTCTCGGATGGGCAGATGCAAACAATATGGAAAATGGAGTTAGAGAAAAGATCATAGACTTGTTTACAAGAAAAGATATGCAATTACTTGAAATTTGTACATCAGATACTCACTATGCACCAGTTAAAGCAAGAAACAGAAATGGGTACTACCAATTAGGACTAATCACAAGTGCAGAGAAACTTGCAAAATGGTACTTAGAGATTGCTAGTAATGCAGAATCAAACACTGCAACTGCAAAATTCGAAATCCTAGAAAATGAAACAGAAGTTAAAGTAATGGGACAGGGAATCTATGAAGATTATTCAAAAGCATTAGATAATTCATTAAAAATTACCAAAGGATTCCTGATTGGCGGAGTAATATTCTTCATAACTAGTCTTTTTCTATAGTCTTCATCTGATCAATATTTCCATAAAATTCATCAACAAATGAAGAAAATTGAAAGATTGGAACTATGGGCACATTTTCAATAAAATCAACTTTGTCCTGATATAGTGTTACTATAACTGGTATGGCCATAGCACCCTCTGTTTTTGCAACATATTGTCTAGTTCTCTCAATTTGTTTTTTGACTACAGAAGATAGAGAAGACATACTATAACGCTTCCAGTGTTTACAATCAATTAGTATTGCAATGCCTAAACGAATTCCAACGACATCAATTTCCATACGAGGTTTAGTCAAAATCATGTTTTTCATGACAGCAAAATTTTTTGACGAAAGTATTTCTGCAGTTAACCCCTCAAAGTCTTTCCAATCCAAAGCAATAGCAATTTCATCTATTGGAAATCCTTTTTCAAGAAGGAAAATTGCAATCTTTAGTTTATCTCCTTCTTCAAAATAGTAAAAATCATCTTGTTTTGTTCCAATTTGATTTTTGATAAACTCATCTAGTATGGATTTTGATTCAATTTCATTCATTTTAGTTACTGCAGAAAAATCTTTAGTAGAAACTCCACCAGGAATAATTCCTTTTAGACCATTAATCATTTTTGGATTTACTTTCAATTGAATTTCATGAATCATGAAAGGAATTTAGGTTTTAAGAAATAAAAGAACAGGGTATTATGATATAGGTTTTATTATGAGCCTCTTAAATTAACGGTATGAAAAAATTGCTAGTTGTCATACTAGCTCTTTCAATTGTTATTATTGGAACAAATCAAGTGTTTGCAGAAAAAAATGTATTTTTTGATTCTGTAAAATTCATACAATATCTTGATGAAAATACGGCACTAGAAGAAGTTCGAAATGGTAATCTTGACATGTATTATTACAGAATTTCTTCAGATAGGTTAGAGAACAGTCAAGCAAGAGAAGGATTACAAGTCTTTGATTCCACAGGAGGCTCTTATAGCATACTCGTAAATCCTGCGGAATCTGAGGTATTCAACCCATTTTCAATCAAAGATGTTAGATTTGCTCTAAATTATCTTGTAGACAGGAAATTAATCGTAAATGAGTTAATGGGAGGGTACGGTTCACCCATAATTTCGTATTATGGTCCTTCAGACCCAGAATATCTAACAATACTACAAGAATTAGAAAAATTCAACTTCAAATACAATCCAAATCTAGCTGAAGAAATTATCACAAAGTCACTAAAAGAAAAAGGTGCAGTAAAAGTTGATGAGAAATGGGAGATTAATGGTAGTCCAATAGAGATTAGAATTTTCATTAGAAGTGATGATCCAGTTAGAAAATCAATTGGAGAGATTTTGGCAATTGAGCTAGAACGAATAGGTTTTACAGTCAACAAAGATTTTGGGGATTTGAATAAAGCGTTTGTCATAGTGTATGGTTCGAATCCATCTGATTTGAAATGGAATTTGTATACAGAAGGATGGGCACGTTCAGCGTTTGTAAGATATGATTCAGTAGGATTGGGGCAAATGTATTCACCATGGTTTTCAAACATGCCAGGGTTCAATGACCCATCATATTGGAATTATGAAAATGTAAAGTTAGATGAATTGACGCAAAAAATCTACACAGGGGATTTTGAAACTGTGCAAAATAGGTCAGAATTGATTCAAGATGCAGTAGTTGAAGGCATTAATGAATCTGTAAGAATTTTTCTAGCAAGTAAGATTGATCAGTATGTGGTAAATGAAAAGATCAGTGGAGTGGTAAATGATTTTGGTGCAGGAGTGCCAAGTAGATTTACCCCAATTAATGCAGAAAGTCAAAATGATGAATTAGTGATTGGAGTCAAACAGATCTATCAAGGGGCATGGAATCCAATCATGGGGTTAACTGATAGTTATAGTAGGCACATTTGGGGAATAGTCTCAGATCCTGGAACATTCAAGCATCCATTTACAGGAGAGACATTTCCAGTTAGAACAAACTGGCAAGTAGAGACTGCAGGTCCAAATGGAAGTCTTGTTGTTCCTACTGATGCAGTAATGTGGAATCCAATATCACAGAAATGGGAAAACATCAAACAAGATACAATGGCTAAAAGCAAAGTCACTTTTGATTTTGATTTTGGAAAATGGCATAATGGTCAAAAAATCGACATGAATGACATTATGCATTCATTGTACTTTACAATTGAATGGGGAACCCAAACAGATGAAAATGACAGAACATTTGATACAGAATTTACCCCAAGAGCTGCTCAAAGTATTCAAACAATCATAGGAGTCAAGCAAATTGATGAGGATACCATCGAAGTGTATGTAGATTTTTGGCATTTTGATGAAGGAGAGATAGCAGACTGGGCAGTTATCTGGAATACAATGCCTTGGGAAATCTCTGCTGCAATGGAAAAAGCAGTTTTGGATGGCAAAGTATCATTTTCTAGATCAGGGGCAACAAGTAAGAATGTCAATTGGTTATCATTGATAATTCCAAATGATGCAAATCTTATCAAAGATTATTTGAAAGAATTTAGAGATTCAAAGCACATACCTGTATCACTAGAAGAAAATAATTTAGAACCAAAATATTTCCAAGAGAGATTTGATTCCTCAATAGAATGGATTGATGAGAATAATCATGCAGTAATCAGTAATGGTCCATATTATGTAGAATCGTATGCACCAGAATCACGAACAATTACAGTTAGTGCATTTAATGATAAATCATATCCATTCAGAGCAGGAAGTTGGTCAGAATTTGAGAATCCAGAATTCCCAATAATTTCAGGAATCGAATTGGAAGATGTAATTGAAAGAGGGGGAGAATTTTCAATTGAAGTTGAGGCTAAAAACACAGATTCAATACTGTATTTTCTGACAAATAGTCAAGGAGACATGGTATCATCAGAGTCAATTGATGTGATTGATCAAAAAATTAACATCAACATAGATTCAGAAAAACTTCAGACAGGTACAGGGAATGTAAAAGTTTTTGCAGTATCAAATTCAGTCCTCAAACCAGATTTTTATGAATCAAGTTTCATTGTAACTGAAAAGAAAACAGATTTACCAGAAAGTTCTTCTCAAGATATTGAAATTTTAGAAAATGAATCAAGTTATGAATTTTGGATAATTCCCATAGTGATAATTATTGGAATTATTATTCTGTTAAAGATGCGTTATAGTAAACCATAGTCTTTGAGAATGAGTTCAATTTGTTCTTCGTTTTCTAATTTTAGATATTCATCAAACAAATTTTGATTTAGTTCATAGAATGTATGGCCCCACTTGAATTTTTCAAGTAGTTCTAAACCTTGTTCTTTTTGTCCCAGAATAATTAATGATGCAGTAAGGGCTTCAACAGTGGTTAGTTTGTTTAGTTTTGCATAATTTACAGGATTTCCTGCAAGAAGTGGCGGGAGTTTTCGTTTAATGCCATTAAATTTTTTTGAAAATGCTTGATCAGCTAGATTCCAAGAGCAATCAATACCAACAATAGAATTGATTAAGGATTTGTCTTTTGGCATCAAAGTTTTCTCAGAAAATGGGTCCAAAACTAATCCCTTTGTACCAATTTTTTTTATATTTTGAGCAAGGCCAAACTTTACCATTTTAGCCGCGGTGCATTTTTTTGGATCATCTTGATAGAACATCAAAACTTGTAGTTTCAATTCAAATGATTTTGAAATGAATAGTATTTTGAACTTACTCTAAGGCTTTGTAGGTTACCTTGTAATAGAATCTAGAAACTTGCTCGTCTTTGAGCACTTCAACATTCCAATTAGAATCAGGCAAGAATGAATCAGATGATTCAGGTAAAATGCTGAACTTTTCTAGGCGCACATCTGTGCCACTATATCTAACATTTAGGCTCATTCCATCAACTTCAACAACCTTGTAAATTTGTCCAGGTTTTCTAGTAGATTCACTGACTAGACAATCAGCATCAGGACCAATAATACAAACACCACTTTGAGAGGAAACCTTGAGATTAACATTAGAAACATCATCTCTTACCGGAGTGAGTAAAGAGCCTGAAATGACTCTCGGAGCCAAGTTTATGTCATCTACAGTTTTCTCTTGTGTTAATACAGAGATTTCAGTATCAGGAATTCTATTTTCTTTTTCAATTACTGTTTCTAATTTTGGTGCAGGAGGTTCTTCAACAACTGTAAATTGAATATTTTTTGTTTCAAAATCAGCATCAATTGTTACCTCATATGTTCCAATTGAAGAAACAGAATCAGCAATATTGAATTCATAAATGAATGAACCAGAAGGACTTGGTCTAATTGATGTTATAGGACCAGCATGAGTTCCACAGATAAATGAACCACAAGTAATTTCAGTTTCAGATTTTTTGATAATGCTTACATCATATGCTTCCAAATAGATCAATTTGTTTGGTTTTCCAGTAACCACAACTGTATCACCTGGATAGTATTGGGATTTATCAGTAGATGCCAATAATGATACAGGTTCATCAAGACCAAATACAAAGTCATTTGCAACACTAAATGTAGAAGTTGTCTGAGTGGTAGAATAGATGGCCTTTACAGTGTAAAGACCTTCACTAAATACGGTTGCAGGTAATTCAAACAAGCTTGAAAACTCTCCACCTTGATTTGGGTAAACAGATGCTTCATGAATTTGAGGGTATGGGAATGTACCATCTAAAACTTTGATAGTTACACGGTCAGGAACTACCAATCCTTCATCGCCTTGTTCACGAGGAATTACGTTACCAAATACTTTGAGTTTGTCTCCTGCTTGGTATAGAGACTTGTCTGTTGTGACAAAGAGAGGAGAGGTAGACAAGGAATCATTTACAGGATCTTTAGATACTTTGAAGAGTAAATCAGTGCTATAGGTATCACCTGCTACTTTAATTTTGTAAATTCCAAAGTTTGAAAATGCAACATCACGCTCACCGTCAGATTTTAAAGTTTGATATCGTTCTGAAACAGGAGTAGTCCATATCCAATAGAATCTCTGATTATCGACAGATTCACCATATGTGGTCTTTGTACCATCAGGTCTAGTAACAGAAATAGTCACAGAACTATCACTTGTTGGAATAATACCACTTACAATTACTTGTTCATCCAAACCATAAACATCCTTATCAAGTGAAACTTCACCACCGCCTGCTAAATCATCAACAATATCAAAGGAAGCTGTTGCACTAAGATCAAGATATTGTGCAGTGATTCTGTATGTTCCTTCAGAAAATATTCCCCTACTAATATCAGCAGTTACAGAAAATGTTCCACCAGATTCAGGAATTGCGGTGAATTCATAATCAGCAGTTACAGTTCCTTCACCACCAGCAGCTCCTTGGTTAATACCTCCAGGAACACCGATGATAGATAGAGGTTCTCCATCTTCAGTTTCAAATGAGATTAGAACAGTAGGGGTTTCAAAACTTGTTCTTTCAACAGGGTTCAAAATCTGTCCATGAATTACAAGTTCATTATCCATAGTAAAGTCATAAACAAGTTTGTTTGTAGTAACAACTAGAGGATCAGTTATTGGGACAAAGTTCTCAGGATCATCTACGGCTTTGATAGTTTTTGATACAGAGCCAACATCCTTCGCAACTTTGATTTTATAATCACCTAATCTAGTATCAGCGTCAGGGATTGTGAAAGAATATTGGAATTTTCCATCACCATCCATCCTAACTACATCCAGTATTTTTAGAACATTACCACCACCAAGTTGAACACCAGTACCTAATGACAAACTCTTTGTTTGAACAATTTCTAAATCAAGGGATGCAACCCAGACATCATTTAATCTTCCAGTAATAGTTACGACTTCACCTAAACCATATACTTCTTTATCAGTCCACAAAGATATTGGAACAGATTCTTTTACATCTTCTACAACTTCAAATGTGGCAATTGCAGATTTGTCAAAGTACTCCCCAATTATTTGATAAGTGCCAAAAACAGGATTTACAGTAGAAAGGAAAACATCAGTAGTAAATTCTCCATTTATTGGGAATAAACTGCCATCATAGACTATAGTTCCAGCAGAATCAGTAACAGTGAATTTCATTCCTTGAAATTCAATAACATCAGTTACAGCACCGGTAATAGAGACCATTTGACCTGGAATATATTGAGATTTGTCAGTAGCCAAAGTTAGAAAACTGTCTTGTTGTGTTTGTTCTTCAGTAATTTCATATCCTACAGAAAATGAAGTGTTTGCAGTAGCACCAGCATAACTTACACTTACATCATAAGTTCCTTCATTAATTCCTAAGACTTTATGAAGATTCAAAGTTGTATCATAATTCAAATTCAAATCAGGATACAAAGTTAGAGTTCTATCAAAATTAGGACCAATAATATGTACAATTATTGATTCGGGTTGGAAGAATGGTTTTTCAACAAAGACTTCTTCTGAAACACTTCCTTCAATGACTGCAGTTTCACCAAATAGATACGCAGACTTTGCAGATGAAATAGTTACAGTAATTGCTTCTACTTCTTGAGTTTCAATTAATTTTCCATTAGTGGAACCAGAAGTAGATGTTACAAATTTCCAATCATCAGAATTATCCAAGTCATAACCATCATAGATTCTCTGCCAGGATGTAAAGTCATTTTGAATATCTGTAAGTATTGGAGTTTTGTCAATTACAACTCCATTTTCATTTCTTAATTCTATTGATTCATTTGAATCGTTAAACCATACAGTTTGATATGAAAAAGTCAAAAATTGTCCAGGTTCTATCACAGTACCATCAGGAATTGTCATTGGTGTTTTGAAATTAAAATAGGTAGCAGCAATCTGCCATCCACTCAAATCAATTTCAGAATCAGTAGGATTGTAAAGCTCAACCCATTCAGAGATAGATTTGGAATCATCTCCAGGGGGGTTAATGTCAACTTCATTAATTACAACGTTTTCTGCGGTTTGAGCATATGCAGGTACAGATATCCCTACAAGTAGAACTATGGAAAATACTATAGACAGATTCCTATTCATTGTTGTTTCCTCTTTTTTTGACTAAAAGGGTCATTTTAGAATGAAATTGAGGAAAAGTTGAGCTTATTGTTAAAGTCCTATATCTTAAATCCACACAGATTTTGGTGATTTTTCAGTTTTAAGCACTGCGTAGGAATTATTTCTGAAAAGAATCACAGTTTGGGCATTTCTTATCATGAATTTTGGCCCCACATTCTAGGCATATTCCCTCACCTACATCTCGTTCCATTAATTGGCGTCTCTTTGCAACATAGAATTTTATTCCAAAATACATGAGAATTACAATAATTACAGCATATGCAGGACTCATGAAAGGGATTAATCCAATCATGAAAAGCAAAAGTCCTGCAATCAAAATGATATCGCGTCTCTCAAATTTCAATA
>REGJ01000033.1 GCA_003702525.1 Candidatus Nitrosopumilus sp.
ATTGTAGTTTTACTTGTAACTCTTACAAGTTTTTTTGTTTTTTCTGATTCGTTAATTTTGATTGGTTTTAGTAATTTACCATCTGTTGGAACAAGACGATAAACATCTGAAACATTTTCTAATTCAACTACATCCATCAATCCAATTGCATGATGTAGTGATTTTCTAACAACGCCGTCAATCTTTACTTTTCCAGAGTAGATTGAAGTCTTTGCTTCTCTAAGACTTGTAACGATCTTTAGCATATCTCTAAGAAATACTGCTGTTGGGACTGCGTGATGTTTTTTGTGTGGTCCTGGTCTTGTTGTGATTACAAATCTCTTGTCTTTTCTGGCAATTCCCCAGAACTGAGGTGCCATTTGACGTTTGAGTTTTTTACTACCTGAAATGCTTACCATTATTCTTCATTCTCCTTTTTTTCGGATTTTTTCTCCACTTTTGTTTCTTTAGGCTTATCTGTTGCTGGTTTTTCTGCTGCTTTTGGTGCCTCTTTAGGTTGTTTTCTTGGGTCTTTACCCTCGAGTTTTGCCATTCTCCATTTATCGTCTGTGTTTAATGATGTAATTACTAAGTTTGATGTGTGAATGAATACGTCAAATTTATCGCCTTTTGTTTTTTCTTTCTTTACTCCTTCAATTGCAACACTACTTTTCTCTGTAGAAACGTCTGCAACTTTACCATCTACTCCTTTGAATTCTCCTCTGAGAATTGTAACACTGTCACCTTCAATTACTCTAACACTTCTCTTTCCGTATTTTTTATGAAGATCTTCTGATAGTGCACTTCCAAGTTGTTTACTTTTTGTTTGGTAAGATGCACGATAAATCATCTTATTACGCATTTTAGTTGGTTTCATTTTCTTATACCACCATTGATGCCAAGTTAGCTACTCTTGGCCATTTCTCTGAAGCTTCTGCTGCTACTGGTCCTTTGATGTCTGTTCCTTTTGTTTCTCCTTCTGGAGTAATCAACACTGCTGCGTTGTCTTCAAAACAAACTCTTACACCGTTTAATCTGCGAACTGGATATTTTTGTCTAATTATAACTGCACCATACACTTGTTTTCTTAATTCTGCTGGTCCTTTCTTTACAACAACATTACAAAAGTCTCCAACTGATGCTGAAGGAAGTCTTGATGCTCTTGTTTTATGTCTTGGAACGTTGATTACTTCTAAAATTTTTGCACCAGAATTATCTGCACATACAATATTTGCTCCTACTGGAATTACTTTAGTTACATATGGACGGAATTCTTCTACTCCTTTACCTGCTTGCTTTGCCATTATGATCTAACCTCCACAACAACATATGATACGGATTTTGATATTGGTCTGCATTCTGCAGTCAATACACTATCTCCTGATTCAACATCAATGCAGCCTGGAACGTGTGCATGAATGCTACTCTTTCCTCTTGCATATCTCTTGAATTTGTTAAAGTAAATTGGTGCATCTTTTTGCAATGTGATTGTTTGTTTTGCTTTACTGCCTGTAACTTTACCATCAAAGAGTTTACCTCTGATTGCTAATTCGCCATGGAATGGACAGTGTTTATCTGTACACTCTCTCTTTGGTTCTTTTACTTTTAATCCGATGTTTTTAGTCATGCTTTTCCTCCGATTCTATCAAATGGTCTTTTTGCAATTTTGGAACCTTCGACAATAACCTCACTATTATCAATTGAGAATTTCCAATTACTTGTTGACTTTGCAATTGATCTCATTCCATTTTCTGTATTAATTGTAAACATTGATTTTGTTTCATTTTCAATTCTTCCATTTAATCCTATTACTTGTGGATTGGTTGATTGTACAATCTCGGTGTTTAATCCGATAAATTCATGTGATGTAATGTTATTTGCTGTGATCATTTCTCTTTCTTCATCTCGTTTAGTCTAGTTAGCATTCTTGCGATGTCATGGCGTAGTGGTCTTAGTTTTCCACTTTCTTTTCTTAGTGTACCTTTTGCTGCATCTACTCTGAGTTTTGCAAGTTCACTTCTTGATTCTTGGATCTTGCTTTTTAGATCTTTTTCGTTTAGTTGTTTAATGGTCTTCATACTAATTCTGCTCATTTGAGTTTGGCCTCCTCTTCTTCTAATGTTTCAAGTTCTTTCATCTTCTCTTCTTCCATTGCAATTTGTTCAGATTCTGTTCTTGCTTTCTTTTCTGCTGCAGTTTCATCTCTCATTTTGCCTGTTTCTGCATCTTTGACTTGTTTTGCTTTCTTTGGCTTTTCAACCTTCATTTCGAATTCTGGAACAAATTTTTCTTTTCTTGCAATTCTAATTCTAATTCCGATTAATCCCATTGCAGTTCCTACATGTGCAATGTCTTCTGCAACAATTACTTCTGCATGGTGGCCTGCTCTTGGTAAAATTCCTGCTGTATGTTTTTCAAATGCCGAACGATCACCTCTTAGTTTACCTGAAATTGTAATTTGAACTCCCATTGCACCATTTTCCATGATTTGTTTTAGAGTCCACATAGTTGCTCTTCTAAATGCTGTACCTCTTTCAAGATGGGAAGCCATTCTGTTACACATCACACTTGGTGATAGTTCTGGTTTCTCAATCTCTACTACTGAAATTTGTGGGTTCTTTAATGCAAAGTCTGTTGCTAGTTTGTCAGTAAGTTCTCTAATTCCTGAACCTTTTCTTCCGATAACTATTCCTGGTCTTGTAACATGTAATGCAACTCTTGTACCTGTTGGCGTTTTTGAAATTTCTGCATGTGAAAATCCTGCTTCTTTGATTGCTTCTCTAAGATAGTCCTTGAGTAACATCATGTTGTAGTTATCTTTGATTACGTTTTTCACAGATGACATTTCTAAATCTCCTGAGCCACCAACTCGACGTGTGTTAGTACATTGTTCTTTGGAGTTGCTCTACCCATTGCTCTTGGGATGAATCTTTTTACGATAACTCCTTTGTGAACAGTTGCGTTTACAATCTTTAATCTATCTAAATCCATGCCTTTGTATTCCGCATTTGATTCTAAATTATCTAAAACTTTGATGAATTCTTTTGCTGTTTTTTGTGGATAACGTCCTGCCATCATACCTGGGTCTGCTTTGTGTCCTACTTGGTTCTTGAATCTTCTAAATGCAACTGCTCTATCTTTGTGTATTACTGCTTGTAAGTAATCTCTTGCTTTTTCAATTGATAGTCCTTTGATTGCAACTGCAACTTCTCTTGCGTGTTTATGTGACATGTCTTTTTCTCTTACTGAAGAGCGTACATGTCTTGTTGCATCATAATTTTGGAAAGCGTAACCGAATCTACCCATACTAATCACTTCAATGGTACATAGAGGCTGGATCTTGATGCGCCGACACCTGGTGCACCATGTGAAACCTTCTTGTTTGTTATGACATATTCTCCCAAGTAATGACCAATCATTTCTGTTTTGATTGCAACTGGTCTGAATT
Source organism: Candidatus Nitrosopumilus sp. (assembly GCA_003702525.1). Classification (GTDB taxonomy): domain Archaea; phylum Thermoproteota; class Nitrososphaeria; order Nitrososphaerales; family Nitrosopumilaceae; genus Nitrosopumilus. Next base: position 3,428 of record REGJ01000033.1, read on the forward strand.
CTTTTCCTGAGAAAACATTTACTGTAACATCTACCATGTATGGTAGGATAATCAAATCTCTAACGTGAGTCTTGATTGGATTTTTTAATTTGCCTGCTTTTGCTGCTTTGATCTCTTCAATTAGTTTTCTTTTACCATCATCAATTCCTCTGGTAAGAGATCTTCTTTGTCTTGCATTGAATAATTGGAATAATTTTTCTAATGACATGTTATCAAGTTCTTCTTTTGGAATTCCTCTGTATGAAAATTCTTTAACCATTTTTGTTCTTCACCTTCTAGCTCCCTATTATAGCATTCCTATCTTTGTTGCGAGGTCTCTTGCTTTTTCTGTATTTTCAAATTGGACGAATGCTTTCTTACCGTAAATTGTTCTTGCGGTGTTAACGTTAGTGACTTTTTCTTTGTATAGTGCATTAACTGCCTCAGCAATCTCTGGTTTGCTTGCCGATCTCTCTACAATGAAACAAATCTTACTTTCGTTTTCTACCATTGCAAATGTCTTTTCAGTGATGTATGGTTTGATTATGATTTTACTTGCTTGATCTACATTCATTGTACTTTCGCCATTACCTCTAGATGTGTTGATTTTATTTTTCCAATCTCCTCGATTGCAGATTTGGAATAAACGGTTAATCTAATTGGGTCTGAACCCGGAGCTAAATCTAATACGCTCAAATCTTTGACACTTGTTGCCTCTACTCCTGGTAGTGCACCAATTGCTTTAGAAATATTTGCTGCATCTTTAGTTACAAACAATACACTCTTTCCAACTTTCTTACTTCTTCCTCTAAGTCTTGATTGTCCAGAACGTGCTTTTCTTGCTTGTAATCTTTCTACATCTTGTGTTAGTTTTAATGAGTCAAGTATTTTGGATACTTCGCTTGTTTTAGAAACTGATTCAATGTCATCTGAAACTACGATTGGGAATGATTCGATTCCTTCTACTTTGTGACCTCTTGATTCTACTCTATCTTTTGATGCAGTTGCTGCAATTGCAGAACATAATGCTAATTTCTTTTCTTTTTTGTTTAATTTTTTGTAAATTACTTTCTCAACAATAGGTGGGTGTGCTTGTCTTCCTCCTCTAGTGGATGCAACTTCTGCACCTTGTCCTTGTCTTCCGCCACCTCCACCTTGTGCTCTTGCGACACGAGATACACCTTGACCTGTTGGTGGATCATTGGAATCTGCAACTACATCTTGTCCTGCAGTTGGATGTCTTCCTTGTGGTTGGAATTTGTGTGATGTAAGATTAGTGAAAGCTTTGTGAATCAATTCTCTTCTAAATGGTGTTGCAAAAACTGCTGGTAATTCTACTTCTCCATCTTTTGTTCCAGTTGTTGTATACACTACTGCTTTGGTCATTATACAACTACCTCCAAGATGTTAGGTTTGTTGACTTTGTCTGGAACATTTCTGATTTGACTTCTTAGTTTGATTAATCTTCTATATGCTCCAGGAACTGAACCTTTTAGGATGATAAAATCTCCTTTAACTAATCCAAAGTGTTTGAAACCACCATCTGGATTAATTTTTAATTTATCATCATCAGTGTTACCCATAATCATAATTCTTTTGTCGTACTCGACTCTTTGATGGAATCCAAACTGTCCTGCTCTTGGAACTGTGTACATGACACTTTGTGGTGAGATTGGACCAAGTGAACCAACTTCTCTAACTGTCTTTCTTGATTTGTGTTGCTTCTTTTTTACGTTCCATCTTTTCAAAACACCTTGCCATCCTTTACCTTTTGTAATTGCAGCAACGTCAACGCTTGCACCTGTTTCAAAAATTTGATCAATCTTAATTTCTTTTCCAAGTAATTCTTTAACATGTGTAAATTGTTTTGGAATATCTCCGCCACTTACTGAAGCTTCAAAGATGTATGGTTTCTTTTGTTCAAGTCCTGCTGCACTTGGTGATATTGCAACAATTGCAAAAATCTCTCTAATCTTTTTCAAACTTTTTTCTGCATTCTCTAATGCATTTTCTTGTTTGTTCTTTAATGAAATTTCTTTAGCGATATTTTTTGGAATGTCTTCTGCATAAACATCAAACTCTGCATGACGTCCGTCATGATCTTTTGAATAACCTCTAATTCCTAAAATCAAAACTGGTGGTGTAACTAGAACTGTTCCAAGACTTACTAGTTGTTTTCCTGCATTAGGTACTTTTTCACGATCATCAATACTGACAATCTGAACACATCCTGCTTTGAAACCACAGTGAGCTAAAATTTTTGGCTCTTCTGAATCTAATTTTGGCCATGCTCTGATTCTTGCCTCCATGCTTTTAGCACGTACTCTAGGTGAATACGCAAGGCTTCCTCTACGTGGTGAATGTCTTTTTCTAGCACCCATGTGTAAAATTCAGCATCGATTGCCCTCTATTAAACCATGTGAGACTTGGTTAACCAACAAAAAAATACTGGTTAACCATCTATGCCTAAAATTAAGGATTTAGAATTCCATTTACCATATTCCAAATTGTAATTGTTCCAATTACAATTCCGGCAGCTCCGACTCCAATTGCCAATAACAAAAAATTTTTTCTTTCTGCCATGATTATGATGTACTTTGTGCGTTAATTATCGATAAAGTTCCTAGTAATGCTTCTTCTAGACGTACTGTTTGTGTAGCTTGGTTTGGGAAAAAGTTCAAAGATTTTGCATTTTGCACATTCTTCATCTTACCTCCCAAGATCTCATGAATTCCTTTCTCAGGAGAACCAAACACAACAAGTGTTGGTTGATCTGATTTAGTGTATTTTGCAATCTGTTCTTTTGTTGCAGTTTTACCTTTTCTTGATGTAAGAATTATGTTTCCTTTCCATTCTGATAATAATGAAAACAGGTTTGCTCTCTCTTTGACTGTGTATCCCCAGTAATCAGGTGTTTCATTTCTGTTAATTTCTTTAATTGAGAAATTTGGATATCCTTCCTTGAATTGTACTGTAACTCTTTTTCCTATTGATGTTTTGCCAAAAAATGGAATCAATTGATTGACTCCAACATCTACAAATCTTTTCCCTTTCACTCCTACAACTATTCCTTCTCTGACATCTCCTTTACTGATCTTCTTTGGATTTGCAAGAGTGACATGACTTGGTATTCTTAATGGTTGTAAAACCCCTGCAAATTTCAAATCATTTACTTTGGAAAACAACCTTCTTCTCAAAAACTGTGGTGTTTCTAAATATTTTAGAATCATTACCATAAGATTTCCATCTTGTTTGTTGTTTCCCTCTTGATAGACATAGATTGTTTCAATTTTAAAAATTGCACATGCTCTTGCTAAAACTGATATCTTTCTAGTCTTGTCTATCTTTAAGGACTCATCTGATAGGGAGGATTCTGGAATTGCAACAGATAATTTCAATGTAATCGATTCTCACAAACAGATAAAATAATTAATTTTTGTCGTGTGGGTAATTTTGTTTAGCAGTATTTGCATAACTTGAAATCTGCTCATCTGAAACGATTTCATACAAACCAGTTTCTGTTTTGATATGTGCCATTCTGATGTGACCTGTTCCATCTTTATCTTCACTTGATAGATAAATTCCTGCACAAGCTAATGCTGCTGCATCATCTAGTGAAAGATCACTCTTGTATGTTTTTTCCAAAAAGTCTGTTACTTGATCAGAACCTGAACCAATTGCGATTGCATCATATGAGATGTATGTTCCACTTGGGTCTGTCAAATACAATTGTGGTTTGCCTCCAACAACTCCTCCAAGAATTAATGCAACACCAAATGGTCTTACACCCGCATATTGGGTATATTGTTGAGATTGATCAGCTAAATGTTTAGCAATTGTTTCAACTTCTACTGGTTCATCGTAAATCATTTTGTTACTTTGAGAAAAGAATCTTGCATTGTCAACTTGACTTCTTGCATCTGGAATATACCCTGCTGCAGCAACTCCAACATGATCATCAATTTGGAAAATCTTTTGTGCTGTTTTAGAAATTTGTAATTTTCTTGGTTTTTCTTCAACTGCAATTACGATACCATCTTTACATTTTACACCCACTGCGATTGTTCCTCTTCTTACAGTCTCAATTGCATATTCTACTTGGTATAATCTGCCGTCTGGTGAGAATACTGTGATTGCTCTATCGTAACCTTGTTGTGCAGGAAGCATTTGATTCCAATGCTCTGAAAGTTTAATTTAAGTCTAGCCTATCTAATTTGCCGTGAGATTCGAAATTGAATTTTCAGGACATGAAAATATTAGATCAAATCATCAAAAAACTATAGAGATTACAAAAGAGTCTCATTTGACACCTCAAGGCGATTGCATCGTTGGGGTGAGTGCAAATCACGCATGTGCAGATTTACCACAAGATCTAAAAGACAAACTGAAAAACTCTGATTCAAAAATTACATTTTCAATTGATGTTGGAGATTACAATTTCACTGTAGAAGGAAAAGGTCATCCTGATCTTATCCTTACTCATGATGAAGATATTGTAATTAGAAAAAGTGATTTTGTATGTCCTAGAACTTTAGCTGTAAAATGTGACAAAGCATCTGATTTGTTACCTCGAGAAATGGTTTCTTTACTACAAGATCCTGAAACTAAAGGCACATTTACTATCACTGTTGATTAAAACTGTGACAATTTTATAGTGATTAACTGTATTTTTTGATCATGGGAATGAAAACTAATTTGTTTATTTTAGTACCATTGGCTGCATTTGCAGCAATAATCCTTGGCTCCGGAATGTACATGACATTGTGCAAAAATGCTCTTGTTCCACTCCCTTGCTGACTCAATAATTTCCATCTTTAGTTAATTCTGATTTATCATGATTTTCTTAAGACATGACAAATTAGATGATTCATGGCAAAACCAACTATAGAGTTACCTATTTCTAAAAAACCAACAGATGCCGAACTAAAAAAACTCAAGGATTATTTCAAAGAAATGCCTGTCGATGAAATTCTTACTGGACTAAAATTTGCTAAAAATCGATGGTCTGCTAAAGATGCTGGAACTCTAAAAGTTGGAAGAAAAAGCATCATCCAAAAAGAAGTTCATTCTGTAACAACTGAACAAGCTCAATGGAGATTAAAAAATTGGAAGATGATGATTGCAAATTATAGACGAAGAGGATACAGTTATCCAACAATTTCTAGAATAAAGAAAATCTTAGTTCAGAAAAGCAAAAAGAAATCTAAATGAAAACATCAGATTTTCTCTCAACAATTTGTTGTTTGAGAGAATCTGGAACATCTGGAATTGTTGCTTTTGTTTGACCTGCAATGACACCTTGTGCTTCTTCTAAGATTGCTAATGTGTCTGCATTGGTTTCTGGACCGACACTCATTGTATCGCCTAATTCTACTGATGAGCCTGACATTACATCTCCAAGGATTGATGACAAGTCTTGCATTGATGCATTTGCCTCTGGCATGATTCCGTTAAGTGATGGGGCTAATCCTTTGATTATTGACATGCATGGGCTGAGTGTAACTACTACATCTCCTAATTCTGATACTGTATCAAGTCTAAGTTTGACTTGTTCCATTGAAAGTTTGGCACCGCTTACCATGTTTTTCATCTTTCTAACTTGTGCTAGTTCATTTGCATATGCTTGTGCGTATGCATTTTTGTTACTTTTATGAGCATTAACGATTTTTTCAAAAATTTTATCATGTTTTACTTGTAATTTTTCATTAATTCCTTCTAATTTTGAGATTTGAAATTGTAATTTTTTTTGTGCAAAGTCAATTTTGTTCTTTAGTGGTTCATCTGGCTTCACTTTTCCCATAACTTTTTGGGAAATACTTTCTCCCTGTGTTTTGTTCCAAGAGTTACTAAGCATGTTTAATTCTCGATATTGGTCTAAAATTTTGTTTTAAACAGATTTGTCACCATAGATAGTGTCACTGGAGTGACAGATAGTTGCAGTTACACTATCCGAAGGTAAATGTGAATATCTGGAATCCTTTACCTTTGACCTTTATCTCCATTATGTTAGATGCACTGTCCTCACTGGTTACAATGTTGTACAGTCCTGGTTCTGAAACACTCAGTATGTTTTCAGATGTAATGTCATGTCCTGCGTATTGAGTTGAAAGTGGTTCTCCGTCAAGATAAATTTCAAGTTCTGCATTATTTGCAGTAACAATGTTTACCTCTTTTGCATTGTATAGTAATTTTATCTCTCCCGTTTCTGAAATCAATTCCATACTATCTTTATGATTCTTCCATGTTCCTGTGGGGTAGAATTTGTGTAATTCTATTTTATCTGGTTCTTGGTATGTTGCTATTTTTTCAGGTTGGAATCCTTCTTCACTACCTAATTGATTTCTGTTTTGTGCAAAATAATATCCAAAGTACAACTCTGGAGTTCTAAACAAAGTATGTTCAAACTCTTCAATGTCTACTAATGATGAAGCTGAATTCATTTGAATTCCTAATGCGTCAGATCTTTCTTTGATTAATTGCTGAATAATTTTTTCAGTTTCTTGATATCCGCCTTCTCCAATGTGATCGTATCTTATGTATCCTTCATGATCTGCAATGTATTTTCTTGGCCAGTATCTGTTTTCAAATGCTTGCCATGTCTCCATGTCGTTATCCATTACAACTGGATAATTGATTCCATGTTTTTCAATGGACATTTGTACATTCTCAGGAACTTTTTCAAATTCAAATTCAGGAGAATGAATTCCAATAATTAACAATCCTTGATCAGCATACTTGTCATCCCATGCTGTGATGTATGGCAAAGTTCTGATACAGTTAATGCAACTATATGTCCAGATATCATACAACACAACTTTTCCTTCTATCACTTGGGCTAGTTCTTCAGGAGTTGTGTTCAGATAGTGTGCAATTCCTACCAAGTCTGGTGCTTTCTTGAATTCAGATTTGTCTATCTGAGTAGAATCTCCGCCTATGTTTACAACACTGGCCTGATCAAGTGTGGAAAATGCCACGCTTATTGCTGCAATTCCTACTCCTATTGCAACTGCTAAAATAATTGCTGTTTTAATTTCTGACTTCATTTGATCACCCTAAGAGTAATAATTCATTGAGTAGCGGAAAGTTTGCAATATATGCTAGCTGGTTTGTAAATACCAAGATTCCCAACACTATGATGAATCCTCCTAAAATTATGTTGTAATACTTTAGATGTTTGCTCATTGAACGAATGATCTTGTTTGCTCTAGAGTAAAATACTCCAATTAAGATAAATGGAATTCCTAATCCTAAAGAGTACACTAGTAGTAAATTAAATGCAACAGATGGTGTTGTTGCTGCAAGTGTAAGTATACTTCCTAGTATTGGTCCAACACATGGAGTCCATCCTGCTGCAAAAGCTAAACCAAAAACAAATGACATTGGATAACTTGCCTTTGATCTTTTTGGAAAGAATTTTTTCTCCATGTTAAGCTTGTTTATCTTCATTGAAAGAAGTAAGAATATTCCAAACCCTACTATGATAATACCGCCAATTTGGTTAAGTTCGTCTACTATTTCCCATGATGCAGACGATAATGTACTGTTGATTATTACTCCTATGGTTGAAAAGACAACTGAGAAACCTAGTACAAAAAATACCGAATTCAAAATAATGTTTGTTCTATTTACTGAAACTGTCTTTGTTCCATCTTTTTGATTTAATTCTGAAAGTGTTGTTCCTGAAATGTATGCAAGAAATGCAGGAATCATAGGCAAAATACATGGAGCAACAAATGATCCAAGTCCAGCTAGTGCTGCAACTGCTAGTGTTATTTCTGCCACATACTAAAATTGTAATTTTTACTTTAAAGCATTCTTCCAGATTTTTACCAAATGGTAATGCAATCCGTTTTTATCTGGGTTGTGCCTAATTTTGGTATGAATAAACGATTCATAATAGTCGGTGTCGCTTTAGGTATCATTATTGTGGCTGCTGTTTTGATTGGATCTCCAATGTTTGGCGGCTTTGACTCTATGAGATAATTAGCAAAATTTTACGTATGCTTTCTCAAATATCTCTAGTGCTCTGTCAATATCCTTGTCATGCAACCATGCTGTGACTGAAATTCTCAATCTGGCTTGATTCTTTGGAACGGTTGGATATCTAATTGGCTGTGCAAATATTCCATTATCAAACAAGAATTTTCCAAAATCCATTGCAGATTTTTCATTTCCAATAATGATTGGAATGATTTGGGATTCTGAATTTATCTCAAAACCAATTTGTTTGAGACCTTTAGTTAATGATTTTGTGTTTTTTTCTAGTTTCTTTTTTTGTTTTTCTCTGTTTGATTCAAATCGTTTTAGAGAATGTTTTACCAAAAATGATGGCAAGGCAGATGTGTAGATGAATGACTTTGATTTGTTTATACACAAATCAACTACATTGTTTTGTGCTGCAATATATCCTCCAAATGATCCTAACCCTTTACTTAAACTGCTTACATACAAATCAATTTTTTTTGCAACATTAAAGTGACTAGGTGTTCCTTTTCCATCTTTACCCACTACAAAATCCCCGTGTGCATCATCAACAATTGTTATGGCATTAGATTTTTGTGCAATCTCTGTGATTTGTTTCAGAGATGACAAATCTCCATCCATACTGAATATTCCTTCAGTTATGATGAACTTGTTTCTTGCTTTTTGTTTTGACTTTTTTTGCAAGTCTTGCATGTCGTTATGTTTGTAGATTGAAACTTTGGCATCAGTTAGTTTACATGATTCAATAATGCTTGCATGGTTTAACTCATCACTTAGAATCAAATCTCCTTTCTTTACAATTGCAGAAATTGAACCCAAATTTGCCATGTATCCTGTAGG
>REGJ01000061.1 GCA_003702525.1 Candidatus Nitrosopumilus sp.
CTGTAAAAAATTCTCTAAAGAACTGCATTGATCTTTTACGTTCAGAACCACCAAAATTAACCCTTAATGATGATTTAAATGGCTCGGAATCATTAATAGCTTTTACAGTTACTGTTGCAGTTAACTTATAGTCTTTAATGATAACGGTCTCCCCATCATCATCTCTGCCACAAAACAAACAACTATCATCGTCGTCATCCCAGTCTCCAGACAATAATGCTCCAATAGCTACTACTGCAACAATAGCACCAAGCAAACCAACGTCATTATCGCTTTCTTTTTTTTGTGGTTCTTCAATTTTGCTAGCAGTGATTAAACCAAATTCTTCGCTAAGGGTATCAATTGTAAAACCTAAATCTTGAAAAGCGCCAATTGCTGACTGCATTAATTCTTTTGAACTTAATTCATATTCTCTTGTTTCAACTGCTCGTTGAGCTGCGGTTGATTTTTTATCAGATCCTCCCGAAGAAGCACAACTCATCAACAAGAATGATAATGCAAAAGTGTTTAAAGTAAATTTTCTAAGCATTATTCTATGCCTTGATCTAAGAACAACGACTTATCTAATGCTGCAAAGAAACTTTTGAAAAATAAATCTGAAAATTTACGATCTCCTCCTTCAAAATTTACTCTTAAAGAAGATAGTGTTGGATCAGTTGAAATCTCTTTGATTGTAATTGTTGCAGATAAAATCAATGGAGCGATTATAACATCATCCTTATTTTCAATCCCAGTTAATGCACGCCAGAAAGCTTCAAAAGGATCTTCTTCAAGATTTGTTCTAGTAGAAGTTGTACCTTGTTTCTTACTGGCAGTAATTAATCCAAATTCAGCGTTTAAAACGTCTATCGTATATCCAAGATCTTGAAAAGTACCAATTGATGCTCCTATAAGATCTTTAGTGGAAACCTCATATTCTTTAGTTTCCGTTGCTCTTTTCACAGCTGTAGTACGATCTGGCATCATAGATGCACATCCGGTAAGTATAATGCCCAAAGATAGGGCTAAGAGTAAATTTTTGTTCATTTTTCTAGTATTTGATGCTTTGGTATTTAAAGTCAGTAACAATACCTTCTGCATTTAATTTTACAATTAAAGTAAGGTTTTTACTAGAATTTGATGATTTTGAACGACCGCCACCAAAAATACCAAAGAAATTCCCGCTTGAACCTGCACCAGCTCCAGAAACGCTTGATGATTCAGATTCTTGAGAAATTTTATCATAAGTCCAAGCTTCTCCACCATCTTTAGTACTTGTCACTAAATTTGGAGAACCAAGCAAGGATACTACTTCAGATGAACTCATTCCATTGCTTAACTGAGATTGAACTTTTCCTAAAGTAAATTCATTAGATACTGCAGGAGCTGTAGGAGCCTGCATTGCACATCCAGTTAATATGAATGATAAAAATAATACAAAAGTTAGATTTTTCATTTTTCCCTCTCTAATTTGTTATTTTTAAATTATACATTTAAAATAACCATCTTGTTCCCAGTTTAAGCAATATATTGCTTATTTTATATATTAATTTTTAATAATTCCTGTTGATATAAATTCATCAACTTTTCATACATTGGTCCAATTTTACCACTACCTATTTGATTACCATTAATGGACACTACAGGAATCAAATCTCTATTTGCTGAAGCAATAAATGCTTCGCTAGAACTTTTTAAATCATCAATAGCAATTATAGATTCGCTATGCTCGATTTTTTGATTATCCATAATTCTTAACAAATTTTTTCTTGTAACACTTCCTAAGATTCTACCGTCAAGCTTTGAAGTGATTACAGTTCCATGTTTAACAATAAAAAATGAAAACGTAGTTCCTTCTAAGATTTCATCCTTACTAATGTATAGCACCTCGTCAAAAGGCCCTTCATGTACAAGAGATCTATGTGCTTTCATTCCGCCATAATATGTATACGGCGTCTTAACCTCTGCATCAATTCTTTCAAACTCATACAGACCTAATGAAATTCCATTTTGATAGGACTCCTTAGGATATTTTTTGATTGGAGATGTAACAATAAATAAATCAACTTCTTGCGATGAAACTAAACCTGAAATATCATCTGGAGCTTTACCAGCAAAAATAATCATCACATTACACTCACCGTTTGAAAAATCATTTTTACCTAAGGTTTGATGAACTAAGCCTTTAATATCTTTTTTTGAAAAAGATAAATTCATGTTCATTGCTTGTGCATTTCCTACGATTCTATCTACGTGATCATCAAGAAAAACAGGTACCCCATTATTAGTAGTTTTAAAAAATGTAAACACCTGATAACCGCGAGTTACACTTAAATAATTTCCCCTTACATTAAGACTTACCTCATCAGAAGGAATAAATTTATCTCTAGAAAATGATATCAAAGTCATTGTTTTATGTATGTGATTTTTGTTTTTTTGTTCCGATTATTATAACAATCTAATTTATTTAAAATATACCGCAATATGACTTATATTTTAAAATATGAGAATAATATTACATCTTCTTTTGGCTCTAATTATTTCTTGCAATGATAATGCGCAAAGCAGTACTGATAATCCTAATCCATTTTCTGAAGAAATTGATATAAATGATGATTTTTATTTTGAAAAAGGAATCTATCAAGTTGTTGATAATGTGTATGTTGCCATTGGATATGGTTTAGCCAATTCAGTGCTTATTGTTGGAGAAACTGGCAATATCATCATCGATACGACGGAAGATCCGGAATTAGGAAAGCAAATTAATGATGAGTTCAAAAAAATCTCTAATCTACCAAATGAAGCTATTATTTATACACATTCACATGTAGATCATTGGAGGGGCGCTCCAGGTTTTTATGAAGATAATACAAAAGTCTATGCTCATTCTACGTTTCAAAAAGGATTTTTTGACCAAAATAACTTACTTCGACCAATACTTACTGAACGAGGAATGAAACAATTTGGCCATTTTTTGCCTGATAGCTTAAAAAGAGGTCACGGGCTGGGCTTCACGCTAAACTTTGACTTTGAACAACCTCCAGTAATTTATCCAACACATTTTTTTGAACTACAAACAAATAAACTTTCTGTAGGTGGTGTTGATCTTGAAATTCAACATACACCAGGCGAA
>REGJ01000034.1 GCA_003702525.1 Candidatus Nitrosopumilus sp.
GATTAGATAGTTTAGAGGGCGTAGGTCCTGTAACAACTAGAAAATTATCCGATGCAGGTGTCCACAACGTCATGGACCTCATCGTCAGAGGTCCTGTAGAAATTGCAGAAATTACTGGAATGGAAAAGGACACTGCTGAAAAAATTGTCAATAAAGCACGTCAACATCTAGTTGATGGTGGAGTAATTGCTAAACACTTTACAAGTGCAAGTGAAATTTACAAACACAGACAAAGTATTGGTAAAATTACAACTGGTACAAATTGTCTTGACACACTATTTGATGGTGGTTTAGAAACACAAGCACTAACAGAAGTTTATGGTGAATTTGGTTGTGGTAAAACACAATTTGCACATACAATGTCTGTAATGGTCCAAAAATCAAAAGAAGAAGGTGGACTTGAAGGTAGTGTTCTATACATTGACACTGAAAATACTTTCAGACCTGAAAGAATTGTATCTATTGCTCAAGCACATGAAATGGATCCAGAAAAAGTTCTAGATAACATCATTGTTGCCCGTGCATATAACAGTGCACACCAAGTATTGATTCTAGAAGAAGCTGGACCAATCATTGAAGAAAATAATGTAAAACTAATTGTCGCAGATTCTGCAGTTGGATTATTCCGTTCTGAATATTTGGGACGAGGAACCTTATCCACCAGACAACAAAAACTAAATCACTTTGTTCATTTGTTGTCTAGAATTGCAGAAACTTACAACTGTGCAGCAATTGCAACAAACCAAGTTATGGCATCACCTGATGTCTTCTTTGGCGACCCAACTAGACCTATTGGTGGAAATGTAGTTGCACACACAAGTACCTACAGAATCTACTTTAAGAAATCTGGAAAGAAGAGAATTGCTAGAATGGTAGACAGTCCTCATCACCCTGAGGAAGAAGTAATCTTTGCTCTAGGTGAAGCAGGAGTCATTGACCCTGAAGAGGCTGAGAAAAAGACCAAAAAGACTACCAAAAAAGCAAAAGCAACCACAAAAAAGGCAAAAGAGCCTGAGGTGGAGGCAATAGTAGAAACTCCTGAAGTAGATGCAACTGCTGAAACACCAGAAGTTGAAACTACTCCTGAATTAGAAACCGTGGAAGCACCTCCAGTAGATGCTGAAGCAGATGATTCAGAACCTGTAGAAGAGTAATCTTACTCTTTTTACATTTTCATTTTTCAATATTGATTAAATTATAGTATCATTTGATTAACTACGTTAATCATGACAGATCTTTATCGACTACTTCCTGAAGAGATGGAGAAATTAGTAATTGATATGGGATATCCTAGATATAGAGCAGACCAGATTTTACTTCCATTATACTACAAATTCCCAAAAGACATCAATGACATTCCTCAACTTCCAAAGAAATTACGTGAAGAACTAACAGAAGCAGGCTATACCATTGGTTCTGCAAAAGAAACTCATCGCGTTGTAAGTGAAGATGGTGACACTACAAAATTATTACTAGAATTATCTGATGGTTCTTCAGTTGAAACAGTTCTAATGCAGTATGAACCAACAAAGATTGGTGGTCATCCAAGATCAACAATTTGTGTTTCAACTCAGATTGGATGTGCAATGGGTTGTGTGTTTTGTGCCACTGGTCAAATGGGATTTGAGACAAATCTTAAAGCTGAACACATTGTTTCTCAAGTAATTCACTTTGCTGAACTTTTAGAGCAACGTGGAGAACATGTTACAAACTTGGTCTTTATGGGAATGGGTGAACCGATGGCAAACTATGATGAGATGATTCGAGCTGTAAAAATTCTAACACATGATAGAGGCTTTGGATTAGGACAAAGACACATTACAATTTCTACTATTGGCATTACATCTGGAATTGAGAAACTAGCTGAAGAAGATCTACAAATCGGTCTTGCCATATCTCTTCATGCCCCAAACAATGAATTACGAAAAAAACTTGTTCCAACTGCAGGACCTCATTCTGTTGAAGATATTATAGAATCTGGAAGAAATTATTTCAAAAAAACCGGACGTCGTGTGACTTTTGAATATGCTCTAATGGAAGGAATCAATGACTCTCCAGAAATTGCAGAGGAATTGGCCAAACTCTTGCATGGAAATGGCTCTCATGTCAACATCATTCCAATTAACCCTACTGCAGGTGATTTTAAACGGCCCTCTGAGAAAAGTGTCTCAGAATTTGAGCGAATTTTGCTAAAATCTGGTGTAAATTGTACCGTTCGTGTAGAAAAAGGAACTGAGATCTCGGCTGCTTGTGGGCAATTAAGAACTGATATTGTTGGTTAATCCTGGCAGAATTCTGTTCTAAGTCTTAAAATAGGGCTTTGGAAGGTTTCACACTACATGGCAACTAAGAAATCTTCTGGTCGTTCACATGGATTCAAACACAAATCCAGATCAGTTATGAAGAAAAGCGCTCCTAGAGGAGTCTCATTCTTACTACGTGAATACCAAGAAGGTCAACAAGCACTTGTCATCATTGATCCTAGACAGCACAAAGGATTACCTCACAGAAGATATCACGGTAAAGTTGGTATGATTACAAATGTGGGAAGACGTGCAGTCACACTAGATGTAAAACTAGGTAACAAATCGAAAACCTTAATCACTAGATTGGATCACATAAAACCATTCGGTGTATAGTTATGGAAGAAGTACAAAAGAAACAAGCTATTTCTCTTTCAGAAGTTAAAGAAATCTTAGGCAAAGTTGATCCTGAAGAAATGGATCAAATTCAACGTTGGACCTATGATTATGTTTCAAAATTTGTATCAGTTGATCCTAAAGATGCAAAAGAGATGAAGAAAAAACTCATCAAAGAATGTGAATTAACAGAAGATGAAGCTGTTGAAATTGTTAACATTAGACCAACAAGTATGGCAGAATTACGTTCCTTCACTTTTGGTTGGAAGAAATTAATTCTTGCTGAAACTCTAGAAAAAATGCTCAAAATAATCAAGGAGCATTCTTAATTTCTCAGGAGTATTTTATTTTGTATAGGGCACAATCCCCACCTAGAAAATATGAGGAATATGCATATGTTCTAGATTTCAATCCTCGAGGAAAATCATCAACTGTAAGAGGAAGAGAGGGAATAATCATTACTGCAATTGGTGAGGACAGATTAACAATCTTGGAGATTCTTGGTATTGCAAATTCAACATTTGAAGTAGGTGAGAAAATATACATTGGTAAAGAAGGAAGAACCAAAGTTCAATCTGTCTTAGGTAAAATGGAATATGAAAAAATATCTTCATCTGCTCAAACTGAATTACAAAACGTAGTAGAAAATATTGTAACTGAAAATGAATCAAAATTTGTCGAATATCTAAACAAGGCACAACCACTAACTCCTAGAATTCACGCATTAGAGTTGATTCCTGGAATTGGTAAAACCTACATGAAAACAATGCTAGAAGAACGTGAAAAGAAACTGTTTGAGAGCTATGATGACTTGCAAGAAAGAGTTGGATTCAAAGAACCAATAAAACACATCACAGAGAGAATCATGGATGAAATTACTGGTGAAAGCCGAATGAACCTCTTTGTAAAGAGATGATAAAACGAAAACTACTCGGACAACACTTTCTCAACTCCCAATCAATTGCAGAATCTATTGTATCTGAGGCTAAAATCACAAAAAATGATGTTGTATATGAGATTGGAACTGGATTGGGAGTGCTAACTCCTCTGTTATGTAAAAAGGCACAAAAAGTCATCTCAGTTGATGCAGATGAAAACCTAATCAAAAAAGCAAGAGCCATATTTTCAGACATTGAGAATCTTGTCTTAAAATCAGGTGATGGTTTTAAGAAACAAGATTCATTTTCAATTTTTGTATCTAATTTACCCTATTCAAAGAGCAAAGATGCTATAGAATGGCTAGCCCAGCGTACATTTTCTCATGGAGTAATTATGGTTCAAAAGGAATTCGCAGAAAAACTTGTTGCGAAATCAAAAAACCGCAAGGCAATCAGCATTATTGCCACACATGCATTTGATATTGAAAAAATATCTAATGTTGGAAAGAATAATTTTTCTCCTCCGCCAAAAATTGATTCTGTAATCTTGAAAATAATAAAGAAAACTGATATGGATAAAAAATTAATTTCAACAATCAATGAGATCTTTTCATACAGACGAAAAACTGTAAAAAATATTCTAAAACAATTTGGACAAGAATCAGAAATTGAGAAACGTGTTGATGACTTGACAGGAGATGAAATAGTAAATCTTGCAAAACAAATTATCAAAAAATGATGAATATCCTCCATCTGAGGATACTTTTTTCATTGCAAATAATATTGAAAACGAAAAAGGAGACTATGCACTAGATATTGGAAGTGGTTCAGGTTACCTTACAAAACTATTATCTGAAAACTTTTCTTTAGTAGTTGGAACTGACATTAATTGTGAGGTACTACAAAATCAAAGTTCCTACAAAACTCAGAATCTGATTTGTTGTAATGCTTCAGATGCATTAAAGATAAAATTTGATTTTATTGTATGTAATTTACCATATTTGGCTACTGATGAAATCTTAGATGTTGCTACTGATGGTGGTGCAGAAGGATTTGAGATTCCAAAGAAAATTTTTGATTCAGCAATAAACAATCTAAAGGAAAATGGAAAATTTGTTTTTGTTACCTCTTCTCTTTCAAACTATCAAAAACTCATAGATTACGCCCAAGAATTAGGCTTGAAAACACGAATCATGGCAAAAAAGAAACTTTTCTTTGAAGAATTGATTCTTGTAGAAGCAATAAACTGATTATTTTCTTAATTTTTCTTTTGCATATGTGATAATTGCATCAGTCATTTGTGTTGTTGATGCATCACCGCCAATATCCCATGTTACTGCTTTTCCTTCATTGATTACTTGCTCTGTTGCAGCAAAGATTGCATCTCTGACATCTCTTTCGCCAAGATAGTCTGCCATCCAAGCTCCTGATAGAACAGTTGCAGTTGGATTCACTTTATTTTGTCCTGCAAATTGTGGTGCACTGCCGTGTGCTGCTTCAAACATTGCATAGTTATCTCCAATATTTGCAGAATAGATTAATCCAATTGAACCCACCAATGCTGATGCAAGCTCAGAAATAATATCCATAAACAAATTGGTACTAACTAGTACTGCACCATTAAATTGCTCAGTAGCAATTACCATTTGTTGTGCCATGTTGTCGATGTAAATTTCGGATAACTCAATGTCTGTTCCTTCCACTGCTTTTTGTGCTTCATCCCAGAAAATTCCATCGGTTTGCTTTAGGATGTTTCTTTTTGTTATTGCAACCATCTTTTTCATGTTGAAATTGTTTGCCCAATCTATTGATGAATCAATTAATCGTCTACTACCTTGTCTTGTAATTTTTCTAATTGCAATTGCTGCATCATCTGTAATTTTTGCTTCTACCCCCGTGTAAAGTCCTTCAGTTGCCTCTCTAAAACAAACACAATCAAGTTTTCTGTCTGGAGTTAATCTATCGTAGGTTTTAGTTGGTCTGATATTTGCATAAAGATCAAATTTTTGTCTTAACGTTACTGCAACACTTCTTGGTGCTCCTGGAACTGGAATTGTAGTAGTTGGACCTTTGAAACAACAGTCAGATTCTTCTAGAGTTTTCATGGTTGCATCTGGGATATATGATGTATCTTTTCTGCCATTTTTGTCCCATTGCTCAGAGCCAGCCTCACAAAGAATCAATTCTGATTGAAAGTTACATTCCTTGAGAACTCTAAGCATTGAATCTACTACTTCAGGACCAATACCGTCACCTTTCATTACTGCAGCTTTTTTACTCAAAACTGCAAGTTTTTGAGGAGTTTATTATTTAATTCTACCTTGATTGGAAATTATTTCTACATGTTATCTATAGAGATGATTTAATAGCTATTTTTGTAAAATCAATTCAAATGAAAATAGTTCAAATCTCTGATCTTCATGTTGGTTCTCAATTCTTACAAGAAAAATTCAACATTCTAGTTGATGAAGTCAACGAGTTGAATCCTGATGTTATTGTAATTACCGGTGATTTGACAAACGAAGGCCTGATGAAAGAATATGAAAAATGTAAATCTCTCTTAGAGAGATTTAATACAAAAAAAATTATTGCAATTAGTGGAAACCATGATTACAGAAATACTGGTTATCTATTATTCAAAAAGTTCTTTCCATTTCAAACTGTAAATGAATTGGATGATGATGTTGTTTTAGTAACTGTAGGTACTGCAAGACCTGATAGAAATGAAGGTGAGGTTGGATACAGACAGAATCTTTGGCTTGAGAGAACCATGAAAAAATACAAAGACAAGGTAAAGATTGTTGCAATGCATCATCATCTAATTGCAATCCCTGATACTGGGTCTGATCAACTAACTGTAGTTGATGCTGGTGATGTATTGAGAACTGTACTTGATTCAAAAGTTGATGTTGTTTTGTGTGGCCACAAACACAGACCATGGGCTTGGAATTTTGGAACTCTGACTGTTGTAAATGCTGGTACTGCTACATCTGAAAGAGTTCGTGGATTATTTGAAAATACATACAACATTTTGACAATCGAGAACAAAAAAGTCCAAGTTGATTTGAAGATTGTAGGTGGCAAACGTGTTCCAATTAATGAAATTGTGAATAATTACAGCCAATTTCCTGATGAACTAGACAATACTTAGAGTAGAAAATCCTCTCCAAAGTTTGACTTATTTACAGATTAATTCTAGCCACCATTGTGCGGGGATCGCCTAGCCTGGTAGGGCGTGGGATTGCTAATCCCATGTCCGCAAGGACACGGGGGTTCAAATCCCCCTCCCCGCGCCATTAAAACTTAATAGACCGAATTGGGAAGTTTTTTCATGGGACGAAGAAAGACTCAAAAAATTATACGCACAGGTCCTAAAAATGCAACAACTGGCATGTGTCCTATTTGTAAAACAATTGGTAAAATTTTCATCTTAGGCTCTCCTGGTGAGGAGCGTGCAAAGTGTGAAAAGTGCCGTCAAGAGTTTGAATTATAGTCCAAAAAGCTAACCTGCCCATCAAATTATTTACCCATAACTTTTTAAGACAAATTTTTCTTGATAGATAATCATGAGTACAGAAGCTGAAACCATCTATGAAAGAGTTGCAAAACTTGAAGATGAAATTGCATTACTCAGAAGTGAAGTCGATATCCTCAAAAGAGCATTGAGAAATAAAATTGCTCGTCATGAAATCTCAATGATTAAGAAAGGACAAGACATAGATTCTATTATTGATTAATTTTTTGTCTTTATACTTCTAATCAATTCTAAAATAAAATCTACATCTTCTGCATTTGGATTAATCTCCAAATATTTATTCAAATATTTCAACGCATTATCATAATTTAGTAATCGTTCTTCTAGTATTCCTTTGTCTCTGATGTCCTCAGGTGATTCTGGTTCAATTGCCAAGACCATGTTCACACAACGAAGTGCTTTGTCATAAACAAAAGATTGGACATAGGAATTTTTCAAGTTACGAGTTAATCTAAGTAGAATTTGTTCAGATGTTATTTCATCTAAAAATTCTGGTTTGAATTCTATCTCTCCACCATAATTTGTATCAAGAATTTCTTGCAAGTCATCAATGTCTAGTAATCTTCCATCATAGAATGGATCTAGTATCATCTCTTCATTGTGTTTTACTAGTATGTGGCTTGGGAATCCTACAATTTTAAGATCTAGTCCTATGAATTTTGCAATTTCTGCATAAAGAATCGATATGGTGATTGGCAGTCCTGTCTTTTTGTCAATCACTTCATTTAGAAAATTGTTTTTTGGATTGTAATAGTCATCATCATCTCCACTGTATCCTAAATTCTCAAAGAGGTGTTCATTTAGCATTGAAATAAGATATGTGGGATTTTTAACATCGCTGACTGATTCTTTAAGTGACATCCCCATTTTGCTTATTTTTTCTATGTATTTTTCAATATCAAGATCTGGATATTCTAAAATTTGTGCAAATTTGAGGCACTTTTCAACTAGATTGAAATTTGGATTTTTTACAAATGAGAACCATTCAGCAACAAACGGATCAAATTTTTCTTCCAATTATTACTGGCTCAACTTGTCAAGGTATAGTTGAGGATCCTTGAGTTCTCTCGTGTTTGGGGGGATTTCTATGATTTTTTTGAATGTATCTGAGCCTAGTTTTTCATATACTGCCTTTGTAAAGTCCTTACCCATACTCTTTCTTACCTGGTATGATGAAAAGTCTGTTCCCATGAATGTGGTGAGATAATTCTGAAAGTCTTGATCATCTTTGAGGATATTCTCAATTGCAAATCCTGCCATACCTTCCATTGCAGTAAATGCTGCATGATGGTGTTGTATCGGTGCAAGCCATCTCTTGTAAATGTCCAAGAGTTGTGGAATTGCTTCTTTGATTTTTGGATCCATCTCAACATGTGTAAATGTCATGACATCAGGTCCAATCTGTTCAATTAAGAAATGGTCTGGATTCAAAAAGAAGAACAAGTTTGCTCTTTTTGCAAATGGAAAGTCATCTGGCACCGTTTGCAATTGACAATATTCGGCTAACATGTTAACTTTTTCAGTGTCTAATTCAAGAATAATCCCTGCTAACTCTTCATTAATTTTGTTTACTTGCATTGCCGCTTCTTTGTTCATTTGATGTAGTTTTTCTTGCGTAGAGTGGATTATCTCTTCTAGTACTGCCATCTTTATTCCACCTGTATATCCAGAGTTTACATTTTCAAATCTTGATTCGTATGGCTCTCCCTGTTTATGTAAAATTATTTGTGGATATCGTGACAAGATGAATTTGTTTAGGTAAATCACACCATCAAGATAATCTCCATATGTCGTTGTAATCTTTGAGATGTATTGAATTGCATAAGTAGAATACACCAAATATTTTGCAGTATCTTTTTTCATTAGTTCGGCAATCTTTGCATTATCTTCTTTTGCAACAGCATTAAATAATTCTCTGACAAATTCTTTTGATTGATCATCTGCAAAGACTTTTTCTCCTTTGAGTCTCTTGAGATCTTCTAATTCTGGGAATTTGAACTCTAGATTATCTGATACCTCAATTCCAAGAAAATCTTTTACTTTTTCCTTGAACTGTGGAAGAATTTCTTTTGTTATTTCTTCAATATTTTTGAATTCAACTTTCCCTGCAAGATCTTCTTTAGCCTTGACTGCTAGGCTTGAAATCTCCTTTTCTTCATCAATTTCTACTGATAATTGACCAAAAAGTGCTTCTGCAAATTCCTCAAACTCTCCCATTTCAAATAGAATCCTGAATTACTCCATTTAATATTATCCTGGTTTTTCTTTCAAAGAAATTATTAGTTTCTAAATAGGAAATCTGTTAAATGCTTGAATCAAGTCTTGAATTTTTAAGATGTGTAAAATGTGGCGCAAAACTTGAGCTTGATACTTTTTCGTTTGGAAAAGAAATCCAAGAAGGATTACTAGAGTGTAAAAAATGCAAATTAGAATTTCCAATTATTCAAAAAATCCCAATACTATGGGATGATTTCTCAAAATATTTATCTTCTAGAAGAATTCTTGGAGGGAAACTCTACAAACTAACACATTCAGCAAAACTCAAGAGTTTTGTAAAAAAATCCCTAACATCTAAGGACAATGACCGTACTAATCTTGAAGAAAAGTGGGCTATAGTATACCAAAACAGTAGAATCTCAAAATTTTATTCTACAATAAAGAAGAATCTGGACTCTTTACCTTCATCAAAATTTGTTTTGGAGCATGGTTGTTCTATTGGAATAATGACTAGTCATTTGGCAAATTCTTGTGATCATGTATTTGGTATTGACCGTTCATTTTCTGCAATACAAATTGCAAAAAAACAATTCAAACCTAACTTGGATTATTTTGTGGCTGATTCATTAAGTCCTGTATTTGGAAAATTACAGTTTGATTTGGTTTTGGCTCTAAATGTTTTAGAAATTATTGAACCTCAAGTTTTACTCAAATTAATATCAAAACAAATCACCAAAGGATATTTTACTATCTCTGATCCTTATGACTTTGATAGAGGTCATGCATCTGTAAAAAATCCTATAGATGCATCTAGTTTACGAACAAATTTGAAAAATCTGGGATTCAAAGTTTCAAATTCAACAAAAAAACCCTCCTTCATTCCTTGGAATCTAAAACTAAATCCTAGAACCAGTATAAACTATAAAGTTGATTTGGTTATTGCACAAAAATCCTAAATCAAATCTTTCCAAACACCCGTAAACTCGTCACTTGGAACTACCGAAAATATTTTGATTTTTCCTAATGGTTCTAAGGATTGTCTCTTGTCATAGTAGGTATATTCTCCTTCTTTTTCTGGGAAAAATGTAATCGTATCTTGTTGCCCTGGTTCTAGCAAATCTGTTTGGACGTTAAACCCATCAATGTACAATCTATGATGTGTTGTTCCATTGTTAATTACAGTCAAAACATATGCAAAAGATGTACGTGAAATTAGCGTAGGGTTGTCATCCCCTTTGACTCCCTTGATTGCTTTGATTTGTACATCTCCATTAATTTCTTCAAATACTACTGTCTGCTCTACTTTTTCAGTCCAAAATATCTCAACATGTCTAACATTTCCTTGTCCGATAAAACCAATCATTACCACAAGACCGACCATTCCTGCAACTAATCCTGCAATAATCAAAATTTTGTCATTTTGTTTCAAATCTGTAACTATTAGCACTATCTCCTTAAAGAATAACTCTTGAAAATTTGTAAAAATTGTGTGCCGGGGGCGAGTTTCGAACTCGCGACCTCCAGATTATGAGTATTGCCTTAGTTGGAGAACCGCTAGAGTTTACCAAGTAACTGGCACTCTAACCAGGCTGAGCTACCCCGGCATAGTATTAGCGTCAAAATATGGGAAATTAAATGATTCTTTCAAAGTTTTACTTGCATTTTGCGATTTTTGAGACCAAATCTCTCGAAAAAATGCACTGCCTTGCAATGAATACTCACTCTTTAACTTCTTTTTTGTAATATTAGCCTCAATGCAAAAATCTTATCAAAAATTCACTATTTTGGCATCTATTTTCATTATATCCACAATTATGATCTCCGCAAACGGACTTTCAAATGTTGCATTTGCTGATGATCAAGCAATCGCACATGAATATGATTTTGTTGCAGGAATTCATAATGTAGCTACTTTTCATTTTAGAGGCGGTGTTGAAACTGTAAACTTTCCTGTCTTTTCAACTACCTCTGATATAGTATCTGACGGTGGAACCAGTTTTAGAATGGAAGGTGTAGTTGGTCATAATCCTCATCTTCACATGGCATTAGATGAAGCATACAAATTCAGACTAGCAAAATTAACTGGTGGTAGTGCATTTGAATATAATCATAGATACTTTGATGTTGATGTAAATGTCATGCAAGCTAGTACTGTTTTGAAATCATTTTCATACAAAAACTGTGAAATTAATTCACACTCTGTAACCACTCAAACTGATGACTATGAATCATATCATGCATCAAACTCTGGATTTGC
>REGJ01000053.1 GCA_003702525.1 Candidatus Nitrosopumilus sp.
AATTTACTGCAACAATAAAATTTGAACCAACTCAAGAACATGAAGTAAAATTTAGAGCATCAATTATCGAACAACATAAAGAAATTGAAAGTCAGATAATTTTTGCAAAATATTCTGTCTAGAATCTACTCTTCTCTACTGAGACTTCACCTTTCATCCAAGGATGAGGTTGACAGAAATAATGAACTACTGTTGGTTCAGTAAATAGAAACTCATAGGAATCTCCAGGTTTGATTACTCCAGGAGAACCAAAGTCACCACTAAATGGATCTGCAAATCTATGATCTGGAGTTACAGTATGAGCAGTATCATCATTGTTTACCCATTTGACATTATTTGTAAACGTCAGCAGAACCGTCGGTTTGTTTGGAACATAGTTTTCATTTCCGTCAATAACTGCACCTGGAACAATCTCAATTAAGAAAAATTCTTCTGCAGGTTCTAGAATTGCATGAGAAACTGAGGGTTTTGCTAAAGATTCAGGTAAGTAGAATGAAGTGTAAAAGACTACAGAAGCAGATAATCCAATAAGTAATGCAATAAGTCCAATTCCATAAGCATGACTAGATGTTGGACTACTCATAATTTTTTTCGCCTCTCAAGTTCTTATAAAGCTTCTTTGGAATTTTTGAGGTCATGGTTTGTTTAGATCACCGGCACCAAGATTTGGATTATTGTCTGCACCGACTCCCAAGTCAGCTTGAGTTTTTGGTGTAGAAACTTCTGGAGCAATAGGTTTCTCTTCAGCTTTTTCTGGAGCTGTTTCATCTTCTGGAAGTTTTGCAGATTCGCCAGAGCCCTCAAGTTGAGAAGATTCTTCAGGTTCAGCTAGTTTTGGTTTTTCATCTGAAACTGGTGCTGGTGGGGGTGGTGGAGCATTTTTTTGCTCACTCATGCCATATCTGTAGATATGGAAGAATCCAGCAAATACCATCAGAATAAGTCCAATGAAGAACAATGAGATGTTATTCATTCCAGTTATAGCTGCATTGTATGCTGCAATGTTTAAGAATACTTGGAATGCTAACAATGCAACAAGTAGCCAGTTAATCCATTTTTCAGACAAGTTCAAAGTAGCAACTTTCTTTGGACCAGTACTTTTTGCTAATTTTGATTTTCTTTCTGCTTCATTTGCAAGTTTAATCATCATGTATGTGAATCCAAAGCTCATTGGAACTAACAAGATCATTACACTGTAGAAGAATACAGGATCAATTACCAAACGCTCAACTAATGGGATTGAGATATCTGGTGAGATATAGAATCCCCAGTATGTTGTTACCATAATTTGTGCAAGACTAGTAATACCAAATGCTGTAATGATTGGTCTTTCTCTCCAAGAGAATTTCTTGTATCTATCAATGAATGGAATCAAGACAAACGATATAATGAATATCAAAGGCCACAGCAATCCTGTTACAAACTTGTCATACTGCGTTCTCATGAAAGCGTAAATTCCAGTCAAATACCATTCAGGTACAGTTACACCAGGCGGTACTGTAGGCTCAAACTTGAAGCCCAAATCAATCGGGAACACACCACCAGTAATCAAAATAGCGCCACCAATTGCCATGACCATTGGTACATCAAAGACCAAGAATCTTGGGAAGTGAACTGCCATTAATCCAAGCATCACTATTGGCAACAAGAACACATGTTGAGCATAGAATCTTAATACAAAGTCCGAGAACCCACTACCCAGCGCCGCGTCACGTATGACAGGACCCGCTAGAGGAATTGACGTAGTTAACGACGCTGCAATACTGATTGCAAGTTCTGCTCTTTCAGAGAATATAACATCATATCCAGTAAATGCTTCTAAGATAGTTACAACACCTAAGATAACACCGGTCATCCATAAGACTTCGTTTCTAATTTTGTATCTTCCACTAAAGTATTGGTAATACATGTGAAGAACAGCTAAGAGAACCATCGCATTAGAACCATGATAGTGTATGTTTCTAATGTGGAATCCAAATGGAACTTCATCGTTAATGAATTGAACACTATCCCATGCTCTATCCAATATCGGTTGATAATAAAACATGAGTAGGGCTCCAGAAATTCCTAGAATAATAAATACGATGAATGTTAACATTCCCAAAAATCCAAATGGACTTACAAATCTTGCAGGAAATGAAAACTTGATTGCAGTAAAGATAGTTCTATCTACACCTTCCCATAACCAATAGAGAAACTCTACTACACCGTTTCTTCTTGGCTCAAGCGAAACGGCCATATCCAATTACTCCATTTTCTTGTGCGTTAAACTTTGGTGGTAAAATGTAGATTAATCCATCTGAATCAATTTCTAAAGTTAGTTTAGGTAAAGTGTTTGAAGGTGAAGCTTGTACTGATGCAGGACCAACAAATGCAACTCCAGTCATTGGATCATACATACTTCCGTGACAAGGACATTCACCTCTTTTTCTTCCTTCATCAGGCCAATATTTCCACAAACACCAAAGATGAAGGCAGATCATACTGTAAGCTCGAAATGCAGAAACATCATTTTTTCCACCACCTAATTCTTCAGGTAGTCTAATGAATTGCCATTTACGAAATGCTTCAGCATCAAGTGCAGCATCGCCGGTTGCAGGATATGTAATGACTTCTGCATGATTAATTGGATAATTGTTAGCGTTGGCTTGAGTACCATCAGGTAAGATTACAGGTACTTTTTCTAGTGATGCCTGATTTGGGTTTGGCATGAAATTACCAAATGGGACAAAGGGAGCAAATGCTAAACCAGTTCCTGCTGCACCCATTAACTTTAGAAAGTCTCTTCGGGATAATCCGGCAGACTTTTTCGTCCCCACCTCTGACATTCAAGCTGACGTACTCGCCAAATTGCTTATAAACCTTGTTCAGTTACTT
>REGJ01000035.1 GCA_003702525.1 Candidatus Nitrosopumilus sp.
GATCAGTCTTTCCACCTTTAATTTTAGCAATTGATGAGACAACTTGGTCTACAATGTGTTGTGCGTCACCAGCATCCAAAATTGCTGCAGCGGCAGAAGTAATGTCAATACCTAATGATTTGCCTAACTCTTCTTTGCTTGGAACAAATGCAAATGCTGCGCCTTGTTCTTCACATAGAATTGGAAGATGTGCGACTACCTCAGGAGGTTCTACATCTTCAGCAATGACAATTAATTTGCTAGTACCACGTTCGATTGCCTTGGTTGCTTCGTTAGTTCCTTTCTTGACTTTGCCACTGGTAGATGCAACTCTAACAGCCTCCAAGATTGGATTTACGAGGTCTTCTGGCGTCTCAAATTTAACATAATATGCTTTTCCCATACTTCGTCACCCTAAGGTTCATTCTCCATTCCCTACATCCTTTGGTTTGGTTTTAAAAGTGTTATCTGGAGATAATTGTCTTAACTTTTTGGAGATATTCGGACATTAAATCGTCTAATTTGTCCTGACTTTGAGCTTCAGCATAGACTCTAACAATTGGTTCTGTTCCACTAGGTCGGATCATAACCCAATTTTTTGAATCTATGTTGATCTTGATGCCATCAGAAGTATCAGAATTTGGAAACTCATCTTTTAGAGAGGAAATTAGTTTTGAGACATTTTCTGGAGAACATGAAACTTTGTCTTTTGTAGTAAAAGATGGTGGGAGATTAGAAATTTCATCAGATAAATGGTTTGAAGATGCAGCTAGTAGATCAAGCATCAATGCCAAAGTCATGCAGCCATCTCGAACTTGATTATGTTTTCCAAACATAAATCCACCATTTTCTTCAAAACCAATTAGTGCACGAGTCGGAACCATTTTTCTTGATACTTCAACACTACCAACTTTTGTTCTAATGACTTTGGAATCAAACTTTTCTGCTAAGACTTCAATATTAGAACCAGAATTCAAACAAGTGACAACTAAAGAGTTTGGATTGTTAGTTAAGATATGTTTAGTTAACAAGAGTGCAGATTTGTCACCAGTCAAAATATTTCCCTTGTTGTCACAGAAAATACTTCTATCACCATCACCGTCAAATGCAATTCCTAAATCAGCATTGTTTTGAATAACAGTTTTTGATAGTTCTGAAAGATTTTGAGGTGTTGGTTCTGAACCACGTCCTGGAAATGTGCCATCAATGTTTTCATTTACAAGAAAAGTTTTGCAGTTAATCAGTTTACAAAAATCAGGAGCAGATACTGCCTGAGCACCATTTCCAAGATCTAAAACAACTTTAAAATTTTTTGATTCAATTAGTTTAGAATTAACTTGTGCAGTAATTCCATTCAGATAAACATCAATTGCACGTTCTTCATTTTTTGTGGTTCCCCATTTTGTAGTACTTTTAATCCAATTTTTTTGAAGGTAGATATCTTCAATTATTAATTCATCTTCTCGGGAAATTTCTACCCCATCAGAAGCAGCAGGTTTGATTCCATTGTATTGTGGAGGGTTGTGAGAAGCAGTAATCATGATACCACCTGAATATCCTAATTTCTTTACTGCAAATTCAAGACAAGGTGTTGGAACAATTCCTGCAACACTACAATCAATACCTATGGAGTTAAGAGCAGAAGTTATGACTTTACAGATTATTGGACTAGAATTTCTTCCGTCATATCCTATCAAGATAGGTCCTTTTTGAAAATAAGTTCCAATTGCTAAAGTCATATCATGAATGAAATCTAAAGTAAAATCTTCATCAAAGACACCACGAATTCCATTTGTACCAAAAAATTTTGCCATGGTGTTATTCAATAATAGATAAATTTGTGTTTAATGGCAAGTCCGTTGCGGGAGTCGCCCAGCCTGGTCAAAGGCGTAGGGCTTAGGACCCTATCTCTTAGGAGTTCGTGGGTTCAAATCCCACCTCCCGCACCACAATAATTTCTGTGAATGATTAATAATGAGAAAATCTTCAACAAACAAAGTCATGAAAAAAACTGTAGTTGGAATAACAGTTGTTGGTAAAGACAGAGAAGGAATTGTAGCTACATTTACAAATTTTGCATTCTCAAAAGGCGGAAACATTGAGAAAGTGAATCAAAATGTAATCAAAGGCCTTTTTGGTATGTATCTAGAAGTTTCTTTTGCAAAAGCAGTAAATGTAAAAAAATTTGATTCAGAGATTCAAACTTTAGCTAAAAAAGAAAAGATGGATGTTAGTACTCATCACGAAACAAATTCCCAAAAAAATATTGCAGTTTTTGTGACAAAAGAACCACTATGTCTACAAACAATTCTATCAAAATCAAAATCACTCAAAGGAAAAATATCAGTAATTATCGGTACTGAAAAAGCACTAGAACCACTTGCAAAGAAAGCAAAGATTCCATTTGTTGCAGTTGAAGAAAAAAATCAGCAAAAAGCAGAAGAAAAAATTATTCAGATTTGTAAAAGGTACAACATTGATTTGATTTCACTTGCAAGATATATGAGAATTCTTAGTCCTAACTTTGTTTGGAGATATCCAAATAGAATTATTAACATTCATCCGTCATTATTACCTGCATTTCCAGGGGCACTAGCATATGCACAAGCTTATGAAAGAGGAACAAAGATTGTAGGAGTTACATCACATTACGTAACTGAAAACTTGGATCAAGGACCTATAATTTTCCAAGATTCTTTCAAGGTAGATCCAAACGACACTCTTGAAAAAATAAAATCAAAGGGACAAAAATTAGAAGCAGACACACTATTCAAAGCAATGAAGATGCATCTGGAAAACAAACTAGATGTTCGTTGGAGAAAGGTTCACATCAAATCAAAGTGAATCAAATGGTAGAAATTAAAGTACAATTTGATCCCAATCTCAGAAATACAATTAAAAGAAAAAAACAAGTTGCAATCATTCCAATAGGCTCAATAGAACAACACGGATCACATCTTCCCATCTCAACTGACACAGACATTGTAACAGCTGTGGCTGAAAGAATTTGTGAAAAAAATGGGTACCTTCTACTTCCAACGATGTCTTATGGAGTATCATTTGAACACGCTCCATTTTTTAATTTGAGTATTAGAAAAAATACCCTTCAGACGGTCTTAATCGACATATGTACATCACTTTTAGAAAATAAGATCAAAACTGTTTTCATAATTAATGGACATCATGGAAATCAAAATTCAATGAAAAATATTGATAGTAAGATGAAAAAAATATCAAAAAACAAACTAAAGGTATTTCCGTTTTCTTATTGGCATTTTATGAAAAGAGATTTTGATCATGCAGGATTTGTTGAAACATCACTAATGTTAGCAATCTCAAAAAATGTGAAAATGAAATCAGCAAAAAAAGGACTAATTACTGAAAAAATGACAAAACAAGAAATTAAAAAGATTGGAAAATTAGCAAATAAGTCATTTCTAAAAGCAACCAAAAATGGTGTTTGGGGAGACCCCACAAAAGCTACAAAAAAAGATGGACAGACAATTTTAGCTGAAATCGTTAGAAATCTTGGAAAAAAGTGTCAAACTTGCCTCACTGGGCATAGCTCATAGTTTTACCAATGAAATTTTAATATAATCCCTCAATATCAAAGCCAATAAGTGAAATAGATGTCCGTTGATATGGCAGTAAAAGTATTGGATGAGAGTATCAATCAAGTTGTATTGATAAAACTCAAAGGAAACAAAACCATTAGAGGTAATTTACTTGGTTTTGACCAACACATGAACCTGCTACTCGATTCTTCAGAGGAGATTCCTGCTGAAGGCGATTCAAAAGGCCTTGGAACCATTGTAGTTAGAGGAGACAATGTTGTTATGATTTCTCCCCCACCAGCACAAAATTAGGTGATATGGAATGGTAAAAGGTACAACTTCTATGGGTGGTTTTACAAAGAAAAAAGTACACATCAGATGCAGAAGATGTGGAAAGAACTCACTTCACAAACGTCATCACCAATGTGCAAGTTGTGGATTCCCAGAGGCCAAAAGAAGAAAATATTCCTGGATTAAATGGTATACATAGATGCAAGAAATTGCCCTTATTCTTAGTTCGTTAGCCGGTGTAGCTACAGCAGCTGCTGTAAGAAAAATGCCAAGAGACAAAAATCAATTACTAAGTCTTGGTGCTAGTTCACATATCAAAAGTCAGATTAACTCATTAAAAATTGAAAAAGATATTCTAACAAAAACAATCTCAAGACTATATCAAGCAGACTCTGAATTTTCAAAAATTCAGAAAGACAAATTGTTACTAAAATATCAACACCAACTCGGTATTGTTTTAGCAAAATTAGAAAAACTAGAACAAGCAAGTAAGCATCCAGACTTGGGTCCTGTTGGAGATGGTTTGATTACATTAATGGATCAAAAGTTATCAAAACTAGATGATAGGTTGTATGAATTATCATCAAAGATGTCAACTGCAAAAGTTGAAACACCAAAAGTAAAGGAGCCAGAAGTCAAAAAGGAGAAAAAACAATCTGCAACTTCATTTACAAATACATTCAACTTTGAAAAACCAAAAGAAACAGAACCAGTAACAATTCCTGCAACAAAATCACGACAATCATTTGAATTAACTACTTTAACAAATGTTTCAAGAAAGGAGCCAAAGTTCCCACTATTTGAAAAAGAGCAAAAACCAGTTCAAAAACCTATGCCACAGCCAAAAATAATTCAAACTGAATTAATCAAACCAAAAGAAGAGATAGTAAAGGAAGTTGTTCAGCCAAAACCAAAAGTTGAGGACAAAATTGAGATTATTCAAGAAGTTACAGCAAAACCTGAGCCTAAATTAGAAACAAAACCAGACATCAACAAAGAAGTCGCTAAAATTACAGAACATAAAGCACTTCCAGAACCAGAAGTTCAAAAACCAGAGCTAACGTCAGCAGATGATGTTGATGATGACATTGATGATTTAGACAAAATCAAAGGTGACATTATGAAAGTTCTATCAAAGCTTGATCAAGCAGAGGTAGAGTAATTGTCTTACGATGATGCCATTACGGCATTATCAAATAATGCGTTAAAATTTGTAAAAGATGATTACGTTATTGGTTTAGGTAGTGGCAGAGCAGCTACTGCACTTGTAAAATCACTTGAAAAATTAATCAAACTAAAAGGTTACAACATCAAAGGAGTTCCAACATCATTACAAATCAAACTTATTGCAGAAAAAGTTGGAATACCATTAGTAGAAGCTGATCAAGTAGAACACATTGATATAGTATTTGATGGTGCAGATCAGATTGATTCTCAGAAATTTGTAATCAAAGGTGGTGGTGGAGCTTTACTTAGGGAAAATATTTTGTTTAGTCTAGCAAAAAAAGTTGTAGTAATGGCAGACAAAACAAAATTTGTAAAAAACTTTACAAGAACTGTTCCAGTGGAAGTACATCCACTTGCCAGAAACTCAGTAACAAATTCTATCAAAAAGTTAGGAGGGGAAGCACAATTACGTTCACTAGATAGAGGTTATCCATTTTTTACAGAAAATGGAAACATTATCTTAGATTGTGACTTTGGAACAATAAAAAATCCAAAGGCATTGACACAAAAGATCAAAGCCGCCACAGGGGTCTTAGAATCAGGGATTTTCCTCAAAAAACCAGATGTAATCTATAGGGCAAAAACTGGCGGAAAATTCGATATTTTATAGGTAAAATAGCCTTAAGAAACAAACTGAAATCTATCTTCTTTGTATCCTTCCGGTAATTTTCCTTTTATTGGAATTTTATTTCCACAAAACTTGCAACAGTTGTTTTCATCAAGATTCCATTCTCTTATACTAAATCCATAACGATTTACAACGATATTATTGCATTCGGAACAATACGTATGCTCCCATTTGTGTCCAGGTACATTTCCCAAATACACATACTTTAGTCCAACCTCCTTTGCAATCTGATAATGTTTTTCCAATATTTCTACAGGAGTACTTGGATAGTCCATCATCTTATAATCAGGATGAAATCGTAGAAAATGAATTGGCATTTCTGGTCCAAATTCATCTAGAATAAAGTTTGAGAGTTTTTTTGCATGCTCTAAATCATCTCCAACTTTAGGTACAATCAGATCAGTAATTTCAACATGAATGTTGGTTTTATCTCGAATTTCTAATAAAGTATCAAATATCGGTTGAGGATCGGGAACTCCAATAAACTTTCGAGTGAATTCTTTTTCTGCACTTCCTTTGAAATCAACAGTTATCCCATCAAGGAATTGATTCATCATTGAAACTGATTCAGGAGTATCATATCCATTTGAAACAAAAACGTTAAACAATCCTTTTTTTCTTGCAGCAATTCCACAATCTTTTGCAAATTCTATAAAGATTGATGGTTCATTGTAGGTATATGCAATTCCATGAGCACCATACTTGATTGCAGTATTGACAACTTCATCAGGAGTCATATCAATTCCTTGAACTTCACGTCGTTGACTAATATCTGAATTTTGACAATATCTACAAAGCCAATTACATCCTGTTGTGGCAATAGAGTAAACTTTGCTTCCAGGATAATAGTGAATTAATGGTTTTTTTTCAATTGGATCAACATGTCCAGAGATTACCTTCCCATATGCATAAAGTTGTAACTTTCCATTTTCATTTCCACGAATTCCACATAAACCAATTTGCCCCTTTCCAATTTCGCAATATCGGGCACATGCAGTACACTTGACTTTATCATCTGCAAGTTTTTCATATAATTCAGCTTCTTTGCCGAGAATTGCAGTCACGCTTTTTATGCCTATTCTATGTATTTAACAAGTATGACAAATTTTCAAATTTCAGATTCAGATGGAATAGAATTAGTTAAGATGGCAAGAAAAGTTGTAACTGAGTTTTTAAAAAATAATTCCAAAATTGTTGATTCAGAATTTTATTCAAAATTTAATTTTAGTTCAGGGGTTTTTGTTACAATAAACAAAGAAGATGATCTAAGAGGATGTATCGGTTATCCAACTCCAGTAAAGAAATTATGTGATGGATTAGCTGATGCTGCAATTTCAGCTGCTACAAAAGATCCAAGATTTCCTCCAGTAACTATTGATGAATTAGACAAGATAACATTTGAAGTGACTGTTCTTACACTTCCTGAAGAAATCAAAGTAGAAGAATATTCAGAGTATTTATCAAAAATCAAAGTTGGAAGAGATGGATTAATTGTAGACAATGGTTTTTCTTCAGGATTGTTATTGCCTCAAGTTCCAACAGAATATGGATGGAATGAAAAAGAATTCTTAGAATATACATGTCAAAAAGCAGGATTAAACAAAGATGCATGGAAAGAAAAATCAACAATAATTTCAAAATTTCAAGGAGTGATTTTCAAAGAAAAAAAACCCAATGGAAATATTCTTAGAGAATCACCTAATGATCTTTTATAAAATAATGTAGATGATATGTCATGATTAGAAAGCCAGTTGTTGCCGGGCAATTTTATCCTGGAACAAAAAATGAACTTGAAGAAATGATTGATTCTTGTATTCAGCACAAGTTTGGGCCTGGTAATCAAATACAAAATGATGAGAAAATTTATGGAATAATTTCACCCCATGCAGGCTATATTTATTCAGGTCCCACTGCATGTCACTCTTACAAGGCAATTTCATCTAAAAATCCTGAACTAGTAATCATTCTTGGGCCCAATCATTTTGGGGTAGGAAAGGATGTTGCTACAATGGTTGATGCTCAATGGGAAACACCTCTAGGACTAGTAGAAATAGATTCAGAGGCAGCAAGAGAGATAGCAAATAATTCAAAATACATAGAGATTGACGAGTTTTCTCATTCAAGAGATCACAGTCTAGAAGTTCAAATTCCTATGCTACAATCAATCTTTTCTGAAAAATTCAAAATTCTGCCAATAATTTTACGTGACCAAAGCTTAGAAATGGCAAAAGATGTAGGAAATGCAGTAGCACAAATTGCAAAATCAAGAAATACAATGATTGTTGCGTCATCCGATTTTACACATTATGAAGAAAATTCTTTTGCACATTCTCAAGACAAAGCCTTGATTGAGCCAATATTAGAAATAGATGTTGAAAAATTCTATAGTGTTTTAATGGAAAAAAGAGTAACTGCATGCGGTTATGGAGCTATAGCATCAGTGATGATTGCATGTAAAAATCTAGGTGCAGTTAAAGGAGAATTACTAAGTTACACTACAAGTGGAGATGTAATGGGAGATACATCATCTGTTGTAGGATATGGTGCGATTAAATTTATTTAAAATTATTTAGGAATTGCTCTCGGAATAAGTTTTCCATGGCCGAGTTTTCCAATAACTTCAAAGTCTTCTGCAATTAATTCTCCTCGTACTATTGTTTTAACAGGCCAACCTTTCAGATTTCTACCTTCATAAACTATGTAATCTGAAAATCCACCAAATAATTCAGATGTTACTTTCTTTTCTTTTTTAAGATCAATCATAGTAACATCAGCATCAGAATTCTTTTCAAGAGTGCCTTTTTGAGGGTACATTCCAAAGATTTTTGCGGCATTTTGGCTTGTAAATCGAACAAATTGCTCTAAAGTGATTTTGTTCTGGTTTACTCCATCATTGAGTAC
Organism: Candidatus Nitrosopumilus sp.; assembly: GCA_003702525.1. Classification (GTDB taxonomy): domain Archaea; phylum Thermoproteota; class Nitrososphaeria; order Nitrososphaerales; family Nitrosopumilaceae; genus Nitrosopumilus. The sequence continues at coordinate 8,581 of REGJ01000035.1, forward strand.
TATAGGAAGTACAGTTCCAATTCCGGGGAATCCAGCTAATGCAGACCACACATCATCTCCATCCAATTTAAGTTTGAGTTGATTTGCAACATGATCAGTACCTATAGTATCAATTTGATTTGCAGAAAGTGCATTCCATACTGCTTGTCGGTCATTTTCTGTTCGGATTGGAGGCATTACTTTAGCAAGATATCCATTTTGTTTTTCATAAGATAACGTCAAGTAGTGAGGGCATGTTTCGACAAAAATCTTTGTTCCTAGTTTTTTCTCTTCTTGAATTTGTTTTAGAGCTTGTTCTGAACCAATATGAACAAAGTAGATAACACAATCATAATCGCGTCCAAATTTTGAAACAGTTTTGATTGCTTTTGCTTCAAATTCAGGTGAACGGCTTTCAGACCATGCAGATAATCCATCTTGGTTTTTTTCTCGTGCAGTTTGAATTCCACACCCACATGATTCATAATCTTCTGCATGAACCAAGACAGGACATCCAAGAGAAGCTGCAGTTTTTACAGTCTGCTCAACAATCTCATCAGTTACATCGACGTTAGCTGCAACAAGTTCAGAAGAATTGGGTGGCATATCCATATAGACATGACCAATTTCACCGCCAAGATTCATGTAAATTTTGAATGATGTGATTCCTTTTTTCACACAGTAATCCATTTCGTTAATTTGTTGAGGAGTAAAGATAGATGCATGTATTGCATAGTCAACATAATGATTTTGAGATGCAGCATCTAATTGAGCTTGGAGTGAACTAGAAAACGGGTTTCCTAACCTAAGCATCCTCATCATAGTTGTGACACCACCGATTGCAGCAGCATGAGACTCTGTCTTTGCTGCTTCGTTAATTGGAGAATAAACACCATAATGAACATGAGTGTCAATTGGACCAGGAACAGAAATCAGTCCATTTCCATTGATTTTGTTATCACATGCAGGAACATCATTTGTGAGGCCAACTACTTTACCCTCATCAATTACGATGTTTTTATCCACCATTCCTTGTGGAAGTATAACGTGTGAATCAACAATTACAGTATCATACGTCATCTGAAAATTTTATTGCCTGCAGTCTATTATGCGTTGAGATAGTCAATCTTTTCAAATATATTTATTCAAAAACTACATACGACAAGAGTAGACATGACAGAAGATGTATGTGATTTTTGTAAAGGAGTTGGTTCTAGTGGCTCAAATGTATGTGTATATTGTAACGGTACAGGAGAATGGAATCAAGCCGCACAAGCATATGTAAAAAATCATATCTGTCAATGCATAGTAATGGATAGAAAATTTTGTCCAGTTTGCAACAAACCATGTCATCACGATACTTCACTTAATCCAAAACAGAAGATTGATCCAGGATATGGCGGAATGTCAGAGAAAGAAGTCACAGTAATGATGTAATCATCAAGGAGTTATTTTCTCAACAAAGTGTTTTCCATCAGCAGTTCTACATTGCCGTGGATGAGATTCCATTACAGGATTACCTGCAGAAACACAGTCTTCAAAGCTGTTAATTTCAGAAAGTTGTTTTTTCATTGATTCAAAAATAGTGATTTTTGGCATTTCACAAGGAGTGGTAATACAATTGAAGGTTTCAAATTCATCTATTAATGGAATAAAGAATACCACTACAATAGATATTGAAATAATACAAAGTATAGTTATCACTAGATTTTTGAACACTAATTGCTTTGAACAGCATAACAAATATTGATTATGATTAATTTCTAAAATACAAAGTAGAATATTAAGAAATTACCAAAAAAGATTTAGTAAAAAGTGATTCTTTTTGACTCTGATTTTTTAACAAAGACAGGATAGTATGATATTCATTGAGTCAGAGACATCTCGCGGTGTTAGCTGGGGGCCCAAAAGCTCACATAAACTAGTTAATACAATTACAGAGTCTCCATAGTAAAGGAGACTGCTTTTTTCTCTGGAGGATTAATCTTTAGCCAGTTTAGATCCTAAAGTAATTAATATTCCAAAAATCGAAGCAGAATATGTCATTTGGTGAAGTTGATACACTAAACATGCTCTTTGACAAACTGCAAAGTTTGTTTGATGAGTCACAAGGATACTATGAATCATTTCTAGACACTAACAATATGTACAAAAAAGGTCAGATTAGTGACAAAGAATTCTTTCAAAAATTAGGAGATTATACAGTAGCATATTCTGCATTAGAATTTCTAGCAATCAAAGTAATCTTTGAATTAAAAAAATCAATTGGTTCAGGTTCTGGAGGTACACAATCACCAGGTTTAATGCCAGGTATGGGACAGCCGGGAATGATGGCAGGAGGAATGCCAGGCGGTATGCCACCAAGAACAGGAACTGCACAAAATCCAGTTGGTGGTGGTCCACCAGGAATTGTATCTGCACAAGAAGCTTTCAATGATGTTGGCACATTACCATCACCAGATCCTTCATTAATGCCAAGACAAACTGCGCCTCAAAGTAATGGAAATGGATGTTCATCATGTGGTGCAGAATTAAGACCAAATGCAAAATTCTGCACAAAGTGCGGAGCTAAAGCATAAAATTAGAAATTAAAAATTAGATTATTCTTGAGTTGTTCCACATTCTGGACAAAACTTTGCTGTTGCTGAAAGACTAGTACCACATTCTGAACAAAACTTTCCATCAGTTTTT
>REGJ01000009.1 GCA_003702525.1 Candidatus Nitrosopumilus sp.
TGTCAAACCATTCATAGACACCTACTGGACAGGCTTCAATACATCCACCATCTGCTACACAAATATCATAATCTACTGAAACAAATTCTCCCCAAACACCCATGATTCCATTACTGGTACCTTTTCTGCCCCAAGTCTTGATGGTGTGTTCTGCTGCTTCATATGCTGCAGATGCTTTCATCTTTTGTTTGTAATCAACATCAATTGGTCCAGGCTTTGCACCATCTGGAATTTCCATATCACCTTCGTCTTCTTCTTCTGCTTCTTCAGTAGCTTCAACTGGTTTTGGTTTTGCGCCAAGAACAATCTTTGCTAACGGAGTAAGGTCTTCAAGTTTTTGAATTGCTGCAACTTCAGAAATTTTGTCTGTCTTTGCAAAATAAGAAATCATCTTGTCTGCCAAGATTGTATTACGTAAAATAGTATCAATTACCATTTTTGCAAAATGGTCTGCTTTCTTTCTGTAATCTTTAACCCAGTTAGGATCACCGAATTTCTCAATTGGGAAAATCTGATAAATAATGTCTACAACTTCACCTGTTACAATTTCAACGGTTACAGAAAGTTCTACCTCTTCGTATCCCTTTGCATCAGGATCATCCATGTTTTGTTCTTTCCAACGATATGTTGCAAAAACTCTATCAGCGTACTTGTCCATCTCAAAAGCCTTTTTGAGACCATCATGAACGGATTTTATCTCATTGGGATCCTCAAGGTTGATTGGTAATCTGTACAATCCAAGTTTGAATCCATGTAATGGGTAAACACCACGCTTTGCAGTAGGAGCTTCCATTGACCAAACTCGATCTTTGAGAAGTAAAGACATCTGAGATTTCTCAACCGATTTTATTTAAAAAGGTTATCAGTCATCATCGTCAGGACATGTGAGTTCACGTAGTTCAGTGTATTTTTTTTCCATTGCCTCAGCATGTACTAAAACAGCATCAAGATCGTAAGAATCCTTTGGGAAATACCATCGTATTGGAACCCAGTGACCAATACCATCCATATCGTGAATCATTCCTTTGTCAGCCTTGACATTTATCTTTTCATCAACAGAAGTTTCCTTTACTGTAAGTCCTCGTTTTGTTTTGTCCTCCATGACAAGATCGGTTTTAGAATCTTTGATAAAATAAAAAGATCCCTTTTTTAAAACAGGGAGGTCTAGTAACATTTTATTTTTCCACAGGGTTTCCTATCATGTTTCCCCATTCAGTCCAAGAACCATCATAGTTTCGAACCTTTGGATATCCAAGTAGGTACTTTAGAACAAACCAACTGTGTGAAGAACGTTCACCAATTCTACAATAGCAAATTACATCTTTGTCAGGTGTAACTCCTTTTGGTTCATAGTTTTGTTTTAGTTCTTCAACTGTTTTGAAAGTTCCATCAGCATCATTAACTGCAGTCGCCCATGGAATATTATTTGCATCAGGGATGTGTCCACCTCTTTGTGCATGTTCCATTGGATACTCTGGTGGTGCAGTAATCTCTCCTGAGAATTCTTTAGGAGATCTAACATCAACCATTACAGTATCTTCTTTTCCAAGTGCACGACTTACATCAAATAGATATGCACGTAGTCCCTCATCTGGAGGTTGTGCATCATATGTAACTGATCCAAATTGTGGTTCATCAGTTGTATAATCTCTATTTTCTAATTCCCACTTTTTTCTGCCACCATTCATAATCTTGAGGTTTTCATGTCCATAGATTTTGAAAACCCAGAAAACAAATGCTGCAAACCAATTGTTAAAGTCACCATAAAGAACTACTTCAGTATCTTGTGTAATTCCATTTTTTGCCATCAACTCTTCAAATTGTTTTTTGGAGATAATGTCTCTCGTAACTGGATCATTAATGTCACGTTTCCACCAGATTAAACTGGCACCATTAATGTGACCTTTTTGATATCCATTTACAGGATCATAGTCTACTTCAACTAATTTTCTATTTTCGTTTGGGGGATTTTGTGAAACCCATTCCGTATCAACTAATACTTCTGGATGTGCGTAACTCATGAGTTAATCGCAACCGCTTTCATACTTAATTGTTTTTCCAAAAAATATCATTTTTAAGTAAATGCTATTTCTAGAAAACTGTTTGAAACTTCAAAACGTTGCAGTGGTAAGTAAAGTAGGAAACAAGGAATCTGAAAAAGCTGCAATCGATGTTGCAAAAAAATTATTGGCAAAAAAATCCAAAGTATACACGATATCACCAATTCAAGTTGAAGGTGCAAAACAGATTGAAACCCTAGAGGAATTAAAGAAAGTGAAACTCGATTTGATAGTTGCATTAGGTGGAGATGGAACAACACTTCGAATTTTCAGGAATTTAGACAATGAAACTCCAATTTTGACAATAAATGTAGGCGGAAATAGAGGAATTTTGGCTGAAATTACAATTGAAGAGATAGATGATGCACTAAACCAAATTCAAAAAGACAAATTTTTCTTAGATAAAAGAACCAGAGTAGTTGCATCTTGTGGAGGAAAAGAATTTCCACCAGCACTAAATGAGATTTTCATTAACAGAGCAAACTTGACAAAGACTGCTGAAATTGAAATCAAATTCCAAAATGATACCGTTAAACAAAAGATGGATGGGGTAATTGTTGCAACACCAAGCGGTTCGACAGGTCATTCATTTTCATTGGGAGGGCCAATTTTGCATGAGAGTTTAGATGTATTGATAATTACTCCAGTTGCACCAGTGTATAGACTAGAATCAATTGTAGTACCTGATGAAAAGATTGAGATTATTAGTTCTCATGATTGCAATATTGTGATGGATGCACAAGTTGTAAAGACTGCAGGATTTGAAGAACCAATTACTATCAAGAAATACAAAAAACCTGCCGTGTTTATCAGATTGAAAAAACGCGGATTAAGACAAATGAGTAAACTTGGATTTTAGAATTTTAGATGCTAGTGCATTTTATGCAGGGGTACCATTTAGATCATCTAGTGATTGCTATACAACATCACTAGTTTATGATGAAATCAAACACATAAAGAAAAATCATGATGCATTAGGAACTTTACTTGAAACAAACAGACTAAAAATTAGAGAACCAGATGTAGATTCTACAAAAGCTGCTACAGATGCAGCAAAGAACACTGGAGATTATCCACAATTATCAAAACAAGACTTGTCAATAATTGCATTAGGTATTGAGTTAGAAGGCGAGATAATCAGTGATGATTTTGCAATTTCAAATGTTGCCAGGAATCTAGGTTTGAAAATTTCACCAATAATGACTCAAGGAATAAAAGATGTTGGAAAATGGATCCATTATTGCCCAGGATGTAGAACAAACCACTCTACAGGAAAGGAATGCCCTATCTGTGCCACCCCATTGAAAAGAAAGTTACTCAAAGAGTAATTTCATACATCAAGATATGATTTTTTTAAATTCATTGAGTTTTCTGATATGCTCAAATTCAATATCAAATTTAGCTTTTTCTTTGAATAAAAAATCTAATTGTATAACATCAGATAAAATTTTAATTCCTTCTTGAATTTTTCCAGATTTTATCAGTGATGAAGCTTTATTGTAAAGAGTAGTTGGGTTGTTTGGTTTTTCTTTCAAGACTTGCTCATAGCAATCTAGAGCAACATCCATTTGTCCTAAATAATGATGGGCTAATCCTTTGTTAAGTAATGCCAAGAGATTTTTTTCTTGAGAAAGAACTTTGTCGTATTGAACAATTGCTTGATCATATCTTGCCAATTGTCCCAAAATGTGTCCTTTCTTTAGTAAAGCCACAATATGTTTTGGGTCTTGTGAAAGAATTTTATCATAAATTATCAATGCATCTTTCGGATTTCCTAGATTCATTAGGGTTTGACCCCCATTCAATAAAGATTCAATTGTCTCAGTCATCATGAAGAGTTTTTTGATTTGATTTTTTTAGATGTTTACTTTTTGTATCAAGAACTTTTTTGATTTTTTTGGCTCTTGCTTCACCTAATCCTTCAACTTTTGCCAGTTCCGCAGTTGTTGCAGTAAATACTTTCAGCGGAGTACCAAACTTCTCAAGCATTCTTACCGCAAATTTTTCTCCAATTCCAGGCAGACTACAAAGTGAGGATAGTTGTTGTCTTTCTAAATCAGATGATTTTTTTATTTTTTTCAGAAAGGGGCCTTTGGAGGCATCTTTTCTAGAGCACATCGATACCAATAATTTTGCAGTATGTGCTGCACTTGGAGTAGGGATTACTGGGATTTTAAAATCAAGAACAACAGTAGAGATTGCACCATAAAATATCAAAGGATTTTCTGTAATCTCTTCAATCTCATCGACATTTCCTTCCATGAGAACAATAGGGTGCTCAAAATGTTCTTTGAGTCTGGCACATTGATCAAATAATCTGCCATCAAAAACTGATGCCATCAAATCACGAATACTTTTTCGCTCCACTATTGTTTCAGGAGCTACAATATAATCACCAATTGGAAGTGTTTTCATCTCAAGATTAAGGCCAACTGATTTTAACAGTTCAGGAATTCCGCTTTTGCGTTCCCTTTCATCTACAATAATTCTGAGATTTTCTAGTTTCACAAATATCTTTGAAAAGAATTGTTAATATCTTATATGAAAATGATTTTTGAGATTATTTTCTAGGATTTTCTTCTTCAGGTTTTGGTGCCTCTGAACCACTCTTCATCATTTCAGTGATTTTTGCTTCTTGTTCTTTGAGATTTTCTTTGACACGTGTCTCTTGTTTCTCAAGTACTGTTGCACGGGTTTTTGCCATCTCTTGTTTTTCCTCTAATTCATCAACAAGTTCTTTTTTGGTTGATTTCAACAAGACAGTTCCTGCTTGCTTGTAAACGGCATCAGATTCACCAACTTTCTTTAATTCTTCAAGGGCTTTCTCAGTCTCTGCCTTTTCCATCTCAAGATGTTGTTTTTGAGTCATAATTGATTGGAGGTTTTGTTGAGATTGTTGTAGTTTCATTAATTGTTCTTGAAGCCATGGTGGCATTTGTCCTGCTGACATGATTTATCACAATTTTTGTTTCATTATATCTTTACCGATTCTATAGTCTCATTACTTGCTTGAATCAATCTCAAAGTAGAGTTAAGGTTGGCCCTCAAGTGAGGAAGATGTTCAGATTCTACAGAAATGGTCATTTTCTTGTCTAGTTTGATTTCAGTTTTGACGGGATTTTCAGGATAAAATTCGTTATCAGTATTTACAGAATCAAAAATTGCTTTTGTTTTGTCTTTTGCATCAACTGTAATTTTTGCACTAAACTTTAACGTCATATGCGGTTCCAGCTATTTTGAAGCTGCATTTTTTACAAGACCAAATTCCTACTGCATCTCTGCCAAATGTTTTAGAACCACATTCAGGACATGCACGTTTTTCTTTTAATTGAAGATGAATTTTGGTATACTGTTTTCTAATCTTAATTCCATATCTTGCACCAAGACCTTTGAGTGATTTCTTACCCTTTGCCATTTTACTGACCTCCTTGCTGAGCTGCTTTTAATTTTTCTCTTATTTTTGCGCCTACTCTGACTGAGATTTCACCACATTGGACAATTTCATCTTGTGTGAATCCATCATTGCCACCTTTTTGCAAGGCGCAGATGTTTCCATCAGAATCACTAGTAATTGTAATTCTTGCATCCATGCTTGCCCATTCATCACCATTAGGATCAACTATGATGTGTTTTCCAATTTTAGCCATAGTTACTGATACTGGGATTGTGGTGATTGGGACATCAACTTCTTCACCCTCAGCTAGTGTAGGTGCTTCATCTACCCAATTCCATTTAGGACTTTTTGATGAGAGTAATGCGGCAGTTGCAGCATAAGAACATGCATCAAAGAGATTACCATCATAATCAACAACAACATTATCGGCAAAGACGCCAATTACGGATTTGTCTTTTTCAATAACTAATTGAGAAACATCGATCATGTGACTTTCTCTAATTCCTCTATCAACAACTCTAGCTAGTTCGATTACTTCAGGTCCTGGAGGTCCTGTTTCAACTGTAGGGTGGGATAGGGGCAATAATTCAGCAGTACAAATGAAAAGTCCTTTGTCACCAGTGTCTGGGAAAGGTCTGTCGGGTTGGATTTTAACACCACATACGACTTCAGTATCGCCTAATCGAACTCTTGCAGAACCATTTGCTTTTGGAATTGCATTGGTTTCAATAGAAACTTCTCTTGTTTCATCAAGAGCTCTTCCATCAACTCTTTTTCCTTGTTCTAATAATTCAAGAATTTGATTTTTCTTTAGTTCGTCAATAACGGTATGTGAAGCCATTTCTAATCTCCTTTGTTTCCAAAGTATTTGTCGTTGAGTGCTTTCTTTTGTAATTCATAAACTAGTTTACATCCATCTACTCCAACTTGAACACATTTTTTGTATTCTTCTGGAGTAAGAACACCGTCTAATTGTAATAGTGTGATTTTTTCAAGATTTGGCATGTAGCCAATTGGCATGTCTGCTTGACCTGCTTGGTCTTCTTCATTGTTAACATCAAGAATTACAGTATCTGCGACTTTGCCTGCAGCAATTGCTGCAACCATATCCCTCATTGGAATTCCTGCATCAGCTAATGCAACTGATGCTGCTGTAAGTGCTGCACATCTAGTTCCACCGTCTGCTTGTAAGACTTCGATAAATACATCAACTGCAGTTCTTGGGAATTTTTCTAACATAACTGCAGGTTCTAATGCTTCTTTGATTACTTTGGAAATTTCAATCTCTCTTCTGGAAGGCGCAGGATTCTTTCTCTCACCAACAGAAAATGGTTCCATGTGATATCTAACTCTCAAAATACCAGTGTCAGTGTCAGACATGTGTTTTGGATGAACATCTCTTGGACCAAATACTCCAACTAGAATTTTGTTATCACCAAATTCAATGTAAGATGAACCATCTGCATTTTTGAGTCCACCAGCTTTAATCATAATTCGACGTGGCTCATCAACGGTACGTCCGTCACAACGTTTTCCATTTTCGTCCATAAGGACCATTGTTGCTTCTCGTCCACCCATTATGATTCACCTTTTTTATCTAACATTTCTTTCACTTGATCAGTCAAATTTGCAACATGTGCTTGCTCATTAACCATTTGAATTGCTTTTTTAGCCTTTAATAATCCCTCTGGGGATTCACAGGAAACTACAACCCAACCGTTTTGTCCAATTGTAATTGCAGCATCAGTAGCCTCTTCAATCATCTGAATCATACTACCTTTCTTTCCAATTAGGCGTGGAACTTTACTTGGAGATATCTCCATAAGAACTCCTGAATCAATCTTTCCCAAGTCTCTATCAGAGATTGAGACTAGAGGATCCCTTGTTCTATCAAAGTTTGCAATTCTTGCAGCAACTAGATCTCCTGTTCGAAGCTTAGTTGCAAGTTCATCAGCATGAGCAGAAAAGTCACGTCCAAAGACATCTTGTGCTGGCAAAAATCCAACATAACAAGAGTTGATGTCTAATTCCCAAGACAAGGATGTGTGAGAGTTGACTTTACCAATTACAAGATCGTTAATTTTTGGAATATATTTTCCAGTTAGTGGAATTACACGAACAGAGTCATCATAAATTTCAGAAATACCAATTGTAGTTGAGACTATTTTATTCCCATCAAGTACTGTGTTTTGTTCAGGTCTGAAAGGTCCTGTGGTTACAACATCGCCTGGGATAACGTATTTTCTCTTATCTGCCATTATTGCACTACCTCAACTGAAGCAGAACCTTTGGTTATAGAACCTAATCTGTCTATCACGTTTGGCCTTGCTGCAGCGGGTATTTCAAGTATTGCTTTTAGAGAACCATTATTTTGCCATTCTTCTTTTTTCAGAGAACCTACTGACTTTAGAACAGCATATGATTGTGAAGCATATTGTGCTGGGATGACAATCTCTAATTGCAAATTCTCAGATTTTAGAGCAATTATTGAACGAAGACTATCTACAATGTCTTTTACTTGTTCATCAACACTTTTTTGTGGATCAACTGAAACTCTTCCATCTTTCATTGCTTGCTCAACTCTCAAAGGTGGGTGAGGCAAGTGAGTTTTAGGATCGACATAGGTCTTTGCAATGTATGCTACAATCTGTTTTTTCTTGTCTTCAATCATCTTTCGTCTTTGATCAGTTGTAAGATTAAGATCACCTTTTTGCATAATAATCTGAGCAATCTCAGTTTGATCTTCAGTTTTGAAAGCTTTGAGTAGTTTTTCAGTGGAAGGTTTTGTTCCCTTTCCTGAATCAGTGTAGATGTCTTCAGAAACCAAAATTGCTGCAATGTCTTTTTTCTTTCCAAGCTTGTACTCTAGTGCTGGATCTGGTTTTACCAATATCTCAAATTTCTCTCCTTCAAAAGAGAACCTTGCAACTGTTACATCGGCCATTTCTAATGGTTATAGAATAATTTGGTATTTATCTCAACCTAAATCAGACATGAAAAAATTGGAAATTTTTCAAAGTTAATTAAAAACCACTCCAAAATTAGGATTAAAATGAAAATTGATAGTTTGCCATGGGTAGTTTTCGGGATATCAATGTTGATTAGTACAATAGTTTTTTCTATATTTCTTGTAGAAAAAAGTATTCATGATGAAAAAGAATTTCAAACGATTACAGAAAATTTTGAGAAACGCATCCTAGTCAAAATTGAAACAAGTGAGCAGATACTAATGGGCTTTAAAGCATTCTTTGCAGGATCTGAAAAAGTAGAACCAGATGAATTTGAGAGTTTTTTTAAGATTCAAAATATTGAAAACAGATTTCCAGAAATTCAAGGAATTGGATTTATTGAATATATTATAGATGAAGATAGAAAAAATGTAATCAATCAAGAATGGGAAAAGTTGGGATTAGATTATAGAATTCATCCAGAAGGAGTCAGAGAAGAATATTTTCCAGTTACTCTTTTACAACCAGTTAATTACAGAAATGAACGTGCAATAGGATATGACATCAACACTGAAAAAATTAGACAAGACGCAATTGAAAATGCAATTCTAACTAGAGAACAAACAGTGACAGGCAAAATTATCCTAGTTCAAGAAACAGAAGAAGATGTTCAATTTGGTTTTTTGATTCTCTTGCCTGTGCATGATATAGATAAAACTAGTGAAAATTATGGTGAACTTTTGGGATTTATCTATTCTGTATATAGAATGAATGATTTTATTGAAGGAATTTTTGTTCCAACAGATGTTGAACATCTAAGGCATGTACAGATGCAAATTTATGATAACATAAAAGCAGAAGAGAATCTATTTTTCGATTCAGGAAATTTACAATCATTTGAGGGGGAAAAACACTTTGTTGATATTAAAACCATTTCGTTTGGTAATAGAGATTGGGTATTAAGTTTTCAAGGAGAGACAACTCATGGCACATCACTTATTGAACTAGCAGGAGTAGGAATGCTTGATTATGGATTAAGTATTCTATTTACTTATGTTACAATTCTTCTAACAAAAAATATTCAATTATCAAGAAAAATTACAAAGAAGGAAAAAATCGCAGTTATTGGAGAAATTTCAAGTAGACTTGCGCACGATATCAGAAATCCATTATCAAATATTCGAATGAGTATAGAATTGCTACAAAAAGAAAAAGTCATTAATGAAAATCAAGAATTTTTTAATAAATGTAATATTATACAAAAAAATGTCGATAGAATATCTCATCAAGTCGATAATGTTTTAGATTTTGTTAGAAGTCGGCCCATAGAAAAAAAGGATATGAGTGTAAAAGAATGTATTTCTGAAGGAATTCAAGAAGCAAAAATTCCCAATAACATCAAAGTAATTCTAGTCGGAGATTATCAAACAATTCAAGGGGATCCAATTCAACTTGAAATTGTTTTTAGAAATTTGTTAATTAATTCGATTCAAGCAATAGGCAAAAAATTAGGAACAATTAAAATTACAATTAATGATGAGGGCGATTTTCTAAAGATTGTTTTTGAAGATTCAGCACAAATGTTATCACAGGATCAAATTGAAAATATTTTTGAGCCACTATCCACGACAAAAGAGAAAGGTACAGGGCTTGGATTAGTGAGTTGTAAACAAATTGTTGAAAGTCACGGAGGAGAGATTTTTGCCAAGGCAGATCCAACTAGATTCATTATCAAGTTGCCAAAACAATAATCATTGTTTAGAGTTGTAAAGTAATTCAAGAGTTTTTTTTATGATATTGGAATGATCAGCATCAATTTCAGTGGTAATCGTCAAGAGATGTTTCTCATCGATTGGAAATGTGATTCGTTTGATTTTGTTATATTCAGCCAAGGCATATTTTGCAGGACCAATTTTGTGTTCAATGTTTTTTCTAGTCTGCCATCTTTGGGATGTATAGTAGTGCATCATCTGCAGCTCTTCATCACTTAGAATTGGAGTTATATCGGATCTAAAACCACCAGCAATCTTGACACCAGTATTATGTTGAATTGCAGCATATCGGATTGAGGAATCTAAATTCAAAATATCAGAATATTGTTTTTTAAAATCCATGGGTCCTCTAGAAGAAAATCGGACTTGAGTATTATCCCAAAATGGAAGCATCCCACACACAAAACTAGCTAGATTTTTATGTGGACTTTGAAGATTTTCATCAAGATTTGTCATCCTTAGAAGTAATTAGCAAAGATAATCAAAAAATAGCTTTAAAGCTCAAAGGCGTACCATTACAATATGCAAATGCCCTAAGACGTGTTTGCCTCAATGGTGTCCCAATCTTTGCAGTTGATACGGTTGATATTATTGAAAATTCATCAGTTTTACCAGATGAAGGTTTAGCACATAGATTGGGTCTCATTCCACTCAAAACAGACTCGAGTAGATTCAACGAGCCATCAAAGTGTGAGTGTCAAAGTGATACAGGATGTTCAAACTGTAAGGTAATGTTAGTTTTGGATTCTGGAGATTCAGATGTCACTAGAACAGTTCTATCAAACGAATTATCATCTGAAGACGACTCTATTACCCCAACATCAGACAAAATTCCAATTGTAGAACTTGCACCAGGCCAAAGAATCAAGGTTGAATGCTATGCAAGACTTGGACGTGGTACAGAGCACGCAAAATGGAATTCTGCAAATGTTTCAATGTTAACTGAGACAGATAAGGAAGATGAGAGAATTCTTACTGTTGAATCAACTGGCGCACTTAATCCTGAGCAAATTATCTTGTCAGGAGTAGAAGAAGTAGGTCACAGATTAGACGAATTCAAAGATACAATCGGCCAAATCAGCGAATAGAAAGCATATACGTTATATTTGGGTTTTAAACCGCATTATTCACATGACTAATCAAGTAGTTATACGCATGGCAAAGGATCTAAAATCTGCATCAGCTAAAAACGATGCTCCAATCTGGGCAAAACTAGCCGAATATGCACTAAAGCCATCTATTGCCAGAAGAGACATCAACTTGAATAAAATCGCTAAACTAACTAAAGAAAACGATACTGTCGTATTTCCAGGAAAAGTTCTTGGAACAGGCAATGTACCTCATAAAATCACATTATGCTCATTTTCAATTTCAAATTCTGCAGCAACCAAAATTATTGAAAATGGTGGAAAACTAATCAGTTATTCAGAACTAATCGAGCAGAACCCAACTGGAAAAGGAGTCGTATTACTTGGCTAGTCAAGAGACAGTTGTTAGAACTGACAGACCAATTGTAGTAGATGCCACCAATCACATTGCAGGTAGACTATCATCAAATGTCGCAAAATTACTAAAACAAGGACACAGAGTTTCAATTGTAAACTGTGAGAAAATCATGTACAGTGGAACTAGATCAAACTTGATTAAAGAATATAGAGAATTTTTAGAGATTAACAGTATCATCAATCCAAAACATGGACCTGTACACTACAGAAGACCAGATACAATCATCACAAAAATGATTCGTCAAATGTTACCATATGATAGAAAACCATCAGGTAAAGAATCAATTAAAAGACTAAGAGCATACATTGGTTCTCCAAAAGAACTAAAATCACTTGAGAAGATTCAATTTGAGAAAGCAAAAATTAAAAAATCACCATCAAACTATACCACGATGGGAGAATTGTGCAGAGTAATAGGGTGGACTGAATGACAACACCAAAAACTGAAATCTATTTTGCAACTAGAAAGACATCTAGTGCACACGTTTACATTACTAAAGGACAAGGTAAAGTTAGAATTAACAACGTTCCAGTTGAAATGATTCCACAGGAAACTGCTCGTGAAGTAATTTTAGCACCACTTGAAATCACTGGCGATTTGAGAGACAAAATTGACATCTCTGTTAGAGTAAGAGGTGGAGGTTTCATGGGACAAGCAAGTGCTGTTGCAACTGCAATCTCTAGAGCACTAACAGGATGGACCAAATCAAAGAAAGATCCAAAAGATCATCCATTCCCAAAATCAACCAGAGAAGACCTTAGAAAAAGAATCACAGATTATGACAAATACCTAATCAGCGGTGATGCCAGAAGAAAAGAGCCAAAGAAGTTTGGCGGACCTGGCGCAAGAAGAAGAAAGCAAAAATCATACCGTTAGACTGTGAAGGCAATAATTTTAGCCGGTGGCAAAGGTACACGAGGCAAGCCATATACAGAATTCTTTCCCAAAGCAATGACCCCAATCAATGGAAAGCCAGTCATTGACTATGTGATAAGATATCTCCAGAAATTCAGTTTCGTAAAAGAGATAATCATAATTTCAGATTTTAATGGTCTTGGAGGACAAATCAAAAACTATTACGGAAATCAAAAAAATATCTCCTTTGTTCAAGACTCTCAAAGTGGAACTGGGGGAGACTTGTTACACATTGAGAAGAAACTCAAAGGGGAATCAGAGTTTGTGTTATGGTTTGTAGATAATTTGTGTGCAATAGATCTCAAAAAGATGAAAGAGATATTTACCAAAAAGAAGAGTTCTGCATGTATTGCAACTAGAACAAAGAGAAAAGAAGAGACAGGATTTGCAGTAGTAGAAGATGGAGTCATTACAGAATTCAAAGAAAAACCTGTTATGAAATTACAATTGTCTGAATGTTTGGGAGTCTATATGCTTGGAAAAGACATTATACAAAAAATAAAGGTAAAGAAGAAACAAAAAGAGATCAATCTTTCCTATGATATTTTACAACAGTTGTCAAAAGAAGGAAAGATCAGTGCTTTTGATATTGGTAATAATGAATGGATTGATGCAGAGTCTCCTTCATATTTGGAGAGAAATCAAAAAACCGTAAAGAAGATCATAAAACAGATGGGACTGTAGACTGTTTTTCAAATTCAGAAATCTTATCTTCAAACTGGTATGTTTGTGCAATATCATCTAGTCCTTCTAAGAGAATCTTCTTTTTGTGAGAGTCTATATCAAAATGTATCTCATCTGAAGAGGTTTTGATTGTTTGATTTTCCAAATCAACTTCAATTGGTTCAGACTCTTGTTGTAATTTCTCAACAATATTTTGTTCAAGTGAAATGGGCAAGATTCCATTCTTGAAGCAGTTGCTAAAGAAGATGTCAGCAAATGAAGGTGAAATTATTACTGAAAATCCATAGTCTTGGAGTGCCCATACGGCATGCTCTCGGCTAGAACCACAGCCAAAATTGTCGCCTGCAACCAAGATTTTGGAATTATCATATTTTGAGTCGTTTAGGACAAAATCAGATTTTGGGTGCTCATTTTCATCATATCTCCAATTAAAGAACAGAAATTTTCCAAATCCAGACTTTTGTACTAATTTTAGAAATTGTTTTGGTACAATCTGATCAGTATCAACATTAACTTTGTCAAGTGGAGTTACAATGCTTTTTGTTTTCTTGAAAGGCTCCATACTAACTCAAATCCATCTTCCTTACATCAACAAAATGTCCATTGATTGCAGCAGCTGCTGCCATTACAGGACTGACCAAGTGAGTTCGTCCACCAGTTCCCTGTCTTCCTTCAAAGTTTCGATTTGAAGTACTTGCACATCTTTCTCCAGGAGATAAAATGTCAGGATTCATTCCAAGACACATGCTACATCCTGCTTCTCTCCATTCAAAATTTGCATCAGTGAAAATTTTATCAAGACCCATCTCTTCAGCTTGTTTCTTTACCATTTGAGAACCAGGAACTACCATTGCACGAACATCTGAAGAAATTTTTTGCCCTTTGATTACTTTGGATGCTTCAATCAAATCTTCTAATCTTGCATTAGTACAAGAGCCAATGAACACTCTGTCAATTTTAATTTCTTCAATTGGTGTTCCAGCTTCAAGATCCATGTAATCAAGTGCTTTTTCTGCACCCTTCTTTTGATTAGAGTCACCTTTTGAAAATTCTTCAGGTGTTGGAACTGTTTCAGTTACATCACAAGTCATTCCAGGATTTGTTCCCCAGCTTACTTGAGGTGCAATATCATCAATGTGTAATGTAAATTGCTTTTCAAATTTTGCATCATCATCTGATTTTAGATTTTCTCTCCAATATTCCACAAGAGACTCATAGTTTTTTGGAGTGTACTGTCTGCCTCTAAGATAGTCATAGGTCTTCTCATCAGGGGCAATCAGTCCAGCACGTGCACCAGCCTCAATTGACATGTTACATATGGTCATTCTTTGCTCCATGGAAAGGTCTTCTATTCCCTCACCACGGTACTCAATTACGGTTCCAGTGCCACCACCAGTTCCAATATTTTTGATAATTGACAATATGATATCTTTTGCAGTAACTGCATGAGGGTTCTTTCGCTTTCCTTCTACCCTAATTTCAAATGGTTTTGGCTTTTCTAGCCACAAAGTCTGAGATGCCAATACATGTTCCACTTCACTTGTTCCAATTCCAAATGCAAGAGCTCCAAATGCCCCATGAGTTGAGGTGTGACTATCACCGCATACAATAGTAGAACCGGGTAAAGTTATTCCAAGTTGAGGGCCAATGACATGAACAATTCCCTGATTAGGGCTGTTAATATCAAATAATTTGATTCCAAAATCTTGGCAGTTTTTTTCTAGTGTTTTAATTTGTACAGAGGAGGTTTGGTCTAATATTGGAAGTCCTCTGTCAGTTGTAGGAACATTATGATCCATTGTTGCAATGGTAAGATCAGGTCGTCTAACCTGTCTGTTATTCATCCTAAGACCATCAAAAGCCTGAGGAGAAGTTACTTCGTGAACCAGATGTCTATCAATGTAAATCAAAGATGGGCCGCTTTCTTTTCCAACAACAATGTGTGCATCCCAAATTTTTTCAAAAAGTGTTTTTCCCATTTTGAATCCTATGGTTTGTAATTGAAGAGACCACCAGCATCAATTATTTTTCCAATAATCTCAGAGAAGGGTTTCATCTTGTATGTTTGATTTTTTGTCAAGTTCTTGATTTCGTTTTTGCTAATGTCAATATCAATTTCATCTCCTTCAGAGATTCCATTGTATGCATCTTCTTCAATTTCAATGGGTAACAAAAATGCGCCATCAACAGAATTTCTGTAAAAGATTCTGGCAAAAGATAATGCAAGTACTGCCTTGACTCCAGAGTGTGATAATGCAATTGGAGCATGTTCACGAGATGAACCACAACCAAAATTCTTTCCAGACAAGATAAAATCACCTTCCTTTACTTTGGAATGAAAATCAGGATCCAATCCCTCCATGGCATGGGTTGCAAGTTCGGCATAATCATGAACCTTGAGGTATTGGCCAGGGATAATTACATCAGTATCGATGTTGTCTCGTTCGTATTTTATGACGTTTCCTTTCATTACAAATCCCTCGGATCAGTAATTTTTCCAGTTACTGCTGAAGCTGCTGCAACCATTGGAGATGAAAGATATGTCTCAGATTCTACATGACCCATTCTTCCTGGGAAGTTTCTGTTAGTAGTGCTAATGCAGATTTCATTTTTTGCCAAAACACCCATGTGTGCCCCACAACATGCACCACAGGTTGGCGGACCTACAGTAACGCCTGCATCTAAGAATATGGTAAGTAATCCATTCTCCATTGCACGCTTGTAAATTGAGATAGATGCTGGAAGGATTTCTGTTCTAATCTTTACTGTTTTTCCTTTGAGAATCTTTGCTGCAGCTTCCAAGTCTTCATACTTTGCTCCAGTACAAGAACCAATGTACGATTTGTCAAGTTCCACTGAAGGAGCTTCTCTTACTATTGCAACATTTTCAGGAGAAAATGGTTTTGCAACAAGAGGTTCCATTTCAGAGGCTTCATATTCATACACATTTGCATACTGTGCATCATCATCACCTTTGAACACTTTAGCATTTGTTGCACCTCTACTAGAAAGATAATCTACAACTTTTTGATCAGCTTCGACAATTCCATTCTTTGCTCCGGCTTCGGTTGTCATGTTACATAGTGTCAATCTGCTTTCAACGGACATCTCATCAATTCCAGTACCACCAAACTGCATGGTTCTGTAATTACCTCCATCAGTTCCAATATCACCAATAATTTTCAAGATCAAATCTTTGGCCATTACATGATCTGGGAGTTTTCCGTTTAGTTTGAAATAATCAGTCTCTGGTACCTTAAACCAGATTTGTCCATTAAGCAAAACATATGCAATATCAGTATGACCCAATCCACAAGCAAATGCACCAAGTGCACCAGTAGTGTTTGTGTGAGAATCACCGCCAACATAGACATCACCAGGCATTACCATTGCTTCTTCATGTGATAATGTGTGACAAATTCCATACTGACCCATTCCATACTTGAAGTGCTTTTCAATTCCATAGTTTTTTGTGAAATTTGATAATTTTACAATATTTTCAGCAGATATTTTTTCAGCAGAAGGAACAAAGTGATCTTCTGCAACCCATACCTTTGTCGGATCCCAGAGTTTACTTACATCAACACCTTTGTTTTTTAATTTATCAAATACCTTGATAACTCCGGGTCCAGAAACATCATGAACCATTACTTTGTCGACTTTTGCAAAAACTACATCATCAGGGGCAACTTGTGATTTTCCTGATGCACGAGCAAGAATCTTCTCTACAATGTTCATAATCAAAAACCACCCTTTTAGAGATTAAAAGCTTTTCAGAACAATAAAAAAGAAAAAGCACACACATAATATTGTGCAGTTAACCGTTTTACCACTTTTAGCAGATAGAATGGATGAGAAATTCGATGTTTTTGAGGTATTTTTGAAGACACTCAAAAAAAATGAGACAAAATTAGAAGATGGCGATGTTTTAGTGATATCAACAAAATACATCTCAAATTCTCAAGGAAGAATTGTTGATCTTGAAAATATTCAAATCTCAGATGAAGGGCTAAATGTTTCAAAAAAATATCAACTAAAACCAGAGATTGCCGAAGTTGTAATTAGAGAATCAGATAAAATTTTTGGAGGCATATCAGGATTTGTTATCACATCATCAGATAACATTATGGCACCTAATGCTGGAATCGACAAGTCAAATGCAAAAAAAGGCAAAGTCATTTTGTATCCTGAAAATCCCTACTTGATAGCAGAGCAACTTCGAAGAAAGATATTTTTGAAAATGTTAATTCATGTTGGGGTTATTCTAGTAGACAGTAGACTGATGCCAGCAAGAATTGGAACATCGGGTGTTGCAATTGCATGTGCAGGGATTGAGCCAGTATTAGATATGAGGTCAAAAAAAGATCTTGATGGCAATCCACTCAAAGTAACATTTCAAGCAGTTGTGGATAACTTGGCTACAATTGCAAATCACAAGATGGGTGAAGGTGCAGAATCAAAACCATTTGCAATAGTTAGAAACTCTGGTGCAAATCTTACAGATAGAAAAATCAATTCTTTGGAGATGGCAATAGATCCAGACCAATGCGTGTATGTTAGAGGGCTATCAAATCCACCAAAAAATCAGTAATGTTGTTGTTCTGCTTTAAATAGAGGTATTTTGTCCACCAAAATATTGGAGTACCTCACTACATATCCAAAGACAGTATCATTTCTTGATGGACTAAAGCATAAGATTGATGTGGATAGTAAAGAAGGCGTAGAACAACTTCATGTTGTTGTAAAGAAGAGTTTTGATGAAATGTTGAAAATCTTTACTGAAGAGGGATTTACCAAAGTAAAATTTGAACACAAACAACCTGACCAAATAGGACACGGTCTTAATTTGAAACTAAAGAAACCTTGGGAAATGCATGTAAGAATGGTAGACCTCAAAAAAGGACTAATTGGAATTCATGCAGAAGTTGAAGTGTCTAGAGATTATCTTCAACACTTGTTTTCCCAAAGAACACCTGTTGTTTACGAGGTAGAAGAGATTCTAAACAAATACCAAGTAGAATACAGTATCTGGCATGACAAAATTAAGAAAAATGTTCATGCAATTGTAGATAACTACAAAGTAAAACTTGCAACTCCAGCACTTCCAGTATTTGCATGGAAACCAATGTTATTTGTTATTGGAACTGTTGCAGCATTTTATGGTTGGAAATATTTCAACACAATACTCTAGGTCATACACCAAGAGATTCTGCTTTACTTAGTTCTAGAAAGACTTTGTCACCAACAGAAAGACCCATGTCTTTGTATTCATGCATCTCCAGTTTCAGTTGAGTAATACCACTTTGCATTCCCATACCTCCCATTCCAGAAATCATCTTGTTGAGGTCTTTCATCATATCATTCATGTTTGAAAAACCCATCACTTTTGGACTACCAAATGGAGATTGGGGGTTTTGAGTTCCTTCTTTGAGATCTTTTACAGAAGATAACGATACAATGACATATGGTGCGCCATCAGGTGCAGCGTCAATACTTCGTACAACATACTCTTTTTTCATTATAATGTGACTGACCTTCCATCTAATTTTAATTTTAAGGTCAATTTCTTCTAGTTTTTGCATGTTGAAGCTTTAATTACAATTTTAGAGTCTAGGTATTATTGACTGAAAATCTAACCACAACATTACGATACTATGGGATTTCACCGTGGGAGATTGAAGTATTGTATGGATTTCTAAATTCTCATTTTACCATTAACCAAGAAGAAATTGAAGCTGATGACGAAGATTTTGTGAGTTTCTTAGATGTGAATATTCCCCTTACATTCAATGATGCATTTTTTGAGTGGTTTGATTTCAAACGCTGGGAAAAAGTCAAGGCAGTATTCAAAGAGATGAAGAGAAGGAGAGGAAGCGGTAATGCAATAAAGATTGTAATCAACTTTTCAGGAGTTCCAAAGATTGGATTTACAATAGATACTGAAGACAAGCAATGGTTTGATAATGCCATAGAGAAGATTGATTCAGTTTTAGAATTACTTCCCTATCACCTGGACCCAGAAAAAATTCCATCAGAAATAACAGAGGTGTATTACAAGTTTGATTCAAAGACAATCAGATGGAGATTAAACGCTGCCGTATCTCCACAAAAACAATTTTTGTTTAAAGGCGATGTTTGGAAGGAGATCAAGTAAGATCTTTTTGTAGTGGTTCTAGTAACTCGTGCAATTCCTTGTATTTTGATTCTAGAAATCCTATAGCATTATCAAGTTTCTTTGATTTTCCGTATTTGTAGCGGATTAGTTCACGATGATGCCAGTATGTTTTACCATCATCAACTGAGAGTGTTGTAAAATAATCAGTTCCCTTTAGGTTGTCAGGCAGTTTGATATCATGTGGAAACAGCATATCTACAATAAACCATTCATCACCATCAGGATAGTCAGCACCAGTTTCTACATCAAAGAATATGTGAAGCAAATCAGATTGCATAAGACCATCATCACTTATTGCAGGATGTTTTACGGATGATTTTTTGAAATCAAGGTTTACCAGTTGGGGTTCAAAAAAACCCTTGATGATGGATTTTCTAAAGATAGTATTTGCTTCATTGATATTCAAATGCAAAATACACTGCTACAAAACTTGCCTATAATCTGTTTGGTTTTAGGAAAGGTTAGACTTCAAGTGAGTCTAAAATATGTGAGATATCAGTATTGGAGATTCCATTCTTTGAGATGTTTTGTTTTGCAGGGGGATTTTCCATATAATTTGGAATCTTGTCCTTTAATCTAGTAGTGTAGGGAGTGATAATTTCATTTTTGTAAAATACTCCAATTGGAATCTTGTTTCCCCATTCAAGTGACTTGATTAGAGCTTGTGTGAGTCTTTCATTGACTTCTGCTTCTTCATTGTAATGAACTTCAGGATCATAACCATGCTCTTCTAGTTTGTAAATTCTTGAATGTCTCTTTTGAGCTTCATCCATCAAATCAGTTCCAGCATACCAATCTCTAGTATTAAGATCATTGTAAGTTGGACATGGTTGTAAGACATCCAAAAATGACAAGCCTTTATGGTTTACTGCTTGAATTATCAAATCTTTGAGGTGTCGTACATCATAAGAGTACCCACGTGCAACAAATGTGAATCCACTTGCAACAGCTAATCCAATTGGGTTAACATTGTAGTTAGTGTTTGGAGATGGAAGTGATTTTGTTTGTTCTCCAAGTTTTAAGGTAGGAGATGCTTGTCCCTTTGTTAATCCATAAACTCCATTATCAAATATGATGTATGTCATGTTTACATTACGTCTTCCTGCTGCAACAAAATGACCTGCACCAATACCAAGACCGTCACCATCACCGCCGACAGCAACTATGGTCATCTCAGGATTTGCAATCTTTGCACCTTGTGCAAATGTCAAGACTCTACCATGAAGAGTATGAACACCATAGGTGTTGATGTAGTGAGATGTTTTTCCAGAACAACCAATTCCAGAAAATATTGCAGTCTTGTCTCGCTCAACACCCATTTCGGCAAGAGCCATTTGGATAGCATTTACAATTCCAAAATCACCACATCCAGGACACCAGTCATTGTGGACATCTGTTTTGAAATCTGCCATCTTAAGCGCCATGCATCAAAACCTCCCTCTTGTCAGCCTTGTTTTCAACAATTTTCTTAAGTGAATCATAAATTTCAGTACTAGTCATTGCTCTTCCAGTGTATTTTAAGATAGAATAGTCAATGTCTCTTTGTACATTTTGTTTGAATAATTTTCCTAGTTGTGCGGAATGATTTGCTTCCACATCAATGATTATCTTTGCATTTTTTAGTAAAGATGTAACATAATCACCAGGAAATGGATGTAATAGTTTAATCTGTACAAGTCCAATAGAGATTCCTTCTTTTTTGAGCATATCAATTGCATCAAGGATTGGTCCCTTTGAAGAACCCCATGTGATCACAGTATAGTCTTCAACACCAAAAGACACTACCTTTTCTGTTTCTGGAATTTCTTTTAGAATCAAATCAAGACGAGACATTCTCTTATCCATCATCTTTACACGTAACACTGGATCTTCTGTGATGTGCCCTTTTTCATCAGATTCATCACCAGTATCCCAGAATATTCCATTGTCAAGTCCTAATCTAGAACGAGGAGATATACCATCTTCAGTAAATGCAAATCTCTCATATTCACCTTCAACTTTGTCTAGGAGTTTTCCACGATTAATTGTAATTTTGGAAGAATCAAATCTCGGACAAGTAACAACAGAACTTGCAATGAATTTGTCCATCAAATGGATTACTGGAACTTGAAATACATCTGCGTAATTGAAAACGTTTCCAGTATCATAGAAACTCTCCTCAACATCACCTGAGGCATAAACAATTTTTGGAAAATCTCCGTGTCCTGCAAATACAGAAAATAGCAAATCGTCTTGTCCATGTCTAGTTGGAAGACCAGTAGAAGGTCCACTTCTTTGGTAGTTTGTGATTACCACAGGCACCTCGTTTATGCCTGCCCAGCCTAGCATTTCAGTCATTAAAGCAAATCCAGGGCCAGAAGTACAGGTTGCCGAGCGCGTTCCAGTTAATGCGCTTCCTATAGTCATACCCATTGCACAAATCTCATCTTCGGTTTGAATTACTGCAGTAGAACCAGGGCGGTCATCAATCATTTCCAAAATTTCATTTGATTCTAAAAATACAGATTCATCTGAAGCTGGAGTAATTGGATAGTAAGGTTGCATTCTACAACCACATGCCATTTTTCCTAATGCAGTTCCTTGGAATCCTTGAACCAAAAGAGTTCCTGGTTCTTTTTGAATTCCAGTTAATGTATGATGAAATTCTTCAAACTTTGCAGTTGCATAATTATAAGAATAGTTTGCAGTCTGTTGATTAATTTTTGCGATCTCTTTTTTCTTTGAAAAAATTGTACCAATTGTTTTTTGTAAAGAGTCAGGAGGCATCTTGACTAGTCCCAATGACAAAGAGACACCAATTACATTGAACATTCTAACTAATCCCTTTAGACGAGGGTTTTCAGTTTCTTCTGCAAGTGCTTCAAGAATTGCTTTGAAGGATACGGGGTATAATTTTACACCATTTTCTTTTGCAATTTCCAAAACACCTGCAATGGAAAATGGTTTGTTCTTGGATTCTAGTGTTTTATGTAGTCGTTCTCGGAATGGCGCATCAAGTGTATGTACTCTATCAGTTGCAACATCCTCAAGATCTGCATCGTAAATTATTCCACCACCAGAAATTACTTCATTATAATGACGGAATATAGTTTCAGCATCAAATGATGCCATCAATGTTACATCATTTACATTTGAATTAATTTTTTGATCAGAAATTCTTACTGCAAAGTAGCTATGTTCACCTTTGATGTTTGAATAAAATTCTCTTTTTCCAAATACCTGATAACCCATTTCAGCACAAACTCTAGAAAAAATATTAGCACCAGATTCAACTCCACTTCCCTGAGGACCTCCAATTAGCCAAGTAAAATCAGTGGAACTCATAGAAAGTCACCTATGAAATGAATAGTAAAAGTCAGATTTACCAAATTTTTAACCTCCAGTTGCTGCATCAAATAATGCACATTTACACTCGTCTCGCTCTCCACAATAAGGGCACACACAAACGCATTTTTCAATAGCATTTCCACATTCTACACAAATTGCAAATTCTTCCTCCTCTTGTGTTTCAGAAGACATAGAGAAATTAGAAAGAAATCGTATAAATGGTTTGAGATAAATCTCATCTTTATGAGAAAGAAAGTGTTTCTAACAAGAACACTTCATGGTTTTGCTTTAAAGGAGTTAAAGAAAAAATATCAAATTGAAGTTCACAAAGGAAAGATCCCAGTTCCTCAATCAAAGTTACGATCAAAAATTAAAGATGTAGATGGATTGATCTGTTTTCCATATGATAAAATCAATAAAGAAACAATAGACTTGGCAGAAAATCTCAAAGTCATCAGCACATACAGTGTAGGTTTTGATCATATTGATACAAAATATGCAAAAGAAAAAAAGATCAGAGTTGGATATACTCCCGAAGTGTTAACTGACGCAACAGCAGATTTGGCTTTTTCATTATTACTTGATTCATTAAGACGAGTTTCAGAAGGAGACAAAATAATTAGAGATGGGAAATGGAAAGTGATCTATGGTGCACATGACTATGTGGGAGTTGACCTGCAAGGAAAGACTCTAGGAATTTTGGGATTGGGAAGAATTGGACAAACACTTGCAAAAAGAGCCAAAGCATTTGATATGAAGGTAATTTATCACAACAGAAGTCGCATATCAAAGACTAAAGAGAAATCACTGGGCGTAAAATACGTCTCATTTGAGAGACTAATTACCCAGAGTGATGTGATTTCAATTCATGTACCACATACAAAAGAGACGGACAAGATGTTTAACATGAAAGTCTTCAAAAAAATGAAAGACACTGCATTTTTGATAAACACATCAAGAGGCAAAGTGGTAAATGAAAAAGACTTGATTGTTGCATTAAAAAAGAAAATAATTTCAGGTGCAGGACTAGATGTCTTTGAACTAGAACCAATAAGCAAGAGTCACCCACTAACAAAATTGCAAAATGTGGTGCTAGCACCACATATAGGGAGTTCAACTAAAGAGACCAGAGCCAAAATGGCAGAAATTACTGTAAAAAATCTCAATCTAGGAATGAATGGAAAAAAACCGATCTATTCAGTAGGATACTGAATTTCACGCCCAAGTTACTATCAAAAGAAATGTGGAGTTTTTATATCTAAACGGTGAATACCAATCAGATTGAAAAAATTCAAACATACAAACGAAGAATTAGAATTAGCTAAACTACAATCTGAAAAAGAAAAGAAGAAGAAATCTCAAGAATAATATTTTTTCTCCTTGTCTTTTTCAGACAAGGTTTTTTTTAAAAATTAATTTTAGAAGAAAACTTTTGGTTTAGTTCATCATATACTTTTTTTCTTTCAGGAATTAGTGTTTTAGAATCATCATACATCTTTGTAAAAAATGCAGCCAATATTCTTTGATTATCTTTATTGTAAAATCTAACACTAAAGCTTGTACGTTCAGGTTTTTCCTCTTGTACAAATTCTGCATGAGTAATTAATTCTGAATCAACATGCATGTGTGCAGGATCATCATTTTCACCCAAAGTAATCCATTTTTCTTTTTGTCTTATAGTAAGAGGGCTTCTAACCTCACTTGTCGCACCTTCACTTTTTACAACAAACAAGACATTCTCTATTTTAACGATGTCAGATAGTAATTCAAAAAGCATATTTTCAAAGAGATTGGAAATTATTTCAATTTTTACCTCGATTCATATCAATTTGGATAAAATCATCTTCATCACCATGAATACAGTCAGTTCCAACTGCCTTAACAGGTGAAAAACTGACTTTTCCTTCATGAATCTTACCTTCTTTTTGCAAAAATCCAATTTTGCCAGAGACAACTTGTCTATGTCTGCCACATGTTACACCTACCATATACTCGTCTTTTCCATCCACAATTGATACAATGAATTCGGGTGGACTAGGACATTGTTTTCCTTCTTTGCTAACAGAGCACTTATCAGGCAACATGGTTTAATTTTAGATTTTATTGGATATTAATCTTGATTGCTACTGATTCCATTTATTATCAACTAGAATGAAAATAAATTGAAAATTAATGGGTAAAAATTTTGATGTTGTAATTATTGGCGGAGGAATTCTTGGAACATCAATATCATATTTCCTATCTAGTCTGAACAAGTCAAAAAAAGTGGCAGTAATAGAGCAGGCAAAAAATGTTGCATTTCACACAAGTGGAAGAAATACTGGAAAGGTTCATGCTCCATATCTGTACAATCCTGAAAAGAAAAAGCTGTTTGCAAATGCAGCATTTCATGGATTTGAGATGTGGGAAGAGTATTCCAAGTTACATGATTTGCCATTTAAAAAAGATGGAGTAATAGAAGTTGCATTAGACAAAAAGGGAATCAAAGTTTTAGAGAAATATCTCAAATGGGGAAAGCAAAACGGTTTGGAAGAAAATGACATTGAGCTTTTAGACAAAGCAGAAATGAAAAAGATAGAACCAGAAATAAAATGTGAAGCTGCACTTTATGTTCACAGAGATGGCTCTGCAGACTATTCAACATACACAAAATCACTAATGCAAGATAGTAAGGAGAATGGAACAAGTTTTCTTTTAGATTCAAAAGTTTCTGAAATAAAAAAAGAGAATGGAAAGTGGAAAATTACTTTAAACAAAGAAGATGAAATTTTTGCAAGCCTTGTAATCAATGCAGCTGGTGGAGAAGCAGTAGACATTGCACATGAATTAGGAGTTGGAACAAAACTAACTGACGTTCATTTCAGGGGAGAATATTGGAGGGCACCTAAACAATACAACAACCTAACTAAAACTAGCATCTATTCTGTTCCAGAATTTCCAGACTATCCATTCTTGGATCCACATTGGATTATTCGAGTTGATGGAAGTTGTGAGATTGGACCCAATGCAGTTCCTGTATTTAGTCCATATGGATATGACAAGACAGAAAATTTCAAAACTTTTCTTCCAAAAATGCTTGAGATGATTGGTTCAGGTGCAAGAAAAGCAATCTTTGACAAACAATTCCAGGAATTGGCAATGAGTGAGATTCAATCATCAATGTCAAAATCTGCAATGGTTGATAGAGTTAGAAGATTTTTACCAAAGATTGATGCAGATAAAATTACTGAAAAAGGAACAGCAGGTATTCGCTCATCAGTGATTAACGATAAAGGAAAATTTGAGCCAGATGTTATTTTGCTTGATGAAGAGTCATCATTCCACATACTAAACTACAATTCTCCTGGAGCAACTGGTGCGCTCCCATTTGCAGCACACATTGTAAATCACCTACACAACTCAGGACTGTTTGCAAGTGAAACAATGGATGCACATTGTGGTCCTTGGAAATTTTCAGAAATTGTTGAGAAATTAGAAAACAAATAGTAAATTTTTGTAATTTGAGATTAGACTATTAGATTCCAGAGACGTCAAGTAATGGCTCTTTAATAGTATCAGGATCTTCACTATTATTCCAACTTAAGCTTCCAGCACTTACTAGTGCGTCTCGTACATCTGCAGGACTAGACCCTGGGTTTGCTACCAAGTATAATGCAGCAGCTCCTGCAACATGAGGACTTGCCATACTAGTTCCACTAATTGTATCATAACTACCACCTTTCCATGTGGACTCGATAAGTACACCAGGAGCAATCATATCAACACAGGTACCAGAATTACTAAAGGATGCAAAAAAGTCATTGTTATCTAAACTGCCATCTCTGTCGTCAAGTGCAGAAACAGTAATTGCGTTAGGTGCACTTGCAGGAGATGTTGAACATGCGTCTGTGTCTTCGTTTCCGGCTGCAACAACAAATACAACTCCTGCAGAAATTGCAGATTCTACGGCATCATTAATTGCTTGAGAGTAACTTCCACCAAGACTCATGTTAGCAACATCAATTATGTCAGAATTTGATGCAACCCAATCAATTCCAGCAATTACTCCAGAAATAGTTCCAGAACCAGAATTATCTAAGACTCTAACAGAATACAAGTTTGCTCCAGGAACTACACCAATTACACCTTGATTATTATCAATTGCAGCAATAGTACCAGCTACGTGAGTTCCATGTCCATGTCCATCATCAAAACTATTTTTTCCTCTAAAAACAAAATTTGCACCATCAACAACATTTAGATCAGGATGGTTTGTGTCAATTCCAGTATCGATTACTGCAATATTAACATCTACAGTACCAGTTGTAGTTGATTTGATTAATGAAATTCCGGTAGGAGTAATTTGTGAAGGAGTGGTTGAATCATCATCACCATTTCCACCTTTTCCGGGTTTATCGGCAGGTTTTTTGTAAATTGTGACAATAGCATCTTGTTCGATATATTTCACTCTTGAATCAGATGACACTTTATCTAATTGTCCTTTTGGAATTGTTGCACTAAATCCATTAACTGCATTTCCATAGACATTAGAAATTGCCAATCCACGTTCTTGTGCCATCTCATTTGCAACAGACCATGGTTCAGCACCATCATTTAGAATAACGACATATCTGTCTCGAATTTGTTCAGGTAATGCAGAAACACTGCCAGAAATTCCACTAGCAAGTAAAATTGAGAATAGGCCAATTACAGCAGCATACTGTAAAGATTTGACCATGATGGTTGCTTCAAAAATTTACTTTTAACTTTTACGCATAAAATAGTTCAAAAAGATCTAAAATGGCGCCGGGAGGGAGATTTGAACTCCCGTTCCCTTGCGAGAACGCGCTTTATGGTTAACAATTTCCAGGCGCGCGCCCTACCAGGCTAGGCGACCCCGGCACAAGTCTTGCGACAAATCTAGTTTTTAGAATCTGATTATAAATGGTATTACTACTTCCAGATGGTAATAGTAGTTGAACGTTCTACTTTGTCTCCATTCTCATCAAATCCTTTTGCTGAGATCTTGTAAAGACCTTCAAGAGCTGAATCTCCATCATTGTTAATTTGATCCCAAGAAAATTCAATCTCTTCATTTGGTTTTAGTTCTGATATTACTTGTGCAGATGTTGGAGAATACATTAGCATTCCAGAGAGCCCCGTAACTCTTAGACCATATGATGCATCAGAAAATGAAAGTGGAACAGTTCCAGTATTCATGATTTTGATGTTAATCATTTCACCTTTCTTAAAATCAAACTTTTCAGTTACAACAGAAATTCCAGGACCTTCAACGTAAACAAGTTGACTGGTATTTTTGACATCAATAAGATAAATTCCAAATAACAATCCAGAAATTATTCCGATTCCAACAAAAATAACTAGACTTTTTGAGAGCAATTTCTTATTCTTTTGAAGTTGGTTTTGTTCTCCATTTTTTAGGATAGGTGTTTGGAGCCATGATTATTCTCTTTGTTTCAAATGCATATCCCTTTACTGCATCTTGAATTTCTTGTGCAGACATTGTTGCTTCTGCCAATGCAACTGCTTCTCCTTTCTGAGTGTAAATTCCAACAATGTCACCTTTATTCAAATTAGGAGATATTTGCAAGATTCCAGGAATTGCAAGTTGTGCACCATGGCACATTGCATCAATTGCAGAGTCACGAATAACTACTGATTTTAATTCGCTTAGTGCATGTTCTACAGGCTGAATCATACTCTTTAGTTTGGAATCATCTTTCTTTTCTTCCCATAATGCAAATGCATTTGCAAGTTCATGTAGAGTCACCAATCCATCAGTTTCCCTAAATTGATCAACTCTAGTTCTTCGAAGCTCAATCATGGTTGCACCAGGTCCCAAAATCTCACCTAGGTCATAGTACAATTTTCTAATGTATGTTCCAGCTTCACACAACACTCTAGTTAACAACAGTCTCTCTTTTTGCTCTAGTACTTCAAATTCGTAAATGGTTCTGGTTCTTGTTTGTCTAACTACTGCTGAACGTTGTGGAGGTTTTTGGTAAATTTCACCAGTTAGTGATTCAATTACTTCATGTAGTTTTTCTTTTGAAGGAAGAGAATGAACACGTCCTAGTGCATGATACTCTTTTGGACCAAAGAGTAAAACACCTAGAGCTTTTGTTGCCTCACCTAATCCTAAAGGAAGTACTCCTGAAACCTGTGGGTCTAGTGTCCCACTGTGTCCAATCTTTGGCAGTTTCAAGATTCTTTTGGTCCATGCAACAGTCTCATGACTTGTAGGTCCTGGTGGTTTGTCGAGTAAAATAATTCCATAGTTTAGTAGTTGTTCTATTGTTCTTTTGTCATAGTATGTGCCATATGCATCATCAGTAATGTCTTGATCAACTTCAATTAGATTCTCTAGTTGTTTTAGTGTCATAGTAACTTTCTCACCGTTTCTTTTGCGACATCAATTACTTGTTGGGCTGTAAGATTGTCAGTGTTTATAATAACATCAAAGACTGACTTGTCATCACCAAAATCAAAATCATATAGTTTTTTGTAGAGTGCCTTGTTTTTGTCAAATCTCTGTTTTGTAATTTGATATGCATCCTCTGGACTCATATCATCTCTTGTCTGCATTCTTTTTGTGCTGCTCTCATGGGAGCCTTCAAGCCAGATTCTAATCCCATCTTTGATTAGCCAAGGAAGGGTATAGCTGGTAATCACCATACCTCCATCATTGAATAGTTTGGTTAGTTTTTCATCTAGTTTTTTATCAAATTCTGAATTTTCTTCTCGTTGATTGAGAAATTTCATTCCTTCTTCTGTGTCCCACCAATCATCACCTGCAGAATCAAAACCTTGTTCTTTTGCCATCTCTTTGAGAACATCACCACCACTAAGATATTGTAATGAAAATTCTTCTGCTAATCCTTTTGCAACAGTTGTCTTTCCTACAGCAGGAGGACCTGAAATTACTATGGATTTTGTCAACTGAGATCCATTGATGTTTTGGTTAGTCGCATAATAATGCCACTGAATGCAATTGAAGACAAGAAATACCATGCCCAAAGATACAATGCATTTTCTGTTTGACAAACATGTTCAGGGTCTGCTGCTTGTTCTGCGGTACAAGTAAGTTGGAACATATCTCCAGGAATTACATTTAGAGGAATTGGGGACACAGCTACAGTGTAAGCAAATAGTTGTGGCAACACAAGATAGAATATCAAAATCAATGGAACAAATGTAATCATCATTGGTCTCATGTTCATCTGCATCATCTCCATGGACATCTTGTTCATGTATGCAGATTTCTTGTTGAGTTCAGCTGCTCTTGCAGTATCTTTTTGACGCATTGCAGCCATTCTTTCTTTTTGCCATCCACGTGTTTCTTTCATAATTCGTTTCAGTTTTACTTGATCAACCATCTTCTTTCTGACTGCAGCATTGAATATGTTAAGTAAAATACCAAATCCTGTAACTGCAAACATTGAGAGAATCAATCCTTTGATTATTGGATCATCGCTTCCTAGTGCACCCCTTTCACCTCCAAAGAAGTCAAACTGGAGAGGTATTGATTCGATAAATAGTAGAATAAAGCTAAAGTCCATTTTTTACAGTCCTAATGAATTGATTATCTTATCTGCTGCTTCATCAACCTTTCCCTCACGATTGAGGATGTACTTGACTGGTGAGCCTGTAATTACTGCACATGCGGAAATCATACCTGATTGGACGTCTAGTTCCTTTTTGACATTTGCAAGGGTGATCTTGTCTCGGTTTCTAGTGTCATCGCTCATCCTTCTACTATA
Organism: Candidatus Nitrosopumilus sp.; assembly: GCA_003702525.1. Lineage (GTDB taxonomy): Archaea > Thermoproteota > Nitrososphaeria > Nitrososphaerales > Nitrosopumilaceae > Nitrosopumilus. Next base: position 30,542 of record REGJ01000009.1, read on the forward strand.
GATTTCCTCAGGTTTTGCAGAGACCGAGACAAAGTTTGATGGTTTGATAATTTTGAGAACATGTTCTGGGAGTCCAGGGTAGTATCCTTCTGGAGAGCTGATAAATGCATGAGTATCGATAATTACAATTTCTTCAGTGTGTGCTGCAATCTTTTCGGCTGCAAGTTTTTGCAGTTCTTGTTGTTTTCCGATCGGTAGTTTTCGTAGCTCGTCTCTATCACTAAGACCGTTTTCTTTTGCAACCTCAAACATCAAAGTTCCATAACTTACAACACTAACGCTTTTTTGATGATCTTTAATGTGATCTACAATTTTAGATAATAATGTAGTCTTCCCAACTCCTGGGATTCCAACTAGAATGATTTTCTTACTTTCTGCCAAGTAGAGCACCCAAACGCGGCATTGCAACTTCGACTTGTTCTCTAACTAATTGTGTATAATAGTTGATGAGAATATCTACCATAAGTAAAACTCCGATACCAGAACCAAATACACCCAAAACATCAGATGCACCTGCTAACAGACCCAGAATAGCTGAGCCAATAATAGTGACTGATGGAATGTACTTGTTCAACAATGCTTCAACGGGTTTGTTTGATCTTCTAAATCCAGGAATCTGAACATCTGCATCAAGCAAGTTTTGAGCTGCGCTCTTTGGTGAAAGACCACCAAGCTCTACCCATAACCTACCAAATACAATTACAATTCCAATCATGAATAGGACATAGCCAACAGCACGTCCAGGATCCAATGCTGCAACATCTAGACCTCTAGGTGGCGTGATGTAATAGATAAGACCACCAATTGGAGTCGACGGACTCGTTGGGTCGAATTGCGCTATGAAATTCATAAAGAAATTATTGTTACGCGGATTCGCATTGGCCCACAACATCTGGAAGATGAAGACGGCGTTTGCAGTAAGTGCAGATGCCAAAATAACTGGAATGTTTGATACGTACATCATCTTAATTGGATAGACTGCAGAGAATCCTCTGTATTTTGTAGATACAATTGGAATCTCAATCTTCATTCCTTGTGTGAAGACAAGTATCAGTATAACACCCGCCGTCAGACACAGACCAAAGATGCTCGGCAACTGGTTTGAACGGAACATGATGTTTGATAGATCACCTGCCATGATTGATTGTCCAATGTATGGAATGATACCAATCGTTCCTCCATCACCAGCTGGCAACGGGCTGAACAGACTCCACAGAATTTGTTGAGCAACACCTGCCATAATGAAGAGACTGATTCCACTACCAAGACCCCAGCCTTTCTGAATTAATTCGTCTAAGAACATGATAATAATCGACGCCGCCATCAGCTGCCCGACCATGACATACAGTATGTTAGGATCCGCTACTCCAGGACCATAGACTGCTACGCCATATACAATAGATTCAGCTACAATTACAACATAAGTTACCATCTTTGTTGCAGTTTGAAATACACCTCTTTCCTCTGGTTTCTTAAAGTCAAATTTGAGAATGTCTGAACCTCTCAACAATTGCATCAAGAGTCCAGCAGTTACAATTGGCCCTATACCTAATTCAACAAGTGTGCCTTGTTGTGATGCAAAAATTACTCTAGCAAATGCTAGAAAGTCAAATTCAGGGGTTGTTGCTCCAAATAATGGAGTCTGACCCATTACCATGTAGATGAGTAATGCAACTCCACACCAGAGCAATCTAGTGGATAATGGAATCTTCTTTTTTGGTTTTGGAACTTGAGGAAGATATGGTTCTGCTTTAAACACCATCTTTCGAATGATGGTGGTAACTGTACCCTCAGCCATCTTCTGTAACTACCTCTTCCCCATCAGATTTTGCTTTTGCAGTAGATATTACTTCTCCGCCAACTGCTTTGAGTTTCTCTTCTGCAGATGCAGTGTACTGTGTGACTTTGACAGAATAAGCGTTTGATACTTTTCCGCCGCCAAGGAGTTTCTCGTAACCTGCACTTTCAAGGTCTACGACTTTCTTTCCTCCTTCTTCTTTACCGAACTTAGTAAACAAGTCATCAAGATCACGGACGCTAGCCCATTTCTTGGTAATATTTGGGTGAGGTGGTTTAGTTGAATCATGGCCGTAATGATCTGGTTCATCTTTTAGTGTTGTACTCCAATGATGTTTCATCATTCCAGTAACTCCAAGACCACCTTTGTGACCACTTGCACGATGTTGACCTACTTGGCCCCATCCCATGTGGCGTCCTCCCCTAAGTCGTCTTGTTTTTCTTAATCTTGTTGCCATGTTAAATCATATTCCTAACAATTGTTGCGAGTTCTTTGTTTCTTCCAAGAATTCCTTTTTGTCCATACAATCTCTTTGTACTTCTCTTGAATCCGTGTCTTGGTGGTGCTAATGCAAACCAAGGTTTTAGTGGTTTTAATTTTGATAACATTGTTTTTCCTTCAGTTAATGCTGCAGCTAATTCTGCAGAACTTGCATATCCTAATTCTTTAAGATCTTCTGGAGTTACTTTCTTGTATCCAGACTTTCTTGCTTTTTTGTCAATGAGTTCTTGTGCTAACTCTGCATCAAGATCAACCCAAGCAACATAGTGTTGTACTTTTTTTAGCATTCCAAGTAAGTTATCTTTTGCAGGAAGAATTACTGCACGATACTTTTTTTCAAGTTTTAGTAAATCCATTGTAGTTGATGCCCAGTAAGGACAGTCTGCTTGGCCTTTGATTCTAACAACTAGTACTGCGTTTGCCATTTCTCATCAACCCTGACTAAATGTCTGTCTAAGACAGTCCAAGATAGCTTTTGAAGTGGAGTTCATTGTAGGTGTTGAACCTTTTGCAGTAGTCCAAGCATCTTTTAGACCTGCTAACTCCAATAATCGTTTAATTTTACCGCCTGCTACAAGACCTAATCCACGAGGTGCAGGAATAATTTCAATTGTAACACTACCACCTTTTCCTTTTACTTTGAATGGTACTGAGTGTTTTTGATCACATCTGCATTCCCAACTGCCACATCCTAACTTGATTGGGTTGACATTAAGATAAGCAGCATTAGTTGCTTTTTCAATCGCAATTCTCATTTGTTTTGATTTTCCTTGTCCAATTCCCAAGTAACCGTTCTCGTTTCCAGTTGCAACGATTGCTTTGAATCTAGTTGATTGACCATTTGATGTCATCTTTTGAATAATTCCAACATCAACTACTTCACTCTTCAAGTCAGGAAGTAATTTTTTGATAATTCCTGCTTCTTGAATTCTTAATCCTAATTCAATAATTTCTTCTAGTGACGAAATTTCTCCGGATGCAACTTTTTGTCCAAGAATTGTTTTTGGAACCCAAACTTCTTCTTCTGGTTCTCTTCGTCTTCTTGGTCTGTCTCCACCTTTGGCATCAGGTCTACCTCCACCATAAGTTGGTGCAGGCTTTCCTCTTCGTTCTCCTTGTGGTTTAGATTCTGTTGTTTGACTCATTTTATTTTACCTCAGTATCAATTGTAGATTTCATTTTAGAAACTTCGTTTTTAACAGTAAGATGTTCACCATTAATTCTCTCTTCAGATGGAAATGTTTCTTCGTTTGCTGGAACTTCTAGACCAGCATCAATTACTCCTTTGAGAGCTGCCGCCATTCTTTGTGTGTATCTTTTGGTTCCAGTATACAAGATTGCATCCTTTGCACCTTGTCCAAGTGCTTTCTTTCCTGCCAAGTATCCGGTCAGATATGCTGCGGGGACACTCTTTCTAGAACCCTTCCAGCCTTTTTCAAGAAGATATCTAGAATGTGCAGATGCAACAACCTTGTCGCCAGTCATGCCAGGTGTTAGAATTTGGACTTGAGTATTTTCATTAGTAATGTTTACAGTGATAAAGTCACGCTTACCCATCAACATTGTACTACGTTTACGATAATTGGTCTTCTCCTCGCGCAGTCTCCTCAATATTTTTGAATATGCCATGTATAGAATTCGAGTTTGAACGTGCTCTTATATACGTTAAGCGCGAATGAGCGAGGCAAGCAATGCCTTTTGAGAATGAAGACGATTTTCTGCCTCATCCCAAACAACAGATTGTGAACCGTCAATCACTGATGAAGTAACTTCTTGATCTCGTTTTGCTGGAAGACAATGCATAAAGATCGCATCTTTCTTTGCAGACTCCATCAATTTGGGGTTAACTTGGTATTTTGGAAGGAATTTTTTGATCTTCTTTGGATCATTATCATGGATTGAAGAATATGTGTCAGTGACTACTACATCGGCATTTTTTACTGCCTTTAGTGGATCGGATGTCAGTTCTATAGTAGTTGACTTTTGTGCTTCCTTGACTGTCTTTTTGTCTGGCTCAAAGCCCTTTGGAGTTGCAATAGACATTGTAGCACCTGCCAATGCTGCACCATAAATCATAGAGTTGCAGACATTGTTTCCATCTCCAACCCATGCAATCTTTATTCCTTTGATTTTTTTCTTTTTTTCTTTTATTGTCATAAAGTCTGCCAAGATTTGACAAGGATGAAAAGTATCAGAGAGTCCATTAATTATTGGAATGGTTGCATTTTCAGACAACTGTTCTAACAGTTTGTGATCATAAACACGAGCCATTATACAATCAGTGTATCGTGAAAGAGTCTTTGCAGTGTCTTCAACTGATTCACCTCGTGATATCTGCATGTCATTTGATGAGAGATTTACTGCATAACCACCAAGTTGTGACATTCCAATTTCAAAACTAACTCGTGTTCGAGTAGACGGTTTTTGGAAAATCATTGTTAGTGTTTTGTTTTTTAGAACAGGTTTGTTTGCACCTTTCTTGAGTTGTTTTTTTAGTTTGATTGCATCATCGATTAGACCCACAAATTCCTTTGGGGACAATTCCGCTAAAGTGAGTAAATTTTTTGTTTTTAGTTTCATCTTCTAAAGAACCCGAACCTACCCTTTTTCTTTTTTGGTTCTTCTTTATCATGTTTTTGAATCTCTTCTTCATCTTCTTCATCATCATACTCTCCATCTTCTTCATCTTCGTCACCTGGTTCTGGTTTTCCATCTTTAATCCATTGACGAATCTTTTTGCCTAGCTTGAAAGCTTCATCATCATTTTCTGGAGGAGGAACATCAAACAAATCGGAATAAGTTGCAATCTCATCATCTTTGATTCCTTCAAACGGATCATCAGATGTTGGTTCTGGTGTTGGTTCTGGTGTTGGTTCTGGTGTTGGTTCTGGTGTTGGTTCTGGTGTTGGTTCTGGTGTTGGTTCTGGTGTTGGTTCTGGTGTTGGTTCTGGTGTTGGTTCTGGTGTTGGTTCTGGTGTTGGT